>DDFA01000023.1 GCA_002336975.1 Phyllobacteriaceae bacterium UBA1940
AATTCCAACCAGATGCTGATGGAGATCATGGGCTTCCACATGCCCGGCGCCTCCTTCATCAATCCCGGCACGCCGCTGCGCGACGCACTGACCAAGGAAGCCGCCAAGCGCGCCCTCGCCATCACCGCGCAGGGCAATGAATTCACCCCGGCCGGCGAGATGATCGACGAGCGCTCCATCGTCAACGGCGTCGTCGGCCTCCACGCCACGGGCGGTTCGACCAACCACACGCTGCACCTTCTCGCCATGGCGCGCGCCGCCGGCATCGTGCTGACCTGGAAGGACATTTCCGACCTTTCCGACGTCGTGCCGCTGCTCGCCCGCGTCTACCCCAACGGCCTTGCCGACGTGAACCATTTCCACGCGGCCGGCGGTATGGGCTTCCTCATCCAGGAACTCCTGAAGGGCGGCATGCTGCATGACGACGTGCGCACCGTCTACGGCCAGGGCCTTCACGCCTATACGATCGATCCCCGGCTCGGCGAGAACGGCGCGGTGCACCGCGAGCCTGCGCCGAAAGTCAGCCACGACCCGAAGGTGCTCGCCAATATCGAGACCCCCTTCCAGCCGACCGGCGGCCTGAAGATGCTGACCGGCAATATCGGCAGCGCCGTCATAAAAATCTCCGCCGTCAAGCCGGAGCGCCATGTCATCGAAGCGCCGGCCAAGGTCTTCCACGACCAGCAGGAACTCAACGTCGCCTTCAAGAACGGCGAGCTGACGGGCGATTTCATCGCCGTCGTGCGCTTCCAGGGACCGAAGTCGAACGGCATGCCGGAACTGCACAAGCTGACCACCGTGCTCGGCATCCTGCAGGATCGCGGCCAGAAGGTCGCGCTGCTGACGGACGGCCGCATGTCCGGCGCTTCCGGCAAGGTGCCCGCCGCAATCCACGTCACGCCCGAAGCGGTGGACAACGGCCCCATCGGCCGCATCCGCAACGGCGACACGATCCGCCTCGACGCCACCCATGGCACGATCGAGGTTCTGGTGGACGCCGCGGAATTCGCCGCCCGCCCGCAGGCGGCGGCCGACCTTTCCGGCAACGAATTCGGCATGGGCCGCGAACTCTTCGCACCCTTCCGCGCGATTGCCGGGCCGGCGGATCACGGGGCGAGCGTGCTGTTCGCGTAAGCGGGCGCACAGCCCCTCATCCCGCTGCCGCAACCTTCTCCCCGCAAGCGGGGAGAAGGGAATCGTGGCGATGCTTTGCCATGATTGAAGGAAAACGGTGCGGCAATGCCCCTTCGCCCCGCAGCCAAGGAGAAGGTGGCCGGCAGGCCGGATGAGGGGCTATCCCGGAACTATCAGCTATAGATATCCAGCGTCCGGCCCTGATGGTTCCGGTGCGTCGAGTAGACGAAGATGCGCTGGAGGTCCTTGTCGGACAGAAGCCGCAGGAAGCGGGCCTCGACCACGTCGTTGGGATAGACGCGCTGCGTCAGGCAGCCGATCATCGGGATGCGGGCGCTGACGATATCGAGATAGAAGTTGCGCGGAAGCTGGAACTTCGAGGTCATGGTGAGGACCGCGCCGCTGCGCGACAGCTTGATGATCACCCCGCGCCGCGAAACGAGATTGACGATGCCGCCGCTCTCGGTGAACTCGATGCGGGCCTCGTTGCAGGTGTCCTCCATCGGGAAACTCTTCTCCCGATCGTACATGAAGGACTCTTCCTTGTTCAGGTAGTTGCTCCGCGACGCCTGATCCTGAAAACGCATATGCCCGATGCCCCCCGGCATGATCAATTCCGAGAAAAAGACTAGGCACTAACGCTTAACATCGGGTTGAGCGGCAGGGCAAAATCCTGCCGCCCACGGGACAAATCAGGCCGCGCGGTAGCTCTTGCCGGCGGCGTCGAAGAGATGCAGCTTGGTCCTGTCGGCGGTGAAGCGAACCTTGTCGCCGCGCTTGACGTCGAGGATGCCGGGGATCTTGGCGATGATCGGCTCACCCTGGACGAGGCCGTCGATATAGAGCAGCGTCACCTCGCCCAGCGCCTCGACGATGGAGACGGTGCCTTCGAAGAGGAAATCATCGCCGGTCGTGATCTGCAGATCCTCCGGCCGCACGCCGAAGCTCGCCGTCTTGCCGATCTCGGATGCCGCCGTGGCGATACCAACGCCGCAGGTGCGCCCGCCGGTCAGCTCCAGCGAAGTCGTCTCGCCGGCAGCGGTGATCTTCGCCGGGATGATGTTCATGGCCGGCGAGCCGATGAAGCGGGCGACGAAGAGGTTCGCCGGGCGCTCATAGAGTTCCAGCGGCGGGCCGACCTGCTCGATATGGCCGGCCGAGAGCACGACGATGCGGTCGGCGAGCGTCATCGCCTCCACCTGGTCGTGCGTGACGTAGATCATCGTCGTATCGGCCATCTGCTCGTTGAGCTTGGCGATCTCGATGCGGGTGGCGACGCGCAGCGCCGCGTCGAGGTTCGACAGCGGCTCGTCGAAGAGGAAGACCTTCGGGTTGCGGCAGATGGCTCGGCCGATGGCGACGCGCTGGCGCTGGCCGCCCGAAAGCGCCTTGGGCAGACGGTCGAGATATTTGGTGAGCTGGAGGATATCGGCGGCCGAGCGCACGCGACGGTCGATCTCCTCCTTGCTTTCCCCGGCGATCCGCATGCCGAAGGCCATGTTGTCGTAGACGGTCATGTGCGGGTAGAGCGCGTACGACTGGAAGACCATGGCGATGCCGCGCTTGGAGGGCGGCACGTCGTTGACGCGCTCGCCATCGATGGTCATGTCGCCGCCAGTGATTTCCTCCAGACCCGCGATCATGCGCAAGAGCGTCGACTTCCCGCAGCCGGACGGGCCGACGAAGACGATGAACTCGCCCTGCTTGATATCGAGATCGATGCCGTGGATCACGTCCACCGAACCGTAGGACTTGCGGATATCCCTGAGAACCAGCCCTGTCATGTCACTCACTCCCCTGTGTTTCTGACCGACTATGCGAAGCGGGCGAAGAACCCGCTCCAGGCCGGAAGTTCGATATTTTCCTCATGCATCACGCTGCCGAAGCCGTGGCCTTCCAGCGCTTCCAGCGTACCGGACGGCAGATCGGCAAGGCGCGCGACGGGACTCATGTTGAAGGCGCAGAAGATCTTCTTGTTGCCATGCGTGCGCACGAAGGACAGCACCGCGCCCTCCGCGACGTGGAATTCGATCTCGCCCTTGACCAGCGCCACATGCTCCTTGCGGAAGGCGAGGAAGCGGCGATAGTGCGCCAGAACCGACGCCTCGTCCCCCTCCTGCACGTTGACCGCGCGCTCCAGATGGGCGGCCGGCACCGGCAGCCAGGGCTTGCCGAGGCTGAAGCCGCCGGATTGCTGGCGGCCATCCCAGACCATGGGCGTGCGGCAGCCGTCACGGCCCTTGAAATCCGGCCAGAACTGGATGCCGTAGGGGTCCTGAAGGTCCTCGTAGGCAAGCTCGGCCTCCGGCAGGGCCAGTTCCTCACCCTGATAGATGCAGACGGAGCCGCGCAGCGACATCAGGAGGCTGGCGAGCAGCTTGGCATGGGCCTCGTGGTCGGTGACTGCGTTACCCCAGCGGCTGACATGGCGCATCACGTCATGGTTCGAGAAGGCCCAGCAGACCCAGCCTTCGGGCGCGGCCTTTTCCAGCGCGTGCTGCGTCTCGGCGACGAAGGCCGGCGTCAGCGGTTCGGGGGCGAGAAACTCGAAGGCGTAGCACATGTGCATCTTGTCGCCGCCGGAGGTGTATTCACCGGCGATTTCGAGGCCACGCTGGCTGTCGCCCACCTCGCCCACGGCGGCAATCGCCGGGAACTCCTCCATGACGGCGCGGAAGCGCTTCAGGAACTCCAGGTTTTCCGGCTGGTTCTTGTCGTAGATATGTTCCTGATAGTTATAGGGGTTCACGGCCGGCGCGGTCTGCGCGTTGCGGCGCTCGGGGGCGAGCGACGGGTTGTCGCGAAGCTGCTTGTCGTGGAAATAGAAGTTGATCGTGTCGAGGCGGAAGCCGTCGACGCCGCGCTCCAGCCAGAAGCGGGCGACAGAAAGCAGCGCATCCTGAACCTCGGGATTGTGCAGGTTCAGGTCCGGCTGCGAGGTCAGGAAGTTATGCATGTAATATTGCAGGCGCGTCGGGTCCCATTGCCAGGCGGAACCACCGAAGATCGACAGCCAGTTGTTGGGCGGCGTGCCGTCCGGCCTGGAATCGGCCCAGACATACCAGTCGGCCTTGGGATTGCTGCGGCGCGAGCGGCTTTCGACGAACCAGGGGTGCTTATCGGACGTGTGCGACAGCACGAGGTCGATCATGACGCGGATGTTTAGGCGATGCGCCTCGGCGATCAGCGCGTCAAAATCGGCAAGCACGCCGAAGATCGGGTCGACGTCCTGATAATCCGAGACGTCGTAGCCGAAATCCTTCATCGGCGAGGTGAAGAAGGGCGAGATCCAGATCGCATCCGCCCCGAGGGAGGCGACATGGGCGAGCCGTTCGGTGATGCCCTTGAGGTCGCCGATCCCGTCGCCATTGGTGTCCTGGAAGGAGCGTGGATAGATCTGGTAGATCACCGCGCCGCGCCACCAGTCCTTGTCCGGCGTGAGAAGAGTGGAATCCAACGTCGTCATTCTGCTTGTCCTATGGGTATGCGTCAGCCGCCCTTGACCGACCCCGCCAGCAGGCCGCGCACGAGATAGCGCTGCAGGCTGAAGAAGACGATGAGGGGGACGACGATGGTGATGAAGGCGGAGGCCGTGAGGATTTCCCAGTTGCCGCCGCGCGAGCCGAGCAGGTTTACCAGACGCCCGGTCAGCACCAGTTCGTCATTGCCCGTGCCGAGGAAGACCATGGCGACGAGCAGGTCGTTCCACGTCCAGAGGAACTGGAAGATGGCGAAGGAGGCGAGCGCCGGGAAGGAGAGCGGCAGGATGATCTTCACGAAGATATCGAAATCCGACGCGCCGTCGACGCGGGCCGATTCCATGATCTCGCGCGGCAGGCCGGCCATGTAGTTGCGCAGGAGATAGACCGCGAGCGGCAGGCCGAAGCCCATATGCGCGAGCCAGATGCCGACATAGGTTTTTGCGGGCACGCCGAGGAAGGCGCCGACGCCATTGTAGAGACGCAGCAGCGGGATCAGCGACATTTGCAGCGGCACGACGAGCAGGCCGACGATGACGGCGATCAGGATCGCCCGGCCGGGGAACGGCATCCAGGCCAGCGCATAGGCGCAGAAGGCGGCGACGAGGATCGGGATGATGGTCGAGGGGATCGCCACCGTCAGCGAGTTGATGAAGGACGAGCCGATGCCGGCGGCGCTCAGCACCTCGCGATAATTGTCGAGCGTGAAGCGCGGCGGCACGGAGGCCGTATAGAAGATGCGCTGGCCGCGCGTGCCTTCCATCTTGGTCGGCGAGACGATCTCGTAGCTGCCGTCCGCGTTGACGGTCAGCGTCTGGCCGTCGCCGATATCGGCAGGCTTGCCGGCCTCGAAGGCGGCGGGCTGCATGGGGCGGAAGCCGAAGGCGGAGACCTTGGCGTCGCCGCCCTCCAGCAAATCCCCCGCGATGACGAACTTGCCGTCCTTCTCCACCTGCGCCTCCGGCGAGGCGGCGCGGCCGGTGAGGTTCTGCGAGGAGGTGGAAAGCGCGGTCCACCAGCCGGAAACGGCGAGCTGGTCCTTGTCGCGCAGCGAGGAAATCAGGAGGCCGGCGGTCGGCAGGGTCCAGAGCGCGACGAGCAGCAGGACGGAAATATGGACGGCGATGGTGAGCGGCGAACGGGACGAAGCGATCATCTCAGTGGCCTTCCATTTCCTTGGTGGCGTTGCGGATGTTCCAGATCATGATCGGGACGACGAGGATCATGATGACGACGGCGATGGACGCGCCGCGCCCGAAATCGCCGCCGCCGCGGAACATCCAGTCGAACATCAGGTTCGCCAGAACCTGCGTCTGCCACTGGCCGTTGGTCATCGCCAGCACGATATCGAAGACCTTGAGGACGAGGATGGTGATCGTCGTCCAGACGACGGCGATCGTGCCCCAGATCTGCGGCACCATGATCTTGAAGAATATCTGGAAGCCGTTGGCCCCGTCGATGACGGCCGCCTCGATGGTCTCTTCCGGAATGCCGCGCAGGGCGGCGGAAAGGATGACCATGGCGAAGCCCGTCTGGATCCAGATCAGGATGACCATCAGGAAGAAGTTGTTCCAGAAGGGAATGGTCATCCATGCCTCGGGCGTGCCGCCGAAGGCGACGACGACCGCGTTGAGGATGCCGATCTGTTCGGAGCCTTCCGGGCGGAAGTCGTAGACGAACTTCCAGATGACGGCCGCGCCGACGAAGGAGATCGCCATCGGCATGAAGATGAGGGTCTTTGCGATATTGCCCCACCAGATGCGGTCGGTCAGCGCGGCGACCACGAGGCCGAAGAAGGTGGAAAGCGCCGGCACCACGAGGAGCCAGAGGAAATTGTTGAAGATCGACTGGCGGAATTCGCCGTCGCCGAACATCCAGATGTAATTGCTGAAGCCGACGAACTGCTGGCCGGAGCGATCGAGGAAGGAGAGCCGCACGGACTCGAAAACCGGATAGACGAGATAGATGGCGAGCGCGAAGAGCGCGGGGGCCATGAAGAGCCAGGGGCGGATGGCATTGGTAAGCCGCAGATTACGCGATGCTTCAGGCCCCGTCATGCCCTTGGACGGAAATATCCTGTCGAGCAGCCAGTTCGTTCCGAAGAAATAGACGACACAGGCGAGAACGCCCCCGACCATCGTGAAGATGGCGAATAACAATTGCTGCATGGCGGTCCCTCCCCAGGAATGCACCCCGCCCTCTTGGGCGCATCGATCGTTCACGCGGCTCCCACCGCATGGTCCGGCTGCACTTTCGCATGCGTAGAGAAAACCGGCCGGCGGATGCCGGCCGGTTCACCAGAGATTTACTTGATGGCGTCCCAGGCCTTCTGGACGCCGGCGGCGACGTCAGCGGCGGACTTGCCGCCGACGAAGTCGACCATGCCCGTCCAGAACGCGCCCGCGCCGATCTTGCCCGGCATCAGGTCGGAACCGTCGAAACGGAAGGTGGTCGAGTTCAGCAGGATTTCACCCTGCTTCTTCATCGGCGCGTTGGCGTAGGCGTCCTTGTTGGCGCTCTTGAAGGGCGTCAGGAAGCTGGTCTGCGCCATCCAGAGTTCATGGGCGATCGGCGTCTTCAGGAACTCGATGAAGGCGCGCGAGGCCGGCGTGTCCTTGGTGATCATGGCGAGCGTGCCGGCGCCGAGGACGGGATTGCCAAGTTCCGGCTTGCTGGCATAGGGCGGCATGTAGAAGAAGTCCGCATCCTCGCCGACGACCGTGCCTTCCGGGAAGAAGGACGGGATGAACGAGGCCTGATGGTGCAGGTAGCACTTCGGCGGCGAGGCGAAGAGGCCCTTCGGGCTATCGCGGAAGTCGGTGGAGGCGACGGCAGCCGCGCCGCCATCGACGAACTTGTCGTTCTTGGCGAACCAGCCGAATTCATCCAGCGCGCCGACAACGGCGGCATCGGTGAAGGGAATCTCGTTCTTCACCCACTTGTCGTAGGTTTCCGGCGTCTGCGTGCGCAGCATCAGGTCTTCGACCCAGTCGGTCGCCGGCCAGCCGGTCGCGCCGCCCGAACCGAGGCCGATGCACCAGGGCGTGCCGCCGTCGGCGACGATCTTCTCCGTCAGCGCCTTCAGGTCTTCCATGGTCTTCGGCACTTCGTAGCCGGCGTCCTCGAAGTTTTCCGGCACGTACCAGACGAGCGACTTCACGTCGATCTTGTAGGGGAAGGCATAGAGTGCGGCATTACCGTCCTTGCCCTTATAGGTCGAAAGATCGACCCAGGACTGGCCGGCGGCGTAGTTGTCGAGCAGCCACTGCTTGGTCTCGTCGCCGAGCGGCGTCAGGTAGCCCTTGGAGGCAAGGTCGGCGATCAGGCCCGGCTGCGGCAGGATGGCGACGTCCGGCGGGCTACCGGCCTGCGTATCGATGACGATCTGCTGCTCATAGTTCTCGGAAGAGGAATATTTCAGATCGACGCCCGTCGCCTCGACGAAATAGGCGTAGACATTCTTGAAGAGAGCTTCGTCCTCGCCGCGCCAGGGGCCGAAGATGGTCAGCGTCTGGCCCTTGAGGTCGTGACCCTTCTTGAAGTCCTCGAAGCTCTGCCAGTTGAACTTGGAATCCTCGCCCGGCTTGAATTTCAAGTCGGCAGCAATAGCGCCGCCCGCCATGAACAGAGCGAGCGCAGCCGTCATCAACAATGTCTTTTTCACGTGATTTGCCTCCCATAGCAAACCCGCTCTCTCCCGGAGCGGGCGGTCTCTAAAATGCCCCAAAATTCAAAGCGCTTTGGATTTGCTTTCATCCCATTTCCCCCTTGCCTTCGTCAAGGCCCTCCGAATCATTTGCGTGTGAAAATGCCGGCATTGCCGCACTGCAGCGTAGTTTTGCGGCGCAAAATGACGAAATCGTGCTTTTCCTGCATGATTTGCTGATGTTACATGCCGAAGCGCTTTGGAGACGACTTCCAGACGCCGGGCCGGGATATCCAAAGCGCTTTAGGCGCTTCAAGAAAGCTAAGCATGTGAATCTCAAGCAGTTATCGCAATTGCTGGGCCTCTCGCAGACGACCGTGAGCAGAGCGCTGAACGGCTATCCGGAGGTAAACGCCGAGACGCGCCAGCGCGTGCTCGACGCGGTCCGGGAGACGGGATATCGCCCCAACCGCGCCGCCCAGCGCCTTGCGACCGGGCGCGCCGGCTCGATCGGCCTCGTCATGCCGACAGCCGACGGCATCGAGTCCGACGTGCATTTCGGCGAGTTCCTGGCCGGCCTCGGCGACGAGGCGGTCAAGCATGATTTTCATTTCGTCATCAATCCCAGTCACCCGGAAGACGAGGTCGCCACCTGCCGGCGTCTGGTGGCGAGCGGTAACGTGGACGCGCTGTTCCTCGCCTATATACGCGAGAAGGATCCGCGCATCGCCATGCTGAAATCGCTGAAGACGCCCTTCGTCGTGCATGGGCGCTCGATCGGCATTCCGACAGACTATCCGTATCTCGATATCGACAATACCGGCGCCTTCTACGATGCCGCCCGTCTCCTGGCCCAGCTTGGCCACCGCCATTTCGCGCTTCTCAACGGTTCGGAGCACCTCGCCTTCGCCATCCGCCGGAAAAAGGGCACCATCCGCGCGCTCGCCGAATACGGCCTCCACCTGCGCGAGGACTGCGTGCAGCATTCTCAAATGACGGACGAGCACGGCTTTCGCGCCATGGAACGCTTCCTCCAGCTCGACACGCCGCCGACGGCGGTCCTGTGTTCCAGCACAGTGCTGGCGCTCGGCGCGGTGCGCGCCATCAGCCAGGCCGGCCTGAAGCTCGGTACGGACATATCGCTGATCGCCCATGACGACGTTTTGCCGATGCTGAAGCCCGAGAACTTCATGGTGCCGCTGACAACCACGCGGTCGTCGCTGCGGGCTGCCGGCCAGCGCATCGCCCGCCGCCTCATCGCCGACATCCTGCAACTGGAAACCTTGCCTTTGCAGGAAATGTGGAAGGCCGATCTCATCGTGCGCGCGTCCACGGGACCGGCGCCGGGCAAATGAAAAGGCGCCCGCGGGCGCCCTCCAGAATTCCTATAACGGTTCGATGCGTGTCAGTGACCTGAGTGTCAGCCCTTGCCCGCCGCTGAAATCCGTCGGGCACGGCATGCCTTCGTCCGCCGCGATGAAGGTAAAGTCCTTGTCTGACAGTTCGTAGATCGCCGGGAAGGATTTTCCGGCATCCTCTCCCGTCGCATCCGTCCAGGTGATGACTTTGGGAAGCTTCCGCGCATCCAGCACGAAACTGCCCTCGAGGATAGCCGCCTGCCCCGGCACGCCGACGTGGAAACCATTGCCGTCGATCGTCAGGATGGCTCCCGGCGCCGAATGCGTGTCGGGAGGATCAGCAATCCCGTTTTCCTCAAACCTGACCTGGCGCCATTGACCTTGCAATCCCTGCAGGTCCGACAGGGTCATTTCATCCATCGACACCTCTTATCAGAACTTCGGCGGCGTCCTGCCGGCCTTGCGATAGGCAGCGATCACGGTATTGGCCATCAGCATGGCGATGGTCATCGGGCCGACGCCGCCGGGAACCGGGGTGATGACGCCTGCGACCTTCGCGCATTCCTCGAAGGCGACGTCGCCGACGAGACGGGACTTGCCCTCGGCGGTGGCGACACGATTGATACCGACATCGATGACGGTCGCGCCGGGCTTGACCCAGTCGGCCTTCACCATTTCCGGCCGGCCAACGGCGGCAACGAGGATATCGGCGTTGCGGCAGACGGCGGCGAGATCCTTCGTGCGCGAATGGGCCGTCGTCACCGTCGCATTGGCGGCGAGCAGCAAGGCCGACATCGGCTTGCCGAAGAGATTGGAACGGCCGATCACAACGGCATTGAGGCCGGACAGGTCGTTGCCATACGTGCGGCGCACGAAGACCATGGCCCCGGCCGGCGTGCAGGAAACGAGGCCGCCGTCGAGATCGCCGGTCGCGACCTTGCCGGCATTGACGACGTGAAGGCCGTCGACATCCTTTTCCGGCTTGATCGACTGGATGATCGGATCGGAATTCAGGTGTTTCGGCAAGGGTAGCTGGACGAGGATGCCGTGGATGCTTTCATCCGCGTTCAGCGTCGCGACGAGGCGGGCAAGCTCTTCCTGGGTCGTCTCTTCAGGCAGCGTATGCTGGATGGAGTTGAAGCCGCATTCCTTGGCCATGCGGCCCTTGGCAGAAACATAGGCGTGACTGGCCGGATCGTTGCCGACGATGACCACGGCAAGGCCGGGCCTGACGCCGGCATCCTTATCCAGGGCCGCGGTAGCGGACTTCACGGCGTCAATCACGGAAGCGGCAACCTGCTTCCCATCGATAATGGTGGTCACATTACTCTCCCTGAATGAATTGCGCCCAGTCTAGTGGGACGCCCGCTCGGCGGGATGGCCTCTCCACGCCCTATGCTGTCGAAAACGCATAATTTCAAGTCGCATGATGCGGAAGTCTTGGGGTTCGCCTTCTTTCCCACCGCCTGCCGCCCCCCATCCTGCCGGCGGGGCAGGCAGTGCAGCCGGAAAGGCAGGCAGCGCCCCCAAAGCCTCACCCCGATGGTTAGCAAAGGGTGAAGATTCACCATCACCTTCTCCGGAAATCCTTAAACGGCCTTTCAGCCGGCCCTGCTAGAGGAGAGGGGTAAAACTGCGGGAACAAATACGCATGGCGTTCGTATCGGGCAACATCATCGCCGCGCAACGGGATATTCTCGGCCTGCCGGTCTGCGACCTCGGATGGGCGGACGCCTTCGCCCTTGCCGAGGAAATCGCCACCATGCCCTTCGGGCAAAGCGTCATCGCCTTTCTCGATACGGAGAACGGCAACCGGATGATGCGCGACGGGGAATACCGCGCCGTGCTTCAGCGTCAGGCCGTGCTGCCGGGCGAGGATGGCGTCGACCTCGCTTCCCGCCTGCTCCATGGCCGCGGCTTTCCCGCCACTCTCGACAGCACCGTCTTCGTGCCGGCGCTCCTGACCTATCTATCTCGGCCGATGCGTGTCGCATTGGTGGGCAGCGATTCTGCAACGCTGAAACCGACAACCGATACCCTCCGCCGCCACACTCCCTGGCACGACATCCTGCCGATCGCCGCGGGCGGCTTCGATACCGCCACGCTCACGGGGGGGCTGCATGCGGCGAAAGCCGACATCCTGATCGTTGCCCTCGATGATCCGGCACAGGAGATCTGGATCGACCGGCATGTCGGCCCCGGCCATGCGCGCCTCGTGCTCAGCGCCCGCAATCTGTTCCGCGCCCTTTCGGGCGGCGTCCGGTACGGGCCGATCACTATGCGCCGACGCCGCCTCGACAGACTGGCCGGGTTCCTGCGCGCACCGAGCCTTGCCGATCCGCTCTTTCTCTATCATGTCCTGCGCTACAGGCTGGCGGGTTCACCCACAGCGCGAGGGCCCGCCTCAACGGCAAAGGCCGGCTCGCTTTAGCGGCCGGCCCCGTCCAGGTCATTCGCAGAAGGCGGTCAGTGTCCGCCGCTTTTTTCCGCCGTCGCCGCGGCAGCCGGGACTTCGCCCTTGAGCAGGGTCACGCCCCGTTTCTGCGGCGGATTTTCCACCGATGCGGTGGTCAGATAATCGATCTGCTCGACATAGACCTCGGCAATGACCTCCGCGCCGAAGCGGCGGTTCAGCCCCTCCTTCACGATGCCCCGAAAGGCTTCGAGGTCGAAGCTGCCGGCATTGGCCACGTCGATCATCTTCTGGCCGACGAGCAGCGTATAGAGTTCGTCGGTGATCATCTCCGGCAGCGGCACGACCTGCTTGGCCGCAAGGTCCTTGTTGGCCTTGTAGGCGAGCTTGGTCAGCAGATAGCCGTTGACGCCGCCCTCCCCGATCACCGGCAGGGTGGTCGTATAGCCGCTGACGAATTCCATCGCCGCCTCGCGCTCGGCCGCGGCGGTATCCACCTTCGGGGCCGAGGCCATCTTCAGCGAGAAATAGACCGAGGCGAGCGTGATCGCGAGGACCCAGACACCGGTGCCGATGAGCTTGATCATGTACCGTAACCCAGACGGAACTGTTCCTGCGAATAGGTGCCGTCAGCCTCGAGGTCCTGAACGGCATTCTTCAGAATGCTGACGACTTCGCGCACGGCTTCCAGATGCGCCGAGACACGCTGCGCATTGGTGGCGAGCTTTTCCCGCACACGGCCGAGCTGCGTGGAGAAGGTCGGCGGAACCTCGTCCGGCCGCACGTCGCGCGTCAGCATGGCCAGCTCATAGAGGCAGCGGCTCTTGTGCGCATTCGAGGTGGGCAGGTCGAAATCGGGATCGCTGCCGATGTTGTCGTTCTCGTTGTCGATGATCGTTTCAAGCCGGCCGAGGACGGTGCGGATCCGAAGTTCGTTGTTAGCCTGTTCCATTGTTCTTCTCTCCGCTTATGCTTTCTTGTGATGTTCCTTGATGCCGGGCGTCAGGTCTGCAAAGGCCTCGCGCTGCATCGACTGCACCATGCCGGCTGCGACACGGTCGACATCCTTCTCCTTCGGGTCGGCGCCGGCGCCGGTCTTCCTGGCGAGACTTTCGGCAATGCCGATGCCGCCGCCCTTGGAGAGCACTTCGCCGAGCTGGTCGGCCATCATGCCGCGCCACATCTCGCCGGCCGTGCCCTTTCCATAGGTTTCCTCACTTTCGGCGGGCAGCATCGATTTCACGAAATTCTGCAGCACCATCGTCTCGAACTTGCGCAGATGTTCCGGGATGGCCTTGCCGCCGACCGCGCTGACACCTTCGGCGGCAGTGTGGGCGGTGACAGAATCACGGTTGAGAATGCCGACGGCGGCCTGGAAGCCGGCGCCTGCCTCGGCAAGGCTGTTCGCCTCGAAAGCGGCGCGGTTCGATTTCAGCTTGGCCTGTGCTTCCTGAACCTGCGTCGGGTCGGCGGCGCGCACGACATCGAGCACCAGGTCGCTGGGGGGAGAAATTGCCACGTGTCAGAGCCTTTTCTGATGTTCTCAACAGCCGGACCCGTCCTCATGGCGGTCCGCCGGCCTCATGACCATTCCGGACATCCGGTTCGCTCTGGCAAACCTCTTCATCGTCCTGATGCGACTATCGCTGCTCAACCTTACGGGAGGCTGGTGGCGGATGACGAAGACATGACGACGGCCCCCTGCCTCTCCACTTTGACGCAAGCTTGCGAGGAGGCGGAGAAATAGCGTTCTCTTCCAGAGGCTTGCGGAAAAGCGCCTAGGCCTCGTCCGTCTTGTAGGCAATATGCTGGTCGATGAGATCGTAAATCGCATCGTCCGCGGCCGCACGCTCCTCGGCGTCGCGGGCCTCCTTCATGCGGTCTTCCATGCGGTCGCCCTTGGTGCGCTCGCGCACGACACGCATCTCGTGCATTTCCTGCACGTTGGACAGCATCTGCTCCTGCTGCTGCAGGCGGTTGTACTGGCCGGAATAGTGATAGGAGAAGCTGCGGTGCACCGGATCGAGCGAATTGATCGCGTCGATGACGACATCCATCGTCTCGGCGACCTCCTGCCGCTGACGCGTCGTGTTGGCGAGGTCCATCTCGGCGATCTTCTCGAGATGACGCTGGACATTGACGAGGCGTTTCAGCTTGTCGGACCGGTTCTGCGCCATGTCAGCCGCCCTGGAACACGGGCATGAAGCCGGCGGCAAATATCTCGAGCAGCGACTGGATGCCGAAATACATCAGGATCATGCCGCCCATGATGATGAAGGGCAGCGAGACGAAATAGATCGGGATCTGCGGCGCGAGCTTGTTGATGAGGCCGATGGTGACGTTGAAGACGAGACCGTAGAGGATGAAGGGGCTGGCGAGCCGCAGCATGATCATGAAGGTCTGGCTCAGCGTGTCGGTGAGCGTGATCAGGGCGCTTTGCGGATTGAAGCCTGCACCGAGCGGCATGACATTATAGGATTCCACCAGCGCCCGCATGACGACATGGTGGAAATCCAGCATGAAAAGCACCATGAGGGCGGCAAAGGACAGAAGGTTCGTCAACTGGTTCTCGGCCGCGTCCTCCAGAACGTCCTGGGTCGGCGGGGCGTTGAAGCCCATCATCATGGTCAGCACCGTGCCGGCGAATTGCAGGCCGAGCACGTAGTAGCGCGCGATGAGGCCGATGACCGCGCCGGTCAGCGTCTCGAAGACGATCATCTTGATATAGCCGTCGAGCGAACCGGTGGCGCGCGGATAGATCGTGTCCCAGAGAATCGGCAGGATCGCGATGGAGATCGCGACCGCCAGGAACAGGCGGATCTGCACGGAAAGGCGCGCGGACGAAAAACCCGGCAGCAGCATGAAGCACCCGCCGACACGGCAGAAGGCGGCGAACAGCGCCAGCACCGTGCCCTGCGGGTCCGTGATCATGAGATGGAGCCGAGAATCTTGATCTCGATGCCCTTGGCAAGCTCGACATGCGAGAGAACCGGCAATGTGGCGAAGAGGCGCTCGATGATCATGCGCACATAAGAGCGGGATTCGGGCGACGTGACCAGTACAAAGGGCGTGCCCCGGTCGAGAAACTCGCGGATAACCCGGGTCGCCTGCTCGGAAAACTCCTCCAGCTGGCGCGGATCGATATCGAACTCGACGATTTCGCCCTTCGAGTCGCGCTTGAGCGCCTGGTGGAAGACCATGTCCCACTTGTTGCCGAGGCGCAGCACCGGCAGCACGCCGTTGTCCGTGAGGTCGCCGCAGATCTGCTGCGCCATGCGGATGCGGACATGCTCGACGATCTGCTCGGTCTTGCGCACATGCGGGGCAAGTTCGGCGACCGCTTCGAGAATGAGATGCAGGTTGCGGATGGAGACGCGCTCGGCGAGCAGCAGTTTCAACACGGCCTGCAGGCCGGAATAAGACATGTGGGACGAGCAGATCTCGTCCGCGAGCTTGCGGTATTCCGGGTCGAGGCGCTCGATCAGCACCTTCACGTCCTTGTAGGACAGAAGCTGCGGCAGGTTGTTGCGGATGACTTCGGAAAGGTGCGTCAGCACTACCGAGACGTTGTCGATCGGGTGGAAGCCCTCGCGGCGCAGGTCGTCGGCGAAGGTTTCGAGGATCGAGACGGCCGGCATGCCGAAGGCGGGCTCACGGATATCGTCACCCGGAACGCTCGGCTTGCGCCCGCCGCCGGTGACGACGAGCACTTCGCCGACGCGCACGATGTTCGAGGCGATCGTCGTGCCGTGGATGCGGATCTGGTAGGACTTGTCGGGGATGGTGATGTCGTCGGAAACCTTGATCTCCGGCACCACGAAACCGTATTGCCCGGCGAATTTCTTGCGCATCTTGCCGACGCGGAACGCCAGTTCCTGATGGGCGCCGAGGAGACGGGTGGAAACCTGCTTGCCGAGCAGCAGCTCGATTTCGGCGGTCTTGAGCACCGACTTGACCGAGTCCTTCTCCTGCTCGCGCGAGGCCTGGACCTGCTGGGCTTCCTCCTCGCGCTTGAGGCGGTTCTCTTCCGCGATACGGCGCGGAATGATCCAGGCGCCGAAGGCCATGAGGCCGCCGAGCACCATGAAGGGTAGGAACGGCAGGCCCGGCATGATGGCGAGCAGAATCATCAGGCCGGAAGCGACGAAGAGCGCGCGCGGATAGCCGGAGAGCTGGTTGACGACCGCCTGGTCGGTGGAACCGGCCGTGCCGCCGCGCGAGACGATGAGGCCCGCGGCGAGCGAGACGATCAGCGCCGGGATCTGCGAGACCAGACCGTCGCCGACCGACAGCTTCACGAAGACGTCGGCCGCCTCGCCCAGTTCCATGCCGTGGCGGAAATAGCCGATGATGATGCCGCCGAAGACGTTGATGGCGGTGATGAGCAGGCCGGCGATGGCGTCGCCGCGCACGAATTTCGAGGCACCGTCCATCGAGCCGAAGAAGGAGCTTTCCTCTTCCAGTTCACGGCGGCGGAGCTGCGCCTGCTTCTCGTCGATGAGGCCGGCCGAAAGGTCGGCATCGATCGACATCTGCTTGCCGGGGATGGCGTCGAGGGTGAAGCGCGCGCCGACTTCTGCGATACGCGTCGCGCCCTTGGTGATGACGATGAAGTTCACCACGATCAGGATCATGAAGACGATGATACCGATGACGAAATCGCCGGACATGACGAGGCTGGCAAAGCCCGCGATCACCCCGCCGGCCGCATCGTGCCCCTCGTTACCGTGCGAAAGGATGACGCGCGTCGTCGCGATGTTGAGCGCGAGGCGCACCATGGTCGCGATGAGGAGGACGGTCGGGAAGGACGAGAAATCGAGCGGCCGCTGGATCCACAGCGAGACCATCAGGATCAGCACCGAGAAGGCGATGGAGAAGGCAAGGCCGATATCGATCATGAAGGCCGGGATCGGCAGGAACAGGATCGACAGGATCGTCAGGATGCCGACGGCGAATGCGATATCGCGGCCGCTGGGGCTGACCTTCGGAAGGTTTATTGCCGGTACTTGCGCCATCAGAATGCGTCCCGTCTCATCATGAGAGGCAGCGGCGCGTCACACGCGTCGCCCATTTCAACCGATGAGGTACAGAACGAAGCTTGCGCGAGGGTGGGCTGAAGCTTTTCCAGCAAGAGTGCGCAGCAGTTTTGCGTCCGGAAACGCGCAAGACCAAAGGAGGAGAGCGTTTTCGCGGTCCGAAGAAGCGCGGAAGGGCGCTAGAATCCGGATTCTATTCGCGAGAAGACGAGATTGGTGAAAATGGAGATCTGGGAGCCGATGAACGGGGCCGAGATGGCGATCGTCACGAAGATCGCGAGGATCTTGGGCACGAAGGTGAGGGTCATTTCCTGCACCTGCGTCAGCGCCTGCACGAAAGCAATGGCGACGCCCACGAGCATGGCGACGAGAACGGCCGGACCGGAGGCCACGACGACCGTCCAGATGGCTGCCTGCGCTATGTCGAGGGCGTCTGCCTCATTCACGGGATAGGATCACTTCACGGTTACGCCGGGTCCGATGACAAGCTTCTTGCCCGAATCAAGCGTCGCAACAATACCGTCATTGTATAGCGTCACTTCCTTGACCACGCCAGTCGTCTGGCCGTCGTTGCTGACGACCGTGCGGCCGATGACGGCGTTCGCCTCCTGCAGCGAGGTGCGCTGAAGCATGCTTTCCAGGTTCTTGTTCGTCTTGATGGTCTGTTCGACCTGCGAGAAGGTCGCAAGCTGCGCCATCTGCTGCGTCGCGTCCATCGGTTCGGTCGGATCCTGGTTCTTCATCTGCGCCACGAGCAGCTTCAGGAAGCTCTCGTAGTTCAGCGTCGCATCCTTCGTGGCCTTGGCCGAATCGGCGGCGGTCACGGAGGGCGTGTAGCCGCTCGAGGTCGCGGAGCCGACGGCGGTTGTGTCTACCATGGTGCGATCTCCCTGCGGATCTGTTCGATGGTGGCCGGAGCCATTTCCTGATTGTTGAGGATGCGGTCCTCGATCGGATAGAGACCGCGGATCGCCTTCAGCGCCTCGAAGGCGCGGCCCTGCGTGACGAGGGCGTCGACGCGCTTCAGCTCGGCCAGCACTTCCTCGTTCTTGAAGCACGACAGCAGCATGATGACCGACTTGCGGAACATGGCGATCGACTGCTCGGCGCCTTCCGGATTGATCAGCGACATCTGCGCGATGAAATAGAGCTGGCGGAGCGGCGTCGTCGCCTGTTCCGGCTGCAGGACGTGGTTTTCCAGAAGGAAGGTCACGTCATTGAGGAACTCGATGGCGACCTTGCGGTCGACCCTCAGAACCGCGCCGTTGACGAAAATGCGCTCTCCGGACTTCAGCGATATACGCAGTGTACTTTTCATTTGATGCCATCCTTGATGATGGTGGTAATGTCGATGATGCCCTGAAAATTCGTGGATTCCCGCTTGCGGATCTTTTCGACCTCTTTGAGAATCCAGATGGCGATCGAGATGAGATTGGCCCGCAGCTCCTCTTCGAGCTGGTTTTCCGGGTTTCCGAGATCCTCGATGAAGCGGATCCAGACCCGGCGCGTGAAATAGACGGCTTCCACCGTCTCCTTTCCGTAGCTTTCCCCGCTGTCCATCGCCGCTTTCAGAAGCGCGATCGACCGATCGAGAACCTGCCGCTCCCGATCCTTGGAGACGGTGACGCCCTCCTCCATGATCTCGGCATATGAAAACTGGTACATTCAGACATCCTTCATGTGTGTCCGTACCCTCTGGTTCATCAGAGGTAATTCAGCAGACTGAGATTCTGGATCCTCGAAGTCAGCGTGTAGGCGAGCGAGAGCTGCGACTCGAGCGTGGTGACACGCGTCGCGGCCTCATAGGTATCGATACCCTCCATATCCTTGATGCTGGTGCCCAGGATGGTGATCTGCGCGTTGAGCGAGACATTTGCCTGCGTGACGCGGGATTCGGAAATGCCGAGCTTGGAGCGCTCGCTGTCGACGCCGGAAACAGCGCGGCCCATATAGTTGATCGCCGCATCGCTGACCGTCTTGCGCGTCTGCTCGGAAATGCCGAGCGCCAGCAGCTCCTGGCCGAGCACGAGGCCGAGCGCCATGTAGCGCATGCCGTTCGTGTTGGTGTTGGTCGAGCTCTGCACCGTTTCGGCTGTGCTGACACGGCTCTGCATGTTCTCGTCCGAGGCCATCGACCAGTTGGCCTGCCAGTCGGGGCCCATGAAGCTCGTCTCGAGATCACCGATAAAGGCGGTCATCTCGTCCGGCGTGATCGAACTGACACCCGGATCGGTCTGCGTGAAGCCGAAATGCGTGAAGAACGCATCGTCGAAGGCGGTCTTGGCGTCGGACGGTGAACCCTCGAAGTAGTCCTTGAACGGGATCACGTCGGAATTGATGCCGGCAAAGAGATATTCGCCGCTGAAGGACGTGTTCGCCGCCGCCGTGAAGGTGGAGAGCGCGTTGCCCATGTTCTTCTGCGCCAGTTCCAGCTGGTCCGCCGTGGTGATGCCGGAAAGCGCGATCAGCACCTCCATCGCCCCGTTCGCCGCTTCCGACATCTTGCCGAGGGCTTCCTGCGAGGCGGCAAGCCGCTGGGTGGTCAGCGCATTGGTGCTCTTCAAGGCTTCCATGCGCTGCAGGTCGCGATGCAGGTTCAGCGTGCGCGCCGTCTTGGCGCCGAGCGTGGCGCCGACATCCGCGTGGCGGCCAGTGACCGTCTCTTCCTGAAGCTGCACCATCTCCTTCTGCGCCTTGGACACGGTAAGCCGCATGGCGTTCTGAAGGGACATGTTGGAAACGAAAGAAGCCTTCATGACTTAGCCCGCCGCTTGCATGAGCGCGGTGATCATCTCATCGACCGCCGCCACGAGTTTCGCCGACGCCTTGTAGGACTGCTCGAGATCGAGAAGCAGCGCCAGCTCCTCGTCGAGGCTGACGGACGTCACGTTCTGAAGGGCTTCCTGCGTGCGGCCGAGCAGCGCGTTCTTGTCGTCGCCCGCGGTAGTGGCGGCGCTGCGGATTTCCTCCAGCCAGCCGACCGAACCGCTCGAGAACGCCAGGATCGTGCCGGTCGTGTCGATCGCGGCCCCCGTATTGAACGTCATCGGCTTCTCGAACGCCGAGGCATAATTGTTCAGAAGGTCCGAGAAGCTCGCGAGCGGGTCGCCGCCGGGATTGTTGAAGGTCTCGTAGATGCCGTCACGCAGCTTCATGGCGTTGCCGCCCTGGCTGGTGATCACCTCCGGATTGACCTTGATGACGGTCGAAAGGCCCGGAACGACGGCATCGACGCTGAGGTCGTCCCCGACGGCGACGCCGTTGCGGATGAACAGCCCGTCCACCACGCCGCCGGCGGTGTTTTCGGAGAACATGTTGATCAGGCCGCGCGCCATCTCGTCGAGCTGCGCCTGGAAGGTCGGGGCCGTGTGGTCGCGAATCTGGAGCAGGGCCGCGATCGAGCCGCGCGCGCTGGTGTTGCCGCCCGCGCCCGCCTGCACCGGCACGCCGTCGATCAGCACCTGGTTGCCCGTGACCGTAGCGGTGTAGGTCGTCGTCGGCTGGAAGGACACGCTGCGCTCGACCGTCTCGAACAGCACGGTGCCGTCGCTGGTGTACAGCGCAAGGTCGTTGTTGGTCCGGGTCACGGTATTGACGCCGACGATCGCCGAAATCTGGGTCAGCAGCTTGTCGCGCTGGTCCAGGGCGTCGTTGACATCCGTGCCTGCGGCCGTGCCCTGACGGACCTGGTCGTTGTAGGTCCGGAATTCCTTGAGCAGGCGATTGAGTTCGACCACCGCCGTATTGATATCCGCATCCGACTCGGCGCGCAGCTTCTGCAGGGATTGCGAGGTGCTGTTCAGGGAGTTGGCGACATCAACCGCGTCGGAGACGACGGTCTCGGCGAGCGAGACTTCATTCGGCTTGTCCGCGAAGGTCTGCAGATTGTCACGCAGCTTCGCGAGATAGGTTGACGGGGCGAGTTCGTAGTCCTCGCCGCCGAGCATCATCTTCATCTGCGTGAGACCGGCGAGGAGGGTATCCTGACCGCCGGCCTTGGAGATCGAAAGCAGGTTCTGCTTCAGCAGCGCCTCGTTCTGGGCACGCTGCGTTTCCACCACGGTCGCGCCCGAGGACGCCGTGGCGAGGATCGCCGCGCGGCGTGCGTAGGCCGGGTTGCTTGCATTGGCAATGTTCTTCGACGCGACGGCCGACTGCAGCCCCACGTTGGAGAAGCTGGACTGTGCAGTCTTCATTGCTGTTGAAAGCGACATCGGTTCTACCTAACTCTCGAATGCTTGCGCGGCGACGGACGCCTTATCTCTTCAGATTGACGAGGACTTCCATGAGTTCCGAACCGGTCTGGAAGACCTTCGAATTCGCCGTGTAGTTACGCTGCGATTCGATCATGCTGGTCAGCTCCTCGGCGATATCGACGTTGGAGTCTTCCAGAGCACCGGAAATGATGGTGCCGTAGCCGCCGTTGCCGGCGTAGCCCATGACGATGACACCCGAATCGGGGCTCTGCGAATAGACGTTTCCGGCGAGCGGCTTGAGGTTGTCCGGGCTCTGCACGTTCGCCATCGCGATACGGTACTTCGGCGCAAGGTCGCCGTTCTCGTACTTCAGGTAGACGATGCCGTCGTCGCTGATCTCGTAGCCGGCGACGCCGCTCGGGCCGATGCCGTCAATGTCACCCTTCGCCGCGAAGGCTGCGGCGAGCTGCGTGCTGCCGCCGCTGGCGCCGCCGATGGAGACCGTCAGCGAATTGAGCATCGCGCCGTCGATCGGAAGTTCGTCGAGGACGAGGTCCGCCGGGCTTGTGTTAAGGTCGAGCTTGCCGTCCGCGCCGAAGGTCAGCGTCTTCGTCGAGGCCAGATCTGCCGAGCCGATGGTCGGTGGCGGCGTCGTGCCGCTCATCATGTCGTAAATATCGCCGGTCACCGGATCGGTGTAGGTCACGCCAACGGACCAGTCGCTGGTCGGCGGCGGGCCTGCGGTCGAGCTGACTTTCGTGTAGGTGAAGTCGAGCTTGCGGGTGTTGCCGAGGCTGTCATAGGCGACCAGCGAGGTCGCCTTCTTGAAGCCCACCTCCTCGTTCGACGGCAGGTTGACGTGCAGGTAGCCCTTTTCGGAGGCCTTCACGTTCAGCTCGCCGGAAGCAAGGTTGATCTCTTCGAGACCGGCGAAGCCGTTGATGACGATCGTCGGGTCCTCGGTCGAGGAATAGGGATAGCCCATCAGCGTGAAGCCGGCGGAGTTCTTCAGCGTGCCGTCGTCCATCACGGTGAAGGCACCGGCGCGGGTCAGGTATTCGACGCCATCCGAACCGTTGACGATGAAGAAGCCCTTGCCGTTGATGGCAAGGTCCGTCGCCGATGTCGTGTAGGTGAAAGTGCCCTGAGCGGAGATGGAATAGCGCACGTCCGTGGTGACGCCGCCCGAATTGTAGGCGCCGCCCGTGGTGGGCAGAATCAGCGAGGAGAACTGGGTCGAGGCCTTCTTGTAGCCCGTCGTGTTCGCATTGGCGATGTTGTCGGCGACCGTGCTCAGGCGGTTGGCCTGGGCATTCATGCCGGAAACACCCGTTCTCATCGTACCGTAAAGGCTCATTGGATTTCCCCGTTCGTCTCGTGCTCAGACCCTATGGGACGGGCCTTGCGTGAAGCTGGCTGCCGAGGCCGCCGGAGGGATCCGCCTTCCCGCCGGCCGGCCATCGGGTTTCAACCCTGCCAGTCGATGCAGTAGCCAAGGAAGCGCTTGGAATCGATCGGGTCGAAACCGAGCTTCTTGCGCAGTTTCTTGCGCAGCTTGCTGATGTGGCTCTCGACGACATTTTCTTCGACGTCCTCGTCGAAGATGCCGTAGATCGCATTGAAGATCTGGGTCTTGGAAAGACGGCGGCCGCGGTTGGCGACCAAGTATTCCAGGATGCGGCGCTCGCGGCGCGGCAGGGGAAAGACTTCGTCGTTGATTTCCGGGTCGCGGCCGTCCGAGAAGACGCGGATCGGGCCGATATCGGTGTAATTGGCAAGCGCCTTGAGGCGACGCCGGATGGCCGCCGCACGGGCCAGAATCTCGCGGGGATGAACCGGCTTGCGCACGACGTCGTCGACACCGCTGTCGAAGAAGGCAAGCGTGGTTTCGAGAGAGGGGGTGTCGCTGACCGCGATCACCGGGGCCTGCGAGCGATCGCGGATGGCCCGCGGCAGCTCCATGGAAAGCTGGCCCTGGCCGATCAGAAATGCCTCGACCGCGTCGATGTCCGAATCGGCGGCGGTGTTGACCCACTCGCCGAATTCACGGGGATCGAACCCCGTCGAGGGCACGCCCTCGCGACCAAATAGAGAAGTATAGCCGTCCTTAACGAGCTCGCGCTCATCAACCACTACGATCATTCGTCCGCCTCCGAATCAGTGTGGTGCTTCGTTCAGGCAGTGGTACGAATCGGGCGAATCACCGGCAACTAGAGGAACTAATTGGCTGGTTTTAACAGTTGATTAAGAATTGCGTGCCGATTTGGTCTACATATAGTAGGCCCAATCGGGATTTGCCACAATTTTACGGTGGAAAAGTTAACAAAGGTTAACGCGCCGCCTTGTCATGCCCAAAGTGGGCGCATTCCTGCCACATTATGGGACAGTGCACCCAGAGGGTGAAATTTCAACTTTCTGGCGAATTATTGACAGAACCGCTTCGCGTTCGTCGTCCAGCTACCGTAACCGGTTGCAACCAAGTTCGCGATCACCCGGCAGACATAGCGCTTCTGCGCCGGATCGTTGTTGGGGC
The DNA here is from genome assembly GCA_002336975.1 of Phyllobacteriaceae bacterium UBA1940. Lineage (GTDB taxonomy): Bacteria > Pseudomonadota > Alphaproteobacteria > Rhizobiales > Rhizobiaceae > Mesorhizobium_A. Next base: position 23,796 of record DDFA01000023.1, read on the forward strand.
CGGCATGATAGCGTGCGACCGCCATGGTCCAGGTCTCGTGCCGGGCATGCAGGCGGGCAAGGAACGCCGCCGCATATTCGACATTCTTGTGCGGGTCGAACATCTCCGCGGGCGACGCGAACTGGTCGCCATGGAAGTGATGGTTGATCTGCATGCAGCCTAGGTCGATCAGCTTCGCGCCGCCCGCGCGCGCCGCCTCGAAAGTGCGCAGCGCCTCCTCCCGGTTCGCGCCGAAATAGGCCTTGCCTTCCACGTTCAGGGCATAGGGCTGGAGCGATCCCTTGCGGCCGGTCTCGGTGAGACCGACCGAATAGAGGATGCCGGCAGGGATGTCGTATTTGGCGGCGGCGGCGAGGATTTCCCGCTCGCAGGAGCCGACGGCGGCCGTGGCGTCAGAGATAGACGCCGCCAGAACGCCCAGGCTGGCCACCAGAAAGGCCAGCAGCGGTTTCCGACATGTTGCCTTCATGGGACCTTCCCTCGCGTCCAAACGGGCCTGCGCCCTCGTCACCGCGCTGTCCGCGGCCGTTGCCGCCCTCGCGGGCCTGCGGCTGGCTGGAGAACTGCTGCTGCGCCTGCTGGCCCTGTCCGTCGCCCTGCGAGCCGGCGCTGCGGTCGGTCGGGGCGAGCTGCACGCTGACCTGATCCACGGCGAAGCCATGACCGCGCAACGCACGCACGATGCTGTCCTGATCGTCCACGAGCTGGCGGTAAGCCTCGCCCGTCTCCACCTGCAGCGAGACGACGAGCTCGTCGCCATGGAGGCGCAGCGTCGCGGTCACAAGGCCGAGCTCGATCGGATGCATCTGGATCTTCAGCGTATTGACCACCTTGCCCGTCGCCGCGGCTTCCGCATGGCTCAGGCCGCCCGTCGCGCTGAGCGAGGCGGTCCATTCGGGATCCTGCGTGATGGCATTCGTCACCGCCCCGGCATTGCCGGCCTGCGCCAGGCCGATATAGCGCCGGGAATCGACCACCGTCACCGTCTCGCCCTTCGGCCCAGTGGCATTGGCATCGCGGAAGGACGCACGGTCGCTGCCGATGCTGACGTCGAGGTCGCGGCCTTTGCCGTCCGCCCGGATCAGGCGGAAGAGCTTGTCGGTCTCGGTCTGGGGCACGTCGCCGCCATCGGCGTCCACGAGATCGGTGGCTTCCGCCTTGCCGGACTTGTCCGTGGTCACGTCGGCGGCCTTTGCAGCCGTCTTGCCGGCCGAGGGGGCCTTGCCATCCTGCGCCGCACCGAAGGCGGCCGCCGCGCCATTGGCGCCGGCATGAGGCATGGCGGCGTTCGGCGTCGCCAGCAGGTCGAGCAGGTTGCCGACATCCGTTTGAGCCGTTGCCGGCGCATCCGGATCGGCTTCCCCTTCGCCCTGACGGGCGTTCCGCTCCGCTTCCTTTGCACCGGCATGACCGTCGGCATGGCTCTTGCGACCGGAGCGTGGCATTCCGTCCACTTTCCCGTCGCCAGCCACCCGCTCATGATCCGCATCGGCGCTGGCCTTGCGAAGCGCCTCTGCAAGGGCCTGCGCATCCCGGCGGCCGGCTTTTGCCCGGGTGCCGCTCGTCTGCTCGCCCTCGTGCTCGCCGTTGCCCGAGATCGAGAGGTGCCCATCCTTGCGGCCGCCCTCCCCGTCCCGGGATCGCAGGCTGGCGATCGTCATCGCGAAATCGCCGTTGCCGGATGCTTCGCCGGCCTTGCCGTGGCCGGCCTTGCCCTTTGCGGGCGCCTCTGCCTGTACGGCGCCCAGAACCCCGCTGCCGATGGTGCTCAACTGCCTTCTCCTTTCAAGAGCGCGTCGATCGCGTCGAGCTTGGACCGGCCAGTCGACACGAAATCGTCGAAGGCAGGGTCGATGCCCGCCTTTTCCTCATGCTCTTTCTTTTCCTGTTCCGGCTTGGCGACGGCGACCGGCGTTTCTTCCGCTCCCGCCTGCGGGTCCATCGCCCGATCTGCCGCCTCAGCCTCGTTCAACCCCTTGTAGGAAGGGTCGTCTTCGGTCTTCTCGGGAACTTTCGCCTCTTCCTGCGCCACAGCCGCAACGGGCCGCCGCAGAACCTCTTCCGCCACGGCGCGCGCGGCCTCCTTCAAGGCCCGGTCCTTGACCGACAGCTTGTCATCCGGAATGGCGACGATTTCCTGCATGGCTGCGGCCACGTCGCCGGAAGGCACGGAGGCCAGTCCCGAATAGAGATCCGCCAGCACCTTCGGAACGCTCTCGCCATCTCCTGAAAGGATCTGCGCACGTTCGGCGGCAAGGCTGGCAAGCTTGTTCTTGCCCGAGATCGCCGCAAGCCGCGCCATGCGCAGATAGACCTCGCGCTGGCGGGGCACGTCCATGAAAGAGAGGATTTCGAGGATATCCTCCTGTTTCAACTCGTCGAAGTGGTCGACCGCGAGCTTGACGAAGAGATCGGCGAACTGGCTGGCATAGGGCGAGCGCAGGTAGCGGCGCGCGTAGCGGTTCGCATAGGCCATGCTCTTGTCGATCCAGCCCGCCTCGCTGGCGATGAAGATCGACCGGCGCAGCGCCGCTTCCTCGACGATCGTCCCGGGGGCAACGAGGCGCGCCCAGTCGAAATAGGTCAGTGCCAGCTTCGGGTCCTTGCGGATGACCGAATTGGCCGAGACGAGCGCCAGATAGGGGCCGACGCGCGACTGTTTGTATTCCGGGAAGATTTCCGCCAGCGACTTTACGCTCTGGCTGCCGCGCCCGCCGAGATAGTTGCTCAGCGTATCGGTGAGGCGGGAATCGAAATGGCCGGCAACGTCCCTCTTGAGCAGGATATCCAGCGTCTCGGGATTGCCGCCGCTCATCGCATAGACGAGGGCCGCGTCCACATTGCGCGGATCGTCGAAGATCGAGGGATCGGCCGTGCGCAGCCGGTCGTCGATGGTGGTCAGCAGGAAGCGCTGCATCTCCATCGCGGAATGGTCGCCGAGCACGACCGTATCCTGCACGAACTGCAGCGAGCGGATCATCTTGTAGGGCGCCAGGTCATCCGGGCTCTCGGCGCGCGCGGCCATGGCGGCGGCAAGCGTCGCGCAGAAGACCGTACCCGTCAGGAGCGTGCGCCGGAAGAAGCCCATCGGTCAGCCGCCTTCGGCCTGGATGAGGATTTCGATGCGACGGTTCGCGGCCGCCATCGGATCGGCCGGCACCTTCAGGCGGCGATCGGCGAAGCCGGAGACCTGGCTGACGCGTTTCTCCTCGAGGCCGCCGCGCACCAGCATGTAGTAGGCGCTCTGCGCACGGTCGAGGGAAAGCCGCCAGTTGTCGTTCTTGCCGCCGGCAAAGGGACGGGCGTCCGTATGGCCGCGAATGGCGATGGCGCCGGGGCGGCCTTCGAGGATCTTGCCGATCTTCTCCATGGCGAGCACCATTTCCTGCCGCGGCACGGCCGAGCCGACATTGAACATCGTGGTATCGAGCTGGTCGGTGAGGCTGACGAGGAGACCGCCTTCGGCGGGCGTCACGGTCAGGCCCTCGGCGAGCTTGCCGACCGCGCCGATCTCCTGCGCGATCTGCTTCTTCAGCTCGTCCGCATCCTTGTCCTTCTTGGCCTTTTCGGTTTCGTCGGCCTTCTTGTCCGCTTCGCTCTTCGCGTCCTCGGCCTTTTTCTCGGCCTCGTCCGCATCCGCCTTGGCAAGCGCCTCCTCGACCGTCCTGTCGGCATCGACGGCGGCCATCTGCTGCTGGCCGGGCTTGCCTTCCTGTGCCTTGGCCTCGCTGCCGGCGCTGGTCGCCTCGGAGATTTGCACCTGCTGCGTCCAGAAGTCGGGATCGAACGGGTCGCGGTAGGCCTCGCCGCCATTGGCGCCGGTGGCGGGGCCGGAATTGGCCGCACCGCCCTCGCCCTTCGCACTCACATTGGCCTGCTGGCCGACTTCCTGCGCGATCTCGGACAGCACCGAATAGGGATTGGAGAAGAAGTCGGCCTCGGAATATTTCGTTTCCTCGCCGGCCGTCGTGTTCTCGTCCTTGCCCTTTTCCGCGCCGTTGCCGCTTGCCTGCTGCTGGCCCTCTTCCTTGGACTTGTCCTGCGTCGCCTCGCCTTCCTTGCTGTTGGCAGGCTTCTTCACGGACTTGTCCGCCGGCTTGTCGTCGGTCAGCTTGATCGGATTGAAATAGGAGGCGACGGAGGCCTTGGTCTCTTCGTTCGCGGCATTGACGAGCCACATGACGAGGAAGAACGCCATCATGGCCGTCATGAAGTCGGCATAGGCGATCTTCCAGGCGGCCGAATGGTGGTCGCCGTCATGATCACCATGTCGCTTGACGATGATGATCTCGTTCTTGCCGTGGTGGTGATTTTCGCCTTCGCTCATGCAAGCACCTTGCGTACGGTGTCAGCCCAGGCCGCCATCCGCGTTACCAGGACGGCGTCGCCGAATTCCACCGTCAGATCGACATCCTGCACCTCGACATGCCGGAAGACCGGCATCGGATCCTCGAAGTGCGACTTCAACTGCTCGAAGAGGTTCAACGGCCCCTTCACCGTGATCGTCATGCCCTCGCCGTCCTTGAGGCCCTCGGCGACCATGCGCGCGAGATCGGAAACCGCGCCCTTGGTCAGGACCTGGCTCATGACGGGGGCGAGCACCTGCGCCGTCTGGGCGGCGACCTGATCGGCCACCTCACCCGTCAGCGCGGTGAATCGTTCGGCAAGTGCTGCCGCGTAGTCCTGCTCGTACCGCGCCTTCAGCGCCTCCAGTTCGGCCTTGTGAGCCTCCTTGAGGGCCACCAGGGCGGCTTCGTGCTTCACCTGAAGCTCAGCTTCGGCTTCCGCCCGGCCGTCGGCCAGCGCGGCGGCCCGCTCCGCCTCCAGATCCACAACCGGCATGGCGGGCAGGAGGGCGAGCGGCTCGGCTTCGGCCGACATGCTTTCCTGATGCGCAAAGCTCTGCGGCTGGAAGACGGGCGCGGATGCGCGCGGCGTGCTGAAATCCTTGAGGTAGCGGGCGAGATGGGTGCTCATGCTCTCCCCTCCTGCCCTGCCGTGTGCCGGACAAACGAAAGGAGGACCCGGCGGGATATCCGCGGGCCGCGTCGACGTTCGTTCTTATGGACACTCTTACCTGACAACACCGCTGACCTGTCTCCCCGGACGCAGCGCCCCGCCGGAGGCAAAGGACGCACAATCTTCCTGATCGTGCCATCGAACCTAGGGGTTCAAACTTGTGCGAGGATGAAGATGAAGGGTGTTGGGCCGCGCCAGGGCAATCGCGCGGCCCAACCGCCCGCCTCGACCGATGACCACGGCCGGGCGGATCGAAGCCTCCCGCCTTACTGGCGGAAGAGCTGGAGAATGTTCTCGGCGCTCGAATTGGCGATCGAGAGCGACTGGATGCCGAGTTGCTGCTGGGTCTGCAGCGCCTTGAGGCGTGTCGATTCCTCGTTCATGTCCGCGTCGACCAGACGGCCGATGCCCTTGTCGATCACGTCGACCAGCGTGGCGACGAAATCCTCCTGCAGGCCGATGCGGCTCTGGATGGAACCCAGCGAAGAGGCCGCGCTCGTCATGGCGAGAAGCTGCTGGTCGACAAAGCGGGTCATCACGTCGAGCACGTCGACCTCGACATAGTTGCCGCCCGTCATGCCATTCATCGTTGTCGCAAGGTCGAGCAGCTTGTTGATGTCGAGCGTGGCGACGGAGAAGCCGAGCGAGCGGCTATCCATGTCGTTTGCGGGGTCGACGACGGCATAGTACTGCGTGCCGTTGTCGTAGGCCGGGGTCGTGGTGCCGCCGCCGCCTGCCGGATCGGTCGTCGTAACCTCTATCCAGCTATCGTCGGCAACCTTCAGATAGAGTTCGCCGCCCACCTCGTAGACGCGCGGATCGGCGCCCGTCGTCGGCCCCTTCTGGGCCAGGTCGGCATTGGTGTAGTTGGTGACGGCATACTTCTTCTTCGTGACGTCCGTTCCGTCATCGACCTCGACGGTGACGGCCACTTCGTTTTCCGACAGGAAGCCGGCTTCCTTGTCGAGGACACCGAACTTGCCGCCGCTCTGGTCGAACAGAACGGTGGTGGAATCGAGCGGATAGTCCACCGTCGTCACGGCGACCTGGCCGGAGGAGGTGCGGATGAAGGAGGCGACGACCTGTTTGGTGATCGGCCGTTCGACCGGCGGGGTGGCGCCGTTGCTGATGACGCCCTGCAGCCAGTTCTCCCCGGAGAAGGAAGCCGATTCGGAGATGCTGCGCAGCTGGTTCTGCAGCTGGGTGATTTCTTCCTGGATCTTGGCGCGGTCGGTGCCGACGCCGTAGGCGGCCACGAGCTTCGCCTTGATCTCCTTGACGGTCTCGATCGCGCTTTCCATCGCGGCATAGGCCGTGTCGACCTTTGCGGCGCCGAGACCGAGTGCGTCGGCCACCGTGGAAAGCGCCCGGTTGTCGGAACGCATCGTGGTCGCAATCGACCAGTAGGCAGCGTTGTCGGAGGCGGTCTCGACACGCAGGCCAGAGGAGACACGCGCCTGGGTGGTTTCGAGGCCGTTGTCGATGCTGCGCAAGGTCTGCAGCGCCGCCATGGCGGCAGAGTTGGTCAAAATGCTGGTCATTGGCACTTGCCCTGAAAAAGAGATGTCGGGACATGCCGGAGTGGGGCGGGGACCGGTAACGACGGGAGGCTTCATGCAGACGGCGCCACTCGTTTGCCCTGGGCGCCGATCCATCGTTCTTAACAATTGGTTAACGGGAAATGGTTAACAAATGGTTAACACGACCGTCGCGCGTAAAGGAAATTGAAGAAAGCGTAAATTTTCAGCGGCCAGATATAGCCATCCATGCAGCCGCCTGCGGCAGAGGCAGCGGCAATCCTGTCGACGGCCGGAGCGATTCGACCATGTCGCCGGCACCACCGTTTTCGGATCGATCCGGGCTCGAGCGAGGGCGCCGATAAACCCTTCGCGACTGCAACCACTGCGCGGGCTGTTAACCCAAAATTAAAAGCTGCCGGTTTAGAACTGGTCCTGGTCGAAAAGGCGAGTATTGGGGCAGTATGTCTGCTCCACTGTCTCTCCCGACACAGCATAGCCGATGCAAGGCGTTTGCGACCAAATGGCGTAGGGATCGGAGCCACACAGGCTTCCGCGCATGATGCCCTTCCGATGCGCTGGCTCGTTCGAGCCATGTTTCAATTGACATAGTTTTCGTCCAACCGGACGTCCGGAGCGAAAGCGCCTTCAAGGCGCCCGACCGAGCGGTACAAGGCTGGCGCGATGCGCTGGAAGACCCGAGGAGAAGATAAACTCTTCCCGCACGGTCGGTGGCACGAAGACGACGTTGACCAGATCAGCTAGAACAAGGGCGCGCGTCCATGACTTCAATCATTTCCAATCTGACAGCCAGCCAGATCAAGAATCTCGCCACGGCGACGATCCAGACGCTCAACACCGAAGACGTCGCGGCTTTGACCTCCGATAAGGTCGCCGCACTCTCCTCCGCACAGCTCAACGCCTTCACCTCGACCAGCCTGGTCTCCTTCACCTCGAGCCAGATCAGCGCGATCAGCGCGACGGCGCTGAAGGGCCTGAATGTCAGCCAGATGGCGGCCCTCACCTCCGGTCACATCGAAGGCCTGACGGCCAAGCAGGCCGCCTCGCTCACCAGCGCGCAGGTCGCGACCTTCACCACCGACGAGGTCGAGGCCCTGTCGGCCACGCAGGTCGCCGCTCTCGGCTACGATGTCTTCACGACGTTCGATTCGGCGGAAATCGCCCTGTTCACCACGGCTGAAGTCGCTGCGATCAGCGAAAAGGCGATCGCCGGCCTCACCACCAGCACGATCGCGAGCCTGACCACCGACAAGCTCGCCGCTCTCGGCACCAAGCAGATCGCTGCCCTCTCGTCGGCCCAGCTCAATGCGCTCACGAGCGGCCAGCTCAGCTCGCTCGGCACGGACAAGATTGCAGCCCTCTCGGCCAAGCAGCTCGCCGGCGTCAACGCCAGCCAGATCGCCAATCTCGGCACCGATCAGGTCGCTGCCCTCGGCGCCAAGCAGATTGCCGGCCTCACCACCGCTCAGGCCGCTGCCCTGACGACCGCACAGGTCGAAGCTCTCAACAGCACACAGATCGCCGCTCTCAGCGCTGCCGCTCTGAAGACCATCGACGCCGCGGAACTGGCCCTGTTCTCCTCCGGCGAACTGGCCGCCATCTCCGACAAGGCAATCGCAGGTCTCGAAACCGCTGCCCTGGCCAGCCTGACCACCGACAAGCTCGCTGCCCTCAACACCAAGCAGATCGCAGCCCTCTCGTCGGCTCAGCTCGGCGCCCTCACCAGCGCTCAGCTCACCTCCCTCAGCTCCGACAAGCTCGGCGCCCTCTCCGCCAAGCAGATCGCAGGCCTGACGACCGGCCAGATCGCATCGCTCGGCACCGATCAGGTCGCTGCCCTCGGCGCCAAGCAGGTTGCTGCCCTGACCACGGCACAGGCCGCCGCCCTCACCACGGCGCAGGTCGAAGCCCTCACCTCCTCGCAGGTCGCCGCTCTCGGCGCCGCTGTTCTCAAGACCATCGACGCCGCCGAACTGGCCCTGTTCTCCTCCGGCGAACTGGCTGCCATCTCCGACAAGGCAATCGCAGGTCTCGAAACCGCTGCCCTGGCCAGCCTGACCACCGACAAGCTCGCTGCTCTCAACACCAAGCAGATCGCAGCCCTCTCGTCGGCCCAGCTCGGCGCCCTCAGCAGCGCGCAGCTGAACTCGCTCAGCTCCGACAAGCTCGCGGCCCTTTCGGCCAAGCAGATGGTCGGCCTGACGACCAGCCAGGTGGCATCGCTTAGCACCGATCAGGTTGCGGCTCTCGACGCCAAGCAGCTCAATGGTCTCAGCTCCAACCAGGTCGCGGCCCTCTCCTCGGCCCAGGTCGAGGCTCTCAACAGCGCGCAGATCGCCGGCCTCACCGCCGCTGTCCTGCAGGCAATGAGCTCGGACGAGATCAAGACCTTCACCACCGACGAACTGGCCGCCATCAGCGCCAAGGCAATTGCCGGCCTTTCCACGGAGGACATCCTTGCCCTGAGCTCCACTCAGGTCCGGGCCCTGAAGGCCGAACAGATCGCCGCGATGAACACGGCGCAGGTCGACGCCATCATCCAGGCCTACAAGGCGGTCTGATATCCGATACTGATATCCAATACAGGGCGGCGCGGTTTGAAACCGCGCCGCCCTTCTTCTTTTCCAACGACCAGCCAGACGCAAGTCAACTCCGATAGCAAGGCAGACGAGCTCATTTCGAGTCCGTTCAACAGCCCGGCCAGCAGGCCCCTTGCCGCAGGATGTCATGACCGTCAGCCCTTCCACCGTTCCCGATCCGAACGCGCCGCTTCTCCAGCTCCTCCTGCGCGCCCGCACCCAGCAGCTTTCGCTCGCAGACCTGTTCCAGACAGCGGAAACCCTTGCCGGCGCCGGCCAGAAGGCCGCGGCCGTCGAGCTCTACAAGACCTGGATCGCCTTCAACGACGAAAATCCCCTTCTGCATCTCGCCTACTTCAACTATGGGGTCGCGCTTTCCGCCAACGGCGATGTCGCCGGCACGATGCATGCCCTGCGCGCCGCCGTGCGGCTGAGCCCGCTCTTCGGCCAGGCGCATATCAATCTCGGCCGGGCGCTCGAGGATTGCGGGCTGATCGGCCAGGCGGTGCAGCAATGGCGTGTCTTTGCCGATGCGACCGCCGAAGTGACACCCGACAGGCTCAGCAACCGGCTGCTCAGCCTGCAGCATATCGGCCGTGTACTGGAAGGCGCCGGTCAGCTCGACGAGGCGGAAGCCGCACTCTGGCAGGCCATGGAATTGCAGCCTTCCCGTCCCGAGGCCGCCCAGCACTGGATTTCGCTGCGCGCGCGGCAATGCAAATGGCCGGTCGTCTCACCTTCCATGCACCTGACCATGCGAAACTTCATGGATGCGATGTCCTCCATGACGATCGCATGCTACGTGGACGACCCGCTGTTCCACCTCGCCAAGGCCTATCGCTACGGCCACCGCACCGTCGGTCGCCCGGCCGATCTTGCAGCATTTGAGCGCAAGCCGGCGCGGATGAAGACGGGCACCGGGCAGCGCCTGCGCATCGGCTATGTCTCCTCGGACCTGCGCCAGCATGCCGTCGGCTTCGCACTGAGCGAAGTGCTGGAACTGCACGACAAGGCGAATGTCGAAGTCTTCGCCTATTATTGCGGAGATCCGGCGCCGATCGACCAGACGCAGGCGCGGATCAGACAGGCCGTCGATCACTGGCGCGACATTGCCAGCCTCAGCGATATCGATGCCGCGCGGCAGATCGCTGCCGACGAGATCGACGTGCTGATCGACGTCAACGGCTATACGAAGAACGCCCGCACGAAGATCTTCGCCTACCGGCCCGCGCCGGTCATCGTGAATTTCTGCGGTTATCCCGGCACCATGGCGACCCCGTACCACCAGTACATGATCGCCGACGACGTGATCGTGCCACCGGAAAACGAACTCTACTATACGGAAAAGGTGCTGCGTATCGCCTGCAACCAGCCGGTGGACCGCAAGCGCGCGGTCAGCCCGCGCCCGACCCGCGCTGCCGCCGGCCTGCCTGAAGACGCCTTCGTCTTCGCCAGCTTCAACGGCATGCAGAAGATCACGGCTACCTGCTTTGCCCGGTGGCTCGCCATCCTGCACGCCACGCCGGGCAGTGTGCTCTGGCTGCTGGCGGGTGACGACAGCGCCAACGAGCGCCTGCGCAAGATGGCTGCGGACGCCGGCATCGCGCCGGAGCGGCTGCTCTTCGCCGGCAAGGCGATGAACCCGGATCACCTCGCGCGCATTGGCCTTGCCGATCTCTTCCTCGATACCTTCCCCTACGGGGCGCACTCCACGGCGGCCGATGCCATAACGCAGGGCCTGCCCGTGCTCACCATCGCCGGCAAGAGCTTCGCGTCGCGCTTCTGCGCCAGCATCGTCACCGCGGCGGGCGTTCCCGAGCTGATCTGCAACGGACCGGACGACTATGTGCGCAAGGCCGTCGCCTTCGCGCGGGACCCGGCCAGCCTGAAGACGGTGCGCGAGGCGATCGAGCGCCAGCGCGAGACCGCGCCGCTGCGCGACATGTCCGCTCTCGCCCGCCGCCTCGAAGATCTGTTCTGGCAGATGCAGGGCGACGCCGAGCGCGGCGAGACGCCCGTGCCGGACCTGCGCAATCTCGACGTCTATTACGAAATCGGCACGGAGCTTGCCGCGCAGGGCATCGAGTTCGAGGACGAAGCCGCCTATCGCGCGCGTTACCGGGCACAACTGGCCGGCCTCGACGATTTCGCGCCGCTTTCGCCCGATGCCCGCCTGTGGCCGGCCCCCGCGGGCCGCTGAGCAGGACGACCGCCATGAAGCAAGAGAAAATCCTCATCGTCGGCGCCGGTCTTTCCGGCGCCGTCATCGGCCGCGAACTCGCACAGGAAGGGTATCCGGTCGAGATCATCGATTCGCGCGGCCATATCGGCGGTAACTGCCATACGGAGCGTGATGCGGCGACGGGCGTGATGGTGCATGTCTACGGCCCGCACATCTTCCATACGGACGATGCGGAGGTGTGGGATTATGTGAACGGCTTTGCCGCCTTCATGCCCTACAAGAACCGCGTGAAGACGACGAGCGGCGGACAGGTCTATTCGCTGCCCGTCAATCTGCACACGATCAACCAGTTCTTCGGCAAGACCTTCCGGCCGGACGAGGCCCGCGCCTTCCTCGAGGCACAGGCGGACAGGACGATCGCAGACCCGCAGACCTTCGAGGAGCAGGCGCTGCGCTTCGTCGGCAACGGGCTCTATGAGGCCTTCTTCAAGGGCTATACGCAGAAGCAATGGGGCTGCTCGCCGACCGCCCTGCCCGCCTCGATCCTGAAGCGCCTGCCGGTTCGCTTCAACTACGAGGACAACTACTTCTTCCACAAATACCAGGGCATGCCGGAAAACGGCTACACGGACATGATCGCGGGCATCCTCGACCATCCGAACATCACGGTGAAGCTGGAAACGAGCTTCAGCCGCAACGAGGCGGCCGGTTTCGCCCACATCTTCTATTCCGGCCCCCTGGACGGCTATTTCGACTACGAGCTCGGCCGTCTGGGCTATCGCACGCTCGATTTCGAACGCTTCACCTATGACGGCGATTATCAGGGCTGCGCGGTGATGAACTACGGTGACGTCGGGGTACCCTATACGCGCATCACCGAGCACAAGCATTTCTCGCCCTGGGAAGAGCATCAGGGTTCGGTCTGCTACCGGGAATTCTCGCGGGCCTGCGAGCCGGGCGACATCCCTTACTACCCGATCCGCCTCGTGGAGGAGAAGGCCCAGCTTGCCGACTATGTTGCGCGCGCAGAGGGAGAAACAGGCGTCACTTTCGTCGGACGGCTCGGAACCTACCGCTATCTCGACATGGACGTGACGATCCGCGAGGCGCTCGACACGGCAAGGCTTTACCTTGCCCGCAGGACGGAGGGCGCGGCGATGGCGACCTTCCTGAACCCGCCGCTCTGAAACGGAAAAGGCCCCGGAAAACCGGGGCCTTCTGATTTTTTCGGACCAAGTGTCCGTTTGCCGATTAACGGAAGAGCGTGAGGATGCTTTCCGAAGCCGAGTTGGCGATCGACAGCGACTGGATGGCGAGCTGCTGCTGGGTCTGCAGGGCCTTCAGGCGGGTCGATTCCTCGTTCATGTCGGCATCGACGAGACGGCCAACGCCCGAGTCGATGGAGTCGGTCAGCTTGGAGACGAAGTCTTCCTGCAGGCCGATACGCATCGCCATGGAGCCGAGGTCAGCAGCGGCGGAGGTCATCTTGCTGAGGGCTTCGTCGACCAGCGTGATCAGGCCGTCGAGCTGCGGGCCGGTGGTATTGCCGTCGATCTTGAATTCGGACACAGATTCCGGCGTCGAGCCCGACGTAACGGTCGTGTCGACCTGCCAGAGGAAGTTCGTCGCATCCTGCGCATATGCTTCCTGACCGTTGTTCGTCGACAGATCCTGTTCGACAGCCGCGACCCAGACGTTGTCAGCGACCTTGACGAAGCCGACGCCGCTACCGTCGCCAGCGCCAACCGTCGTCCATGCGATCTTGCCGCCGGCATCGAAGCCACCGCCTGCAAGCGTTACGGCATCGCTGACTTCAGCCGAGGTGAACTTCGGCACGTTTACGGGAGCAGTCGTGCCGTTCGTGTTGACGTTGACCACAACGCCGTCGCCGAGAATGTTCTGCGTCTGGTCGAGAATGCCGGTATTGCCGCTCTTGTCGAACAGGACGTTGTCTGTCGTGAGGTCGTAGTTGACCTTCTTGACCGAAACCGCGCCGCCGCTGTCGCGCACGAAGGAGGCGACAACGCTCGTCTGGTCACCGACATTGGCTTCCAGCCAGTTTTCGCCGGAGAAGGAAGCGGCTTCGGAAATGCTCTTGAGCTGGTCCTGAAGCTGCGAAATTTCTTCCTGGATCTTGGTCTTGTCAACGCCGTCTTCGGTGGCGGCAACAAGCTTCTTCTTGATTTCCTTCACGACTTCGATCGAGGAATTCATACCGGCATAGGCGGTATCGACCTTCGCTGCGCCGAGGCCCAGCGCGTCCTGAACGGCAGAAAGCGCCATGTTGTCGGAGCGCATGGTCGTTGCGATCGACCAATAGGCAGCGTTGTCGGACGCGCCGCCGACGCGCAGGCCGGACGAGACGCGTGCCTGCGTGTCTTCCATATCGGAACTGATCGACCGCAGCGTCTGAAGAGCGGACATGGCCGCGATATTGGTGAGAATGCTCGTCATTGAATGGTGCCCCTTGATTGGCTTCAGGAGAAGGGACATTCCGGGTTCCACCGGGAGCGCCAACCAGCATCATGCTTGCCAGACCTGTCGTTCTTGCGGCCGGCTTGTCGCTTCGATGGTTCTAGGTAACGCGCTCATAGTTAATGAACTGCTAAGCGGATGGAGAAAACACACCGCACGGTAACCATAACCGCCGATGCAGAACGAAAACCCTTCCTTCGTCATGCCCGGGCCTGCCCCGGGCATCCGCAAATCTTGCAGTTTTTCAATGCATTGGCAGACCCTCGGGACAGGCCTGACGATGACGGCAGCAGATGGGGCGTGGTTTAAAATGCGAAAGCCGCGCTTCTTGCGAAGCGCGGCCCCGATAGGAAGGTGGAGAAAATCCCCACCGGTCCTGCTGTCTCGATTAACGGAACAGCGACAGAACGTTCTGCGATGCGGAGTTGGCGATCGACAGCGACTGGATGGCGAGCTGCTGCTGGGTCTGCAGTGCCTTCAGGCGGGTCGATTCCTCGTTCATGTCGGCGTCGACGAGACGGCCAACGCCCTTGTCGATAGCCGAGCTGAGCTGCGAGACGAACTCTTCCTGCAGACCGATGCGCGAGGAGATCGAGCCCAGAGCGGAGGCCGCGCTGGTCATGCTCTTGAGCGCGTTGTCGACGTTCTGGATCAGGCCGTCCAGCTCTTCGCTCGTGGTGGCGTTGCTGATCGAGAAGCCGGATACAGACTCGGAGCCGTCCGTGGAGGCCTTCGTCAGGTCGATTGCCCACAGGTTGGTGCCAGCATCGGTCGCGAAGGTTTCCTGACCGTTGTTGACGCCCTTGTCCTGTTCGACTGCTTCGACCCAGGTGTCGTTGCCGACCATGACATAACCGCGACCAGCGCCGGCGCCATCGCTGGCGACCGTCCAGGCGATCTTGCCGCCGGCATCGAAGCCGCCGGTTGCAGCGGTAACGGCAGTGCTGACTTCAGCCGTCGTGTACTTCACGACGTTGGTCGAACCGACCGTGCCGTTGACGTTGACGTTGACGACAACGCCGTCCTTGCCCGTGCTGTTCTTCTGGTCGAGGATACCGGTGTTGCTACCGGCCTTGTCGAAGAGAACCGTCGTGGCGTCGAGCGTGTAGTCGACCTTCTTGACCGAAACGCTGCCGCTGCTGTCGCGAACGAAGGAGGCAACGACGCTGGCCTTGTCCAGCGAGCCGCCGCTGATGTTGGCTTCGAGCCAGTTTTCGCCGGAGAACGAAGCAGCTTCGGAAATGCTCTTGAGCTGGCCCTGGAGCTGCTTGATTTCTTCGTTGATCTTGGTCTTGTCGACGCCGTCTTCCGTCGCCGTTACCAGCTTCTTCTTGATTTCCTTGACCACGTCGATCGAGGAATTCATACCGGCATAGGCGGTGTCGACCTTGGCGGCGCCGAGGCCGAGGGCGTCCTGAACGGCGGAGAGCGCCATGTTGTCGGAACGCATGGTCGTTGCAATCGACCAGTAGGCAGCGTTGTCAGCCGCGCTGCCGACGCGCAGGCCCGTCGAAACGTGAGCCTGGGTTTCGTCCATGTTGTTGTTGATGGAGCGCAGCGTCTGGAGAGCAGACATGGCTGCTGCGTTGGTGAGAATGCTCGTCATTGTCGTTGTCCCTTTGAACGAAATACTGGTGGGGACATACCGGACTCAAAGAACTTACCGGTTACGGCGGTTCGGCATCATGCCAACTCGGTTTCTCCGCCAAACGGAGGGATACCAAACCCGTCGTGTCTCGATGAAATTCGCAGCCATTCCTTGCCAAGTTCTTAAATCGGCAAGGTGGTTTCGAGGGACGGCGGGTTATGGTTAACAGTCGGTAACGAGAACGCCTCGACGGACTAGCTGAAGGACCGCACGAGGCTGCCGACGAGCAGGTTCCAGCCGTCGATAAGCACGAAGAACAGGATCTTGAAGGGCAGCGAGATCGAGGTCGGCGGCAGCATCATCATGCCCATGGCCATGGTGATGGTGGCGACGATCATGTCGATGACGAGGAAGGGCAGCACGACGAGGAAGCCGATCTCGAAGCCGCGGCGGATTTCCGAGATCATGAAGGCGGGGATGACGACGCGAAGGTCGGCCACATCGCCCTGAACCATGGTCTGGCCGCGCTCTTCCGCCAGCGAGATGAAAAGCTCGATGTCCTTGTCGCGCGTATTGGCGACCATGAATTCGCGGAAAGGCTCGGCGATGCGCTTTGTGGCCTCGGTCTCGTCGATCTGGTTGGCCATCAGCGGCTCGACGCCGTTCTGCCAGGCGCGGTCGAAGGTCGGCGCCATGACGTAGAAGGTCATGAACAGCGCCAGCGAGACGAGGATCATGTTCGAAGGCGTCGTGGCGAGACCCATGCCCGAACGCAGGATCGAGAAGGCGATGACGAAGCGCGGAAAGCTCGTCACCATGATGAGGATGCCCGGGGCGACCGAGAGGATCGTCAGGAGGCCGAAGGTGCGGATGATCCAGGAGGCGGCCGAGCCGTCGATGGGCGCATTGAGCAGATTGCCCGGCAGCTGCAACTGCTGCTGGGCATAGGCCACGCCGGTCATCGCGATCATGGCGACGAAGGTCAGAAGGGCTCGAATCATTCGATCACAAAGGTCCGGAACATGACGTTGGTTACGCGCCCTTCGGACCTGAGGTCAACCCGCTCCTGCAGGTCTTCCCGGAGATATTGGAAGCCGCGCGGCCCCTGCACCTGCTGGAGCGAGACCGTGCGCATATAGGCCATGATGTCCTGGTGGATTTCCTCCGCCAGCTTGACGTCCGGCGCGCCCTTGAACATCAGCGCGACTTCGAGCCGCACGCGGTCGTCGGACGGATAGGCGAGGTTGCTGGTGATCGGGTCGAGCAGCACGATGCCGTTCGCTTCGGTGGAGATATGCGGGATTTCGCCCGCCTCCGCCTTCTCGCCGCCACCGCCGTGGCCGCCGGCGGCCGCGGGTTCGGCCTTGGCCACCTCTTCCGCCGGCTTTTCGGCCGGCGGCGGGGCGAGCATGTTGCCGACGAACCAGCCGCCGCCGGCGGCCAGCAGTGTCAGCACGGCGATGATCGCGATGGTGATGACCAGCGAAGGCTTCTTCTTCTGCTCGACGCCCTGTTCTTCGTCCGCCATGTTCTTCTTCCGGTGTTACGAGGGTCGGGGCGTCAGATCGGCGAGAACAGGTCGACGGCCTGCTGACCCCATGGCGGCTGCTGCACTTCCGTCAGACGGCCGCGGCCGCCGTAGGAGATGCGGGCTTCCGCGATGCGCTCGTAGGAGATCTGATTGTTGGCATCGACATCCTGCGGCCGCACGATGCCGGCGACGTTGAGGATGCGAAGCTCGTGGTTCACGCGAACCTCCTGCGAGCCGCTGATCAGCAGATTGCCGTTCTCGATGACGCCGGTCACGACCGCCGCCACGAGCAGGTTCAGCTTCTCCGAACGCTCCGTCGATCCGTCGCCCTTGGAGCTCGTCGACGAGCCGAAGCCGAGATCCCCCTTGGCATCGACGCTGCTGCTGGCGGTCGAGCCGCTGAGGCCGAAATTGATGCCGCTCTTGTTGGTGCGCGAGCGATCGGTCTTGTTGTCGAAGCTCGCCTTGTCGTTGACGCGGATGTTCACGGTCAGGATGTCGCCCATCTTGAAGGCGCGCGAATCCTTGAAAAGCGCCGACTGCTGGTCGCTCCAGATCGAATAGCCGGAAACCGAATTGCGCGGCTGCTTCGGATACATGGCCATCTGCGGCGTTTCGGCATAGTTGAGCCCGCTGCCGATCGGGCTCATCGCCGGCGCCCGGCCGATCTCCCTGATCGCCTGGTTCGAGCAGCCCGACAGGGCCATCGCGACGGCTAGTGCGGGGGCGAGCTTTTTCATGACGGGTCCTTCGAGGTATTCGGATCGGTCGCCGAAACGAGGATACGGGTAAGGGCGGCGGCCTTGTCGGCCGGCATTTCGCCGAGGATCGTGCTCGACTGGCGCGGCGGAAGCTTCATGACGATGGCCGAGGCGATTTCCGGCTTGAGCTCGGCGAGCTGGGCGGCGGCGGCATCCGGCTTCATCTTGCGGTAGACCTCCACCAGGTCCGATTCGACGGACTTCAGAAAATCGTTGCGGCGCTTCAGCCAGTCCTCGTATTCGGCGCGCCGGGCTTCCAGCGTCTTGATGCGCTCGTCGACATCCTTCTGCAGGTTTTCGAGTTCCTGCTTCTGGAGGAGATAGCGCTGGTCTCGCGCGGCATCCGCGATATTGGTGCAGAATTCGCGGATCTCGTCGGCACTCGCCTTGGTCGTCATGATGACGGGGCGTTCCTCGGCGAAGGCGCCGGGAATGGCCAGCATCACGAAGCCGGCCAAGGGGAGGGCGAGCCTTTTTGCGAGGATGGAAAGGGTCTTGGTCATCATTGCAGTACCAGTTCTGCCTGGAGGGCGCCGGCCGTCTTGATGCTCTGCAGGATGGAGATGATGCCATCCGGCTTCACGCCAATGCTGTTCAGGCCCGAGACGAGCGAGCGCAGGCTGGAGCCGTCGAGCATCGCGACATTGCCGCCGTCCTGCTGGACGAGGATATCCGTGCGCGGCTGCTCGGCCGTCACGCCCCTGGAGAAGGGCTCGGGCTGGATCACTTCGGGCATTTCGTTGACCTGCACGGTCAGCGTGCCGTAGCTGACGGCAACCGGCGAAATGCGGACGTCCTGGCCGATGACGATCGTGCCGGTACGCTCGTTGATCACCACGCGCGCCGGGGCATCGGTCTCGATGACGAGGTTCTCGATATCGGCCATCAGGCGGGCAAGATCCGCCATCTTCGGCTTGGCGATGTAGACGGACTGGGAATCGCGCGATTCGGCGATCGGCGAGCCGTATTGGGCGGCCGCATAGCGGTTGATCGCATCCGCCATGCCGACGGCAGTGGAGAAGTCGGGGTTGCGCAGCTGCAGCACGAGGTCGGACGCATCCTTGAAGCGCGAGGGAAGCTCGCGCTCGATGATCGCGCCGTTCGGCACGCGGCCGGCGGTCGTCACACCCTGCTGCACGGATGCGGCATCACCGCTGGCGCTGACGCCGGTGACGACGACGGAGCCTTGCGCCACGGCGTAGATCTGGCCGTCGGCACCGGAAAGCGAGGTCATGACCAGCGTGCCGCCACGCAGCGAAGAGGCATCGCCGAGCGATCCGACGGTAATGTCGATGCGGCTGCCGGGGCTGGCGAAGGGCGGCAGGTTGGCGGTAACGAGCACGGCGGCGATGTTCTTGGCGCGCGTCTGGGTGCCGACCATCGAAATGCCGAGGTTCTGCAGCATCGCCCGCATGGACTGCTCGGTGAAGGGCGAGGACCGCATGCTGTCGCCCGTGCCCTGAAGGCCGACGACGAGGCCATAGCCGATAAGCTGGTTTTCACGCCCCGCCTGCAGCGACGCCACATCCTTGATGCGGGCGGCCGGCAGCGCCGGACCCGCCGCAAGCATCAGGCAGGCGACAACGGCAGCGACGCGGGCAATGAAGGACTGCATCATTTCGCCACCACATGTACGGTTCCGTCCGCCATGACCGTGCCGGAGACGATCACGCCGGAATCCTTGTTGCGGACCTTGATGAGATCGCCGACGGAAGCATCCTGCAGCGGCGTTCCGGCGGCGCGCAGCACGAGCGTGCCGCCGTCGAAGACGAGCTGGACGGTGGTGCCGCGGGAAACGGCGAAGGGCTCGCGCAGGGCAGAGACGAGAATGACCCGGCCCGCAAGCAGCGTGCGCTTGCTCACCATGCCGCTGACGGCGGCAATGTTTTCCGCAAAGCCCTTCACGATATTCGGATTGGTGACCTCGACCTCTTCGAGCTGGCCGGCGTCGATTTCCTCGCCGGGATAGATGGTGCGCTTCGGCACGACGGCGGTGCGCGCGTCGGCAAGGGCTGCGTCGGCCACCAAAAGACCGATCAGCACGGCAGGCGCGGCAAGAGCCGCGCGCCGCCATGCGCCGAAGGTCTTTGCGGTACGAAGGGCTGCTATCAGGCGAAACATCATGTTCCCCGCGTGTCCGGTTGCTATCTCAGGTTCTTGCTGACCACCGCGGCCATCTCGTCCGCCGCCTGGATGATCTTGGAGTTCATCTCGTAGGCGCGCTGAGCGGAGATCAAGTCGGTGATTTCCTTGACCGGATCGACGTTCGAGGCTTCGAGGTAGTTCTGCTGGATCTTCGCGAAGCCGGCTTCGTCCGGCACGCCAACCGTGGCCGGGCCGGAAGCTGCGGTCTCGCGATAAAGGTTTTCGCCGAGCGGCTCGAGGCCCGCCTCGTTGACGAAGTTCGCCAGCGTGATCTGGCCGAGGTCCTGCTGCTGGCCCGCCACGGTGGCGAAGACCTGGCCGGACTTGGTGACGTTCACTTCCGTCGCATCCAGCGGCACGGTGATGCCCGGCACGACCGTGTAGCCGTCGAGGGTGACGAGCTGGCCGTCGGCGTTGGTGTTGAAGGCGCCGGCGCGGGTATAGAGCGTGGAGCCGTCGGACGCCTCGATCTGGAACCAGCCGCGGCCGATCAGTGCGAGGTCGAAGGAGTTGCCGGTGGAAACGAGGCCGCCCTGGAGATGCAGGTTGCGCACGGCCGCGGTCTTTACACCGAGGCCGATGATGGCGCCTTCGGGAACCACCGCAGCATTGGCGCGGTTCGGCACGCCGGCGGCGCGCTCGGTCTGGTAGAGAAGATCCGAGAATTCGGCGCGGGCGCGCTTGAAGCCGGTCGTGTTGATGTTCGCGATGTTGTTCGCGATCACTTCAAGGTTGGTCTGCTGCGCGTTCATGCCGGTAGCGGCAATGGCAAGGGCTTTCATGTCCGGTCCTCAGATCTGCATTCTTGCGACTTCGAGATAGGCGGTGACGACCTTGTCGCGGATGGCGATGGCGGTCTGCAGCGACTGCTCGGCACTCATGACGGCATCGACCACCTCGCGGGTATCCGCCTTGCCCTGGATGGCTTCGAAGGACTTGGTCTCGCTGAGCTTCAGCGCACCGGCCATATCGCTCGCCATGTCGCCCAGCATCTGGGCGAAGGACACCTGGGTTCCGCTTCCCTGCGCGGCAGCGGCGGTCACGCCATTGGAAGCGCCCGTCTCGACGCCGGTGAGCGCGCTATTGGAGAAAAGGCCGTTTACGCCCTTGATGCTGTCGATCATTGCGATGCCCTCAGAAGGTCGATGGTCGCGCTGATCAGGTCGCGCGACTGCTTGATGCTCTGCAGATTGGCTTCATAGGAGCGGTTGGCTTCCCGCATGTCGGCCATTTCGACGAGCACGTTGACGTTCGGCATCTTCACGAAGCCTTTCTCGTCGGCTGCCGGGTTGCCCGGGTCGTATTCGGTCGAGAAATCGCCTTCGTCGACGCCGAGGCGTTCGACCTCGACGAGCGCCGCGTTGGTCGCGCGGTCCAGCTCGGCGGCAAAGGTCACGGTCTTGCGGCGGAACGGATCGGCACCGGGCGTGTCGCCGGTCGAGCGGGCGTTCGCCAGGTTTTCCGAAACGATGCGAATGCGGGTGGATTGCGCCTCAAGTCCCGAGGCCGCGACTTTCAATGAAGCTACGAGCGGATCCATTTTTTACCTTCTGACTGTCATCAGCATCATGCGATGAAAGGCCTTTACGAGGCCGGCATTCAACTCGAAATCACGCTTGACCTGGCCCTCTTTCATGAGCTCCTCGGCAAGGCCGACAGTGTTGCCGGACTCCTGCACGCCGATCTCCTCGGTGGGCCTGGTCTCGATGACGCGGCTTGCCATTTCGGTTTCGGTGAAATGGCCCGGCTGCGTCGCCGCCATGCGCATGCTCGTGGTTTCGAGCACGGACTGGAAGGGAGTTACGTCCTTCGCCTTGAACGCCGGGGTGTTGGCGTTGGCGATGTTGCCTGCAACCACGCTCTGGCGGACTGAGAGCCATTCGGCCTGTTTCGATGCCAGTTCAAACAGTTGTATCGGTTGCATGACAAGCTCCATCCTTGTTCACGGCGAACCTACGGAGCCAATCTTGCGTCAGACTTGCACCGGGGGCGTGGTGCGGGTAAATGCTTGAATTCCCGGGAAAATAAAGTGCTCGAGCCGTTCTTCTGCCGGCGAGCGGAAGGCCGGTCGCGACAAGGCGGACCGGCCGAATCGAAGGCGGGCGAAGGCTCGCCTCCCGTCAGTTGCGCTTGATCACGGCGCCGTTCGAGGTGACGATGACCCAGGCGCCGTCGCGCTGCTCCAGCGTCGCAAGGCGGCTGTTGTCGGGCAGGATCGAGCCCACGCGCACGATGTACATGCCGCGCGCGTCCTCGATCAGCGCCCGGCCATTGGCCACGTGCATGAGGCGGAAACCGGTGCTGGCCGGCAGCGGCTGGTCGAGACCGGTATCCACCGGCGCGCCGAGCTTGCTTTCCGTACCGAGGCTGGATGTCGTGGCGGTCGCCACGGGGTCGACGCCCTTGATCGCCGGATCGTTGTCGTTGTCGATCATCGCGGCCGGCGAGACGCTCACCACCTCGCGCGCCGGCGTTTCCGGCAGGTCGCGGGTCGCTCCCTGCCAGAGCGTCGGCACGGAGAATTTTTCCGGGTTGAGGAAGACATACCAGGGGAAGAAAGCCGCGCCCGCCGCAAGCATCACACCCACGCCGACCAGCATCTTGTCGCTCGTGCTGTAACGCCCTGCCCCTGCCCGCTTGAGCGGCTGGATGGTCTCGTCTGCATCGAAATCGGTCACTGTCATCCCCTTCGGGTTGCCGGCGCGGCGCCCTGCCCGGCCGCGTTCCTCAACGCGACGGCAAGGTCGGAGAAGGCGTCGGCGGCGGGCCTTTCGCCCGGCGTCTGTTTCAATACGTCGTAGATGATCGGCACCTGCTTGATCGCCATGTCGAGATCGGGGTCGCCGCCCGGGCGATAGCCGCCGATAAGGCGCAGGTCCCGCGTTTCCTCGAAACGGTGAATGAGCGACTTCAGCCGGGACACCAGCTTCTCCTGATCCGGCGTCCATGCCTTGCGGGCAAGGCGCGAGATGGAGGCGAGCGGATTGATCGGCGGATAGCGCCCCTCCTCGGCAAGGCTGCGTTCCATGACGATGTGGCCGTCGAGGATGCCGCGCGTCGAGTCCGCGATAGGGTCGTTGTGGTTGTCGCCGTCGACGAGGATCGAGATGATCGCGGTGATCGTGCCCGCCCCTTCCGCGCCCGGCCCGGCCCGCTCCAGAAGGCGCGGCAGCTCGGTGAAGACGGAGGCCGGATAGCCGCGGGCAATCGGCGGCTCGCCGGAGGCGGTCGCCACCTCGCGGATCGCATGGGCAAAGCGCGTCACGCTGTCGATGATCAGAAGCACGTTATCGCCCTGATCGCGGTAGTGCTCCGCGATGGTGACGGCGGTCAGCGGCGCCATCTTGCGCAGCATCGGGCTCTCGTCGCTGGTCGCGACGACGGCGACGGACTTGGCGAGGTTCTCGCCCAGCGTGTCCTCGATGAATTCGCGCACTTCGCGGCCACGCTCGCCGACCAGCGCAATCACCACCTTGTCGAAGGCATCGGCCCTTGCCAGCATCGACAGCAGCGTCGACTTGCCGACACCGGAGCCGGCGAAGATGCCGAGGCGCTGGCCGAGGCAGAGCGGGGCGAAGATGTCGATGGCGCGAACGCCCGTGCTGAAGCCAGTTTCGACGCGCTTGCGCGTCATCGAGGGCGGCGCGGAATTGGAGATGGAGCGGCGATCCTCGCCCTGCGGCAACGGGCCGAGCCCGTCGATGGGCTCGCCGAGCGCGTTGATCGTGCGGCCGCACCAGGAGGCGGTCGGCGCGACGCGGAAAGCACCCTTGCGGATGACCGTGTCATGGATGCCGATAGGCTCGCCCGGCTCGATGGGGCAGACCACGACCGTTTCCTGCTCGACGCGGACGACCTCGCCGAGATGGATGCCCGTTGCACTCTTGTGCGCCACGAATTCGCCGAGCCGCACATGCCGCGACAGGCCGCTGACCGTGTAGTTGCCCGCCGCAATGGTCTGCACGTGGCCGCCATGGGTGACGGAGAATTCCGGCGAGGAATAGCGCCGCACCAGTCCGGCGAGGGCATTCAGCATGCGCCCGCCTTCGGGTGTCTGGGTGGACTTGGCCGTGATGCTCTCTCCCGCCGTCATGGATTACTTGCTGCCCCCGAGCGTGCGGACCGCCTCGCTCATCGAATCCTCGCTGCTGCGCATCAGCGCGGCGATGTTCTCGAAGGCGCGCGTGACCTGAATGAGCTGCGTCATCTCGCCGATGGCGTTGACGTTGGATTCTTCCACATAACCCTGCACCACACCGGCATCGACGCGGTCGACGATGGGCTGCGGCTGGTTGGTGGGAATGATGCCGCTGTTGCCGGCGCGCACGAAACCGGCCGAAAGATCGGCCTCGAAGATGCCGAGCGCTGCGACCGGGCGGCCGCCCTGGTTGAGCTGGCCGTCGGCGCTGAGCAAGACCTGGCCGGCATTCGCATCGATCTGGATCGGGCCGCCGCCGGCGTCGAGCACGGGGTAGCCGTTGAGCGTCACCAGTTCACCGGCATCCGTCAGCGTGAAGCGACCGTCGCGGGTGAGGGTCGGGCCGGAGGGCGTCTCGACCTGGAACCACGCCTCGCCCTTGATGGCGAAATCGAACTGGCCGCCGGTCTCGGTGAGGCCGCCGTTCCGCGTCGAGATGAATTCATCCCCCTGCGAAACGAAGGCGACATTGGCGGTTTTCTGGTCGCTGACGACCTGGTTGAATTTCACTTCGGTGGCGCGGAAGCCGACCGTGGTGGAGTTCGCGACGTTATCGGCGAGTGTCGCCATGCGGCGGTCGAGCGCAATCTGGGACGAAAGCGATACATAGAGCCCGGTCTGCATTCTCAGCGACCTCCGAGTTTCAGGTTATTGATGGACAGCAAAAGGTCCGTCGAAATGCCGGTGAGGCTCGACGGCTGGAACACGTTCAGCGGATCGTAGCTGCCGGAGGGATTTTCGAGTTCCCACATCGAAGTGAAGCGCTCCAGGAACTTGCCGAGCTTGGCCGGGTCCTTGAACTCCTCGATGTTCAGAGCATCCTCGTAATAGGCGGCCTGGCGGTCGATATCGGTGGCGGCGAATTCCGCCGGAAGCTGCAGCGCGGTGCGCACGACCTGGGACAGCGCGTCGTCCGCGATGATCGAATAGCCCGACGTGATGGTGGAGGCCATGCGCTCGAAATAGAGCGCGAGGCGCACGCCCGTATTGTCCTCGCCGACGCTGACTTCCAGCGTCTGGCGTGTATATTTCTCGACAACACCCTTCTGGGCGCGCTCGAAGGTGGTGGCCAGCTCGCCGTGACGGGCGAAATTCAGTGATTCCGCCAGCTCCTTGTAGCGGGTGTCGCTGAGCTTGTTGGCAAACGCATCCTTGTCGTCGATGCCTTCGGTCAGCACCTTGCGCATGAAGGCCTTGGCATAGGCCATGTCGTCCAGCCCGTGCGCCTTCATGGCGTAGTTGTAGAGCCGGCTGTCGGCGAAGAACTCGTCGATCGTCTTTATGCTGCCGATCTTGGAGAGGTAGTACTCCGTCTCGCGCTTGACGTCCGGCTGCTCCGAGACACGCTTCAGCGACGTCTGGAGGTCGGAGGAAATCAGCTTGTAGCTCGTATAGGTGGTCGTCACGATAGGCCGCCGATCAGGTTCAAGAAGACATGAATGCCCGTTTTGAACCATGATCCTTGCTGGTTTTGCTTGTGCGAACCTGATCCGTAAACCCGGCGTCCGGTACAGCTTCACGCAAGGCTGGAACCGTATTTCCGGAAGGGTCAGAATTGTGTCGGGACACCTGCGCTCATGAACATCATTATCGGTCTCATTGTCACCATCGGCTGCGTCTTGGGCGGCTTCATGGCCATGGGCGGGCACGTCGAAGTGCTGAACCAGCCATTCGAACTCATGATCATCGGCGGCGCCGGCGTCGGCGGCTTCATCGTGGCCAACACGATGAAGGTGATCAAGGAAACCGGAAAGGCGCTCGGCGAAGCCTTCAAGCACAAGGTGCCGAAGGAACGCGACTATCTCGATACGCTCGGCGTGCTCTACAGCCTGATGCGGGACCTGCGCACCAAGTCGCGCAACGAGATCGAAGCGCATATCGACAACCCGGATGAATCGCCGATCTTCCAGTCCGCGCCGACCGTGCTGAAGAACAAGGAACTCACCGCCTTCATCTGCGACTATGTCCGCCTCATCATCATCGGCAATGCCCGCTCCCACGAGATCGAGGCGCTGATGGACGAGGAAATCCAGACGATCACGCGCGACAAGATGAAGCCCTACCAGTCGCTGACGACCATGGGCGACGCCTTCCCGGCCATCGGCATCATCGCGGCCGTTCTCGGGGTTATCAAGGCGATGGGCAAGATCAACGAATCACCCGAAGTGCTCGGCGGCCTCATCGGCTCCGCCCTCGTCGGCACCATGCTCGGCATCTTCCTGTCCTACTCGATCGTCACCCCGATCGCCACGAACATCAAGGTCGTGCGCGAAAAGCAGAACCGCCTCTATGTCATCGTGAAGCAGACGCTGCTCGCCTACATGAACGGCTCGGTTCCGCAGGTTGCTCTCGAATACGGCCGCAAGACGATTTCCTCCTACGAGCGTCCGTCCATCGACGCTGTCGAGCAGGAAATGATGAATCCGGGCGGCGGCGGCGATTCGAAGGCGGCCTAAGACATGAGCGCAGCGACCGTGACCCCTCACCCCACCATGGACCCGATCGTTCTGGCGCGCCTCACCGGCAAGCTCGGCGATCAGGCGACCATCTCCAAGCTGTGCGCCAGCCTCGGCGACGTCTTCGCCGAGTTCCTGCCCGACATGCTGGAAAGCGAACTCGGCTTCGAGGTCGCGGTTTCCTATGCCGGCTTCGAGACCGGCCGCTACGGCACGCTCGTCTCCGGTCTCGGCGGCGCGATGGCCTGCTGCGATGCTTCCCTGCGCGACTGGTGCGATCGCTTCACGCTGATCTGCGACAGCCCGATGATCATCACGCTCGTCGAGAACATGCTCGGCGCCGTCAGCGATTCGGTCGAGGATCCGGAACCGCGCCCGCTCTCCAAGATCGAGCTGGACGTCGCGGCAATGATGTTCGACCGCATCTCGGGCGTCCTGAAGACGGCCGTCAACGGTGCGAACGGTTTCGAACCCTTCCTCGGCGCGGCACACAATGCCGAGACCCGCAAGCCTTCCGAGGATGCCAGCGACGACATGTTCGTCGCCATGGTCAACATGGCCGTCGGCATCGGCCCGGTCCTGTCGACCTTCCATGTCGTCATTCCCCAGGCCGTGATGCTGAAATCGACCATCACCGCGCCGAAGCCGGCGAATGCACCGAAGACCCGCATCGAGTGGAGTGAACAGCTCGGCGAGCAGGTCCGCCGCTCGAAGGTGACGCTGGAGGCCCGCATCCGCCTCGAACGGCAGACGCTCGACACGATCAGCAGGCTACAGGCCGGCGACATCATCCCCTTCAACGAGGCGGGCGACGTGCGCGTGGACGTGAACGCCAACGGGCGCAACCTCTATGTCTGCGAATTCGGCCGGTCCGGCGCCCGCTACACGGTTCGCGTCAAGGATACCTACGGCTCGGAGGAAGACCTTCTCCAGCACATCATCGGATAGTTTTGCGCGTGAAGCCTGCGGGGCGGCACGCCTCAGGCAAGTTTCGAATGGAATAGTGGTCTTATGGCACCGAAGAAAACACCCATCGCTGACGACATCATGTCATCCATCAACGCAGGCGACCAGGAACTGGAGCAGGCGATCGACGATCTGCGCGGCGTTCTTCAGCAGGATGCCGCCGGCTCCGATTTCCCGGCTCCCGCCGGCGACGATCCGCTTGCCGCCTTCGGCGGCGATTTCGGCAGCTCGGACTTCGGCGGCGGCGCGGCCACCACGGATTTCGGCGCGGATACCGGCTTCGGCGGTTCGGATTTCGGTGGCGGCGATTTCGGCGGCGGCAACGACTTCTCCGCCGATCTCGGCGAAGCGCCCCGTCCGGGCAGCGCCATGGAATCCAATATGGACCTCATCATGGACATCCCGATCGATCTGCAGATCGTTCTGGGTTCCTCGCAGATGCAGGTCTCCAGCCTCATGAATCTCAGCGAGGGCGCCACCATCGCGCTCGACCGCCGCATCGGCGAGCCGGTCGAGGTCATGGTCAACGGCCGGATCATCGGCCGCGGCGAAATCACCGTTCTGGAAAACGACGACACCCGCTTCGGGGTCAAGCTCATCGAAGTGAAGAGTACACGCAAGATCTGATGACCGGTTAGGTCTCAGGGAGATAAATCCATGATGGATTTCGAGAATTTCGGGACAACCACAGCGGTCGGAACGCCGCTTTCGCAGGTCGAGAAGGCAGCAGCCGTCCTTCTCGCCATGGGCAAGGGTGTCGCCGGCAAGCTGCTGAAATATTTCACCCAGAGCGAGTTGCAGCAGATCATCGCCGCCGCGCAGAACCTGCGCGCCATCCCGCCCCATGAACTGATCGACCTCGTCAACGAATTCGAGGACCTGTTCACCGAGGGCGCGGGCCTGATGGACAACGCCAAGATGATGGAAGGCATTCTCGAAGAGGGCCTGACGCCGGACGAAGTGGACGGCCTGCTCGGCCGCCGCGCCGCCTTCCAGGCGTTCGAGACGACGATCTGGGATCGCCTGCAGGACGCAGACCCGGTCTTCGTCGCGAAATTCCTGCTCAACGAGCACCCGCAGACCATCGCCTACATCCTCTCGATGATGCCGTCTTCCTTCGGCGCGAAGGTCCTGCTCGAAATTCCGGAAGAACACCGCGCCGACATCATCAACCGCACCGTCAACCTCAAGGACGCCAGCCCCAAGGCGACGGCCATCGTCGAGGCGCGGGTGATCGAGATGATCAATGCGCTGGACGCGGAACGCAACTCGGTCGGCTCCAACAAGGTCGCCGACCTCATGAACGAGCTGGAAAAGTCGCAGGTCGACGAGATGCTCGCCTCGCTCGAAACGGTCTCGACCGAATCGGTCAAGAAAGTGCGCCCGAAGATCTTCCTCTTCGAGGACGTGCTCTACATGCCGCAGAAGAGCCGCGTGGCGCTCTTCAACGACGTGTCCGGCGACATCATCACCGCCGCGCTGCGCGGCGCGACGATGGAACTGCGCGAATCGGTCCTCTCGTCCATCGGCGCTCGCCAGCGCCGCATGATCGAATCGGACCTTGCCGCAGGCGATGCCGGCAACCCGCGCGAAGTGGCGATCGCCCGCCGCTCGATCACGCAGGAAGCCATCCGCCTGGCCGCGGCCGGACAAATCCAGTTGAAGGAAAAGGAACAGGAAGCCGAGGCAGCCTGATCCGGCTTGACACGGCGAAGCCGCAAGCGGAGCGTATTTCCGGCCCGAATCTCCTGACATAGGGTTCGGGCCGTTTGCTTTTCCGGGGAGCGCGACGTGTCGGACGACGACAAGGACAGTAAAACAGAACTCCCGACCGAGAAGAAGCTTCGCGATGCGGCGGAGAAGGGCAATACCCCTTTCTCGCGCGAAATCACGGTATTCGCCTCGACGCTCGCGATCTATCTCTTCCTCGTCTTCTTCCTGCCCGGCGGGGTCTCGCGCATGAACGAGACGCTGCGCGACTTCTTCGAGCAGCCGGAGGCATGGAATCTCAGAACCGGGACCGACGTCATCGCGATCTTCCGGCACCTGGGCTGGGAGGCTGGTGCGCTGCTCCTGCCCATTCTCGCGATGATGATGATCTTCGGCATCGCCTCCTCCGTTTTCCAGAACCTGCCGAGTCCGGTGCTCGAGCGCGTGCGCCCCCAGATGAGCCGTCTCAGCCCCGTCAAGGGCCTCGGCCGCCTGTTCGGCAAGCAGGGCCTCGTGGAATTCGGCAAGTCGCTGATCAAGATCCTGCTCGTCTCGATCGTCGTCGCCCTTGCGATGCGGGGCAATTTCTTCGCCTCGCTCGACACCATGTTTTCCGAGCCGGCGGCGCTCATCTACATGATGACGTCGGACATCAACAAGGTTCTGCTGATCATCCTCTTCGCCACCGCCCTCATCGCCGCCCTCGACTTCGCCTGGACGCGCCATCACTGGTTCACCGAACTGATGATGACCAAACAGGAGGTGAAGGAGGAAATGAAGCAGGCGCAGGGCGACCCGATCGTCAAGGCGCGCATGCGCTCGATCCAGCGCGACCGCATCCGCCGCCGCATGATGACGGACGTGCCGCGCGCCACGCTCGTCATCGCCAACCCGACGCACTTCGCCGTCGCGCTGCGCTATGTGCGTGAAGAGGGCGACGCGCCGGTGGTCGTCGCCAAGGGCCAGGACCTCATTGCGCTCAAGATTCGCGAGATCGCCGAAGAGAACGGAATCCCCGTCTTCGAGGATCCGCCGCTCGCACGCTCAATGTTTGCGCAAGTCTCGGTAGATAGTGTCATTCCACCGGTGTTCTACAAAGCCGTGGCGGAGCTGATTCACCGGGTTTACGCAGCCTCGCCCCAGACCAGACGGGTAAACTAGATCCGATGAGAAAATGCACCTATTCCGCCGAGCGCGAGAAGATTGTTGCCGAAGCAATCTGCCCGGTCGCCACTGAGCTCAGACTGCTCGATGCCGCCGATCTCGTCTCGTTGTTGCGTTTCGAGTGCTACGGTAACCTGGCCGACCTGGTCTCCTCCGCGGCGGAGCTTTACTTCCTGCCCGGCACGATCAATTTCGGCGCGGGCGGCGACTACCGTCTCGACTGGGACACGGAGCCGGAAGTGACGCTCGACATGGAAATCCGCCCGCAGGGCGTGACGGTCTATGCGCGGCTCATGCTGCAGAAGGATACGGCCGGCGTGGAAGTCACCCATGTCGCCTTCAACGATCCGTCCGCCGACCCCGACGACAACACCGATTTCCTGCGCAGAAGCCTTGCGGAAGCGCGCTATGTGAAATCCGGCGGCACGCCCCCGGCGCAGCACGCACACTGAAAAGACGCGTCCAAATCAGCGGCCGTGCCGACGCATGGCCGCTTCTTCGTCAGATGATGTAACCGAGGCGGATGGCCTTCGCGATCGCCTGAATGCGGTTCACCGCATCGAGCTTGGTGGTGGCCGTGCCGAGATAGGCGTTCACCGTATGCACGGAAAGCCCCATCTTCTCGGCGATCGCCTCCGAAATGCAGCCGTCGCCGGCCATCTGCAGGCAGGCGATCTCGCGCTCGCTGAGCGCTTCGGCCGGCGCCAGCTTCTTCTCCTCGCCCGCCAGCATGTCGATGAGCATCTGGCAGCTCTTCATATGCATGTCGATGATCAGGTCGCTGGACGGCGCGATGAACGTTCCCATGAAGACGACGTATCCGTTGCCGTGCGCACCAAGGCGCACCGGGAAGGCCATGCCCGACCAAGGGAGCAGCCGCGCCGGAAGCCGCGTGGTGAAGGGGTCCGCGCCCGATTCGGCGAACTGGTTATCGCCCGCCCCTTCCCAGATCAGCGGCAGCATGGAGGCTTCGAGATGCTCCAGCATTGCCGGGCCATAGGCTTCCAGAAGCGCGCGGGCATTGCCCTCGACATCCTGTGCGAAATTGTGCAGCGAGAGCGTGAGCTTGCGGGCCGCCGGAAGGCCATGGCCGCCAAGGCGGAGCACCGCGAAGTGCTGCGCGCCAAGGATCGCCTGCATCACCTGCAGACGGGATACGAAGTCGGATGCCCGCGCGGCCTTCGGCGGACGCGCGAGACGGATTTCCGCCTCGATGGCCGCGGGAGCGGAAAGCTGGATGCCCATGTCCGTTCCCCCTCAGACCAGATTGTTGCGCACGGCCCAGGCGATTGCCTCGGACCGCGTCTTCGTCGCGGTCTTGCGCATCACGCTGGTGATGTAGTTGTTGATCGTGTTGCGCGAGATGCCGAGGATGACGGCGATCTCGTCGCTCGTCTTGCCTTCGGCGATCCAGTAGAGGCATTCCACCTCGCGCTCGGTCAGCTCCATTTCACGGTCGTGCCGCAGGAACGCCCCCTGGCAGCAGACGCTGGCGAAGTAACCGGTCATCACGCCGACATCGCGCAGCTTGCTCTGCGAAAGGATGAAATGCTCCGGGAAGAGGAGCAGCAGCGACATGCGCACCCGGCCGACATGGAAGGCGATGACGCAATATTCGCGGTTTATGCCCCTCGGCACCGCGACATCATCGGCTAGATGGCTGAAGCAGGGCTTCAGGAGCGTCAGGCACTTGTCCAGTTCGCTCATGCGGGACTGGCCTGCGACGGCCGCAGAAGCGATGCCGCGCACCATGTCGAAGGGCCAGTCGGAAGCGACGACGCTTTCGAGACCGGCTTCCGGCATGACGTCGTGACGAAGAAGAAGAAAATGCGAGGCGCTGACATAGTCCGTCAGGGCTCTCAGACCCGAGGAGAGGCTGGCGTGGTCCGCACAGCGTCCGAGGTGTTGTACCAACAACTCACGCGCACTCTTACGCTCACCCGCTTCGGCGGAGAATCCATAGGATTCCCAGGCCGCAGCATCCGACCGGATCGTTTCCATGATAGCCCCCTGTTCCGATTCCGAACGGAGATTCCCGCCTCCTTCCCGACAGGTCTTCGGAACCGTCCGAACCCCCACCAGTCAGGCCGCATCGGCAAGAATCACCAAGCGAATCAGTGACTAAAGTGTACATCGGCTATCGCTAAAAACCACCGCCATCTTCTCGGGATTTACTTTTGGCGGCATCTGTGAGTCGCTTCCCGCAAGGTGATTTGCCTTCCGGAACGCGCGCGCCGCAAAACAAAGACTTTTGCTTAAGCCACTGTTAACCATGCAATATTCGGAACATGCATGCATATACCCTTGCAAAAGCCAATACTAATGCTTCCGGGAATTGCACACCGTCTCCATCTCTCGCAACCGGAGAGGCGGTAAACTTTTTTTGGCGATCACGCGCCCGTGAACGGGCATTCCGGGGGAGCCGGCCGGATTGCGAAAAAAATGTTGCAACCGGGCTGAACAAGCGTTGCCGAAATGCGACAGCGCCGGTTCAAATGCTGAAATGCATCGGAATTTCACGCAACGAAAAACGCGGCCGTTGCCGGCCGCGTCGTCCTTATTTCCCTTGGGGTCTGTCCTTGAGGAGCCTTATGCGGCTTCCTTTTCGACGGCCCACTTGCGCAGGATCTTGGCAGCGCGTTCCTCGCTGATCTCGACCATGCGGCTGAGGCGGCGTTCCGGGCCTTCCTTGACGCGGCGGTTGAAGGCGCCGTCGCCGTCGTCGCCCGCATTGAGCAGGTCGTCCGTGCTGTCGAAGCCAAAGTCCGCACCGAAGCCGTCCATGAGCGTGGCGCCGGGGCCGCCGATGCCGCTGGCCGGAGAGAAGTCGGGAAGCTCCAGACCTGCTGCGCCGCTCTCCAGGGCGTTGGCCGAGGCGCCGCCACCGGTCACCGAGCGCACTGCCGGGCGGAGGCCGAACCAGACCACGAGGAAGGCGACACCGACGAAGGCGAGCGCATTGATGATGCCGCCGAGATTGCGCGTCAGCACTTCCAGGATGCCCGGGCCGGGCACGGCTTCATCGAGAAGCTGGTGATCGAGGAACTCCATGGCGGTGATCGTCACCACGTCGCCGCGATCGGTATTGAGGCCGGCAGCGGAGGAGACGATCTTCTGCATGTCGGCGACATAGGCGTCGATCTTGGCCTGGTCGGCCGGCTCGCCGACCATGGCCGCGACGCGGGCGCGGTTGACCACCACGGCGACCGACAGCTTCTCCACGGCGACGCCGTTGCGGACGGTTGCGACCGTCTTGCTGTTGATCTCGTAGTTGGTCTGCTCTTCCTTCTTGTCCTGCTCGTCCTTCGACTGCGGACCTTCACCATTGCCCTGCGGGCCGCCCTGCGGAATGTTCTGTTCGACCGTTGCGGCCTTGTTCGTCGCCTGCTGGCTGGACTTCTGGCTTTCACGCGTCACCCGGACGGAACGCTCCACGCGCGATTCCGGATCGTAGACCGTTTCCTGGATCTGCTGCGTATCCGTGTTAAGTGAGGCCGTGACGCTGGCGCGGAAATTGTCCATGCCGAGGAAGGGGGCGAGCGCCTTTTCGATATTGCGCTCGATTTCGCTCTGGACCGTCTGGACGGCCGTCAGCGAGCGGTTGACCGCCCCGTTCTCCGGGTCGTCGCCGGAGGCGAGGAGCTGGCCGGCGGAATCGAGGATGGTGACGCCATCGACTTCGAGGCCCGGAACGGAGGCGGCGACGAGGTGACGGATGGCGGCGGCCGATTCACGACCGGCCTGCGCGCTCGCGCGGATCATGACGGAAGCGGTCGGCACCTGGTCGGCTTTGCGGAAGTTGCCGCGCTCGGGCATCACGATATGGACGCGGGCGGCGGCGATGCCGCTGATCTGCTGAATGGTGCGTGCGATTTCACCTTCGAGGGCGCGCACACGGGTCACTTCCTGCATGAAGGAGGTGAGGCCCAGGGAGCCGACCTTGTCGAAGAGTTCGTAGCCAGCATTGGCGCTGCTCGGCAGGCCGCGCTCTGCGAGATAGAGCCGCGCCTTGCCCGTCTGGCCGACCGGCACTTCGATGCTGGCACCGTCCGTTCCGGTATTGAAATCGATATTGGCCTCGGCAAGCGCCAGGCTGATCTGGTTCACGTCGCTCTTTTCAAGACCGACATAAAGCGTCTCATAGGCGGGTTTGTTCACGAGGATCCCGGCGGCAAGCACGAGACCGATCGAGACGATGGCGGCTCCCGCCAGCATCGCGAGTTTCGCCTGCCCCAGCGAAGCCAGGTTCTTGTAGACTTTCGTCAACTGTTCCAACAGATTCATTCTGTTCCCGCACGGACTAGTCGCCTGTCCACCGGCCTGATGCCGGCACCCTCAGACGCATTTTCAATCTCGTGGGACGGAACCGGCACATTCTCCGCACGCGCCGACCTGCCCCATGGAATACGCGGACCTAACTGATCCGGGCTGGAGACTAGACGGCGAAACTTGCGCGAACATGTCGTGCCGCGGCGCGGCGGGGATGTGCGAAACGCAGGACGGCGCCGATGCGGCGCCGTCAAAACGATGGGTTTTCCGGCCGGTTGCGGTTCAGAAGAACTCGAAGTCGCCGGCAGCCTTGCCGAGCGGCTGGGAATGGCCGTGGCGCAGGCCATTGCTCAGCGCCTTCTGCATATCGGCAAGCTTCACGAGGTTCAGGGCCGTCGTGACGTCGACGACCCAGTTATCGGGAATGCCGCCGGTGATGGTGTCGATGAATTCGGCAAGCCCCCGCGTCTTCTGGACGGCAAGGTCGATGCCCTGCAACACCATCATGCGCTCGGCGGCGTCATTTGCGCCGTCGTTCTGGATGGCCGCAAGCTGCGGCTCGATCCGCTCGATGAGATAGGCGACATCGTGCAGCTCGGACACGATCCGCATCAGGACATCCGGAAGGGCTTCTTCCATGGCGGTCGCGGCACTCTGATACTCGGCTTGCATGGATTACCCTTTTTGGTACGAGCCGGAGACAGCCGGCAACGCAATACACTTCGTACTTTCGTTTCCTTGCAGCGAGACCGCCGCTCAGAAGAATTCGATCGAGCTTTCGACAGGCTTGGCGACGGGAGCGGGCCGCTGCTCCAGCGCAACCGTCTTCTGCGTCTCGACGCCCGTCAGCGCATATTGCCGGGCCCGGCCGCTCGAGGGCCAGTATTCCAGCTTGCGCCCGTGCTCGCCGCCGGTGCTCTCGCCGACGACCTTGATGCCTTCGTCCATCAGGAACTGGCGGGCGAACATGGCGTTCTGTTCACCGACATTGGAGAAGCGGGCGATGGTGCGCGCGCCGCCGAAGATCTTCGCCTCCAGCCGGTCACGTCGCGCGCCCTGCTTCAGGAGGCCGTTGATCAGCAGCTCCATCAGGTGCACGCCGTAGCGTGTGGCGTCCCCGCCCGAGGCCAGAGCCTCGGCCGAGCCCGGCAGCAGGAAGTGGTTCATGCCACCGACGCCAATGACCGGGTCGCGCATGCAGGCGGCCACGCACGAGCCGAGAATGGTGGTAAGCACCACGTTCGGATCGTTGATGACCTTGTATTCGCCCTGAATGACATGGACGCGGCGCGTCCCGGCGTCTGTTATCATTTCAATGCCCCGAACACGGCTTCGATGGCCGCCTTCATCTTCTCGATGGTGAACGGCTTGGCCAGAACGTTGTTCGCACCGAGCGCCGCCGCCTTCTGCACGAGGGCACGGTCGCCCTGCGCGGTCAGGATGATGAAGGCCGCCTTCTTGGTGTTCGGGTTGGACCGAACCGCCTGAAGGAACTCGATGCCATCCATCTTCGGCATGTTGAAGTCGGAGATGACGAGGTGGTGCGGCTGCTGGGTCATGATGGCCATGCCCTGCGCGCCGTCGCCCGCCGCGGTGATCTGCTTGAAACCGAGCTGCTGAAGGGCGTCACCCAGCAGCAGGCGGCTCGTCACCTGGTCGTCAACGATGAGTACTTTGATTTTTTCAGCGATAGACATTATTCGCTCCCTTCTCTACGGGCCGCAGTGATCTTCAAGATTTCCTCCCCTATGGAGGAGAGCGGAAACTGGTGCTCCACGGCACCCAGCTCGAAAGCCACTCTCGGCATTCCATATACGACGCAGGTTTTTTCGTTCTGGCCGATGGTGCGCGCCCCTGCATGGCGCATTTTCAACAGGCCCGCCGCCCCGTCCCGGCCCATGCCAGTCAGGATGACACCGACGGCATTGCGGCCGGCGAGCTCCGCCACCGAATCGAACAGCACATCGACCGAAGGGCGATGGCCGTTGACGGGATCGCGTTCCACCAGCCGGCAGCAGGGCGCATGCGGGTTGGTGATCTGAAGGTGACGGTCGCCGCCCGGCGCAAGATAGATCTTGCCGATCTCGAGGCGCGCACCGTCCGTCGCTTCCTGCACCACCGGCGCGCAAAGGCGGTTCAACCGCTCGGCAAAGCTCTTGGTGAAGGTCGGCGGCATATGCTGCGTGATGACGGTCGGCGGGCAGTTGACCGGGAATTTCTGCAGGACCGCGATCAGCGCTTCCACGCCGCCGGTCGAGGAGCCGATGGCGACGACGCGACGGCCGGGCTTGTAGCTGGCGGCCGGATTGACGTTGGCGGCGGCCGGCGCGAGCGGCGGCGGCTCGGCCTGGAAGCGGCGCTGCGAGCGGGCGGCGGCCTTCACCTTCTCGGCAAGGTCGCCGAAGGGGCGGGCATCGCCCGGCTGCGGCTTGCCGACGCAATCGAAGGCGCCGATTTCCAGCGCCATCAGCGAGGCTTCAGCGCCGCGATGGGTGAGCGTGGAGACCATGATAACCGGCATCGGCCGGAGCTTCATGATCTTGTCGAGGAATTCGAGCCCGTTCATGTTCGGCATCTCGATATCCAGCGTCACGACATCAGGATTGAGCTGCTTGATTGCGTTACGGGCTTCCATGGCGTCACCGGCCTGGCCGATGACGTTGACATCGGGATCGGCATTGAGCACGGCCGTGATCAGGCCGCGCATGGTCGGCGAATCGTCAACAACGAGTACGCGCGCTGGTGCCATTATGCGCCCCTCCTGTACTTGCCGGTGTAGCGGTAGGTGGTGATGCCGATATTGTCGAACTGGTTCTTCGCCTCGCCCGAGACACGCTCGGAATGGCCGATATAAAGGTGGCCGTTGTCGCCCAGCATGCCGGCGAAGCGCGACCAGATCTTCATCTGCGTCGGCTCGTCGAAATAAATGACGACGTTGCGGCAGAAGATCACGTCGAACGGTCCCTTGAACGGCCACTGGGCCATCAGGTTCAACTCGTTGAAGGTAATGAGCCGCTTGACCCGGTCGTCAACCTGCCATTTCTGCCGCCCGCCCGCATCCGCCTCGCGGAAGAACTGCTTGCGCATGGCCGGGTTCACCGTCTCCAGCGCATTGGCGTCATAGGCGCCGGCGCGGGCGACGGCGAGGATCTTGGGGTCGATGTCCGTCGCGAGGATGCGGAAGTCGTAGTCCGCAATATTCGGCATCAGCGACAGCACGGTGAGCGCGATGGAATAGGGCTCTTGCCCGTCCGAACAGGCCGCCGACCAGATGCGCACGCGGCCGCCGTTACGGGCGCGGGCGAGCAGTTCCGGCAGGACGTCGCTCTTCAGGTGGTCAAAATGGTGGTTTTCGCGGAAGAAGCGTGTGAAGTTCGTCGTCAGGTGCGACAGCATTTCCTTGCGCGCCGAGGCCCCGGCCGGCGAGGAGACGAGCGCGCAATATTCCCGGAAGCCCTTGAGGCCGAGCTGGCGGATATGCTTCGACAGGCGCGAATAGACGAGCGAGGCCTTGGTCTCGTTGAGATAGATGCCGGCGTCCGCATAGATCATGGCCGCGATCTCGGCGAGATCCTTGCGCGTCAGCGGGTATTCGCCGCTTGCAAGGCACTCGTCCGGAGACTGCCGCGTGTCGATGGCCGAAGAATAGGTCATGCGGCTTCGCTTTCCGTATGCGGGAACAGGGATTCGAGCTCAAGAAGACAGATCATGCGGCGCTCGATGGCGAGGATACCGCGGGCATAGGCCTTGGTCGCCTCGTTGGCGACGTCCGGCGTCGGCTGCATGTTCTCGTCGGTCACGGTCAGGATGTCGGACACCGCCTCGACCAAGAGGCCCACCACCTTCGGCCCGACCTGGGCGACGATGATGACGTGACGCACGGTCGGCTCCACGGGCTTCATGCCGAGGCGCAGCGACATGTCGACGATCGGAAGCACGACACCGCGCAGGTTGATGACGCCCAGCACATAGGAAGGCGCATGCGGCATCGGCGTCGCCGGGGTCCATCCACGGATCTCCCGGACCGACATGATGTTCACGCAGAACTCCTGATCGCCGATCCTGAAGGCGATCAGTTCGCGTCCGTGAGTGAGATTCTTGACCGCATTCGTCATGGGTTATCAACCGGTGGCAGCGAGCGAGATGTCTTGTTTCAGGGACTGGCCGCGCGAGGCGGCGACAACCGCATCGACGTCCAGGATGAGAGCGACGCGACCGTCACCGAGAATGGTGGCGGCGGCGATGCCCGGCACGTGGGTGTA
Organism: Phyllobacteriaceae bacterium UBA1940; assembly: GCA_002336975.1. Lineage (GTDB taxonomy): Bacteria > Pseudomonadota > Alphaproteobacteria > Rhizobiales > Rhizobiaceae > Mesorhizobium_A. The sequence continues at coordinate 62,639 of DDFA01000023.1, forward strand.
GTTCGCCTCGAGGCTCTTGATGACGACCTGGCGCTGGCCCTGGATCGCATCGACCATGAGGGCGCGCTGGCCGCCGCCTTCCGATTCCACGAGAAGCGCGACGCCCTCGACGGGATTGGCCTGCGTGGCGCGGAAGTTGAGGATCCGGCCGACATCCACCAGCGGGCAGAACGAATTGCGGATCGAGATGAGCCGCTGCGAGGCGCCGAAGGAGTGGATAGCCGAGGCTTCCGGCTGCAGCGTCTCGACGATGGCCGTCAGCGGCACGACGAGCGTCTGGCCGGCGACCGTGACCACCATGCCGTCGAGGACGGCGAGCGTCAGCGGCAGGCTCATGGTGAAGACGGAGCCCTGCCCCGGCTTGGACGAGATCGAGATGCGGCCACCGAGCGCCTGGATCGAGCGCTTGACGACGTCCATGCCGACGCCTCGGCCGGACAGGTCCGAAACCTTGTCGGCGGTGGAGAAGCCGGCATGGAAGATCAGGTTGTCGATTTCCTCATCCGACAGGTTCGCATCGGCCGCGATCAGGTCGTTGTCGATAGCCTTCTGGCGCACCTTCTCGCGGTTGATGCCGGCGCCGTCGTCGGCCAGCTCGATGACGATGCGGCCCGAGCGGTGCTTTGCCGTGAGGCGGACCGTGCCTTCCGGGTTCTTGCCGAGGGCTTCACGCTTCTCCGGCATTTCGAGACCGTGGTCGACCGCGTTGCGGATCATGTGCGTCAGCGGCTCTGCGAGCTTGTCGATGACGGTCTTGTCGACTTCGGTGTTCTCGCCTTCCGTAATGAGGCGGACCGACTTGCCGGTGATGTCGGCGATTTCGCGGACGGTGCGGGCCATGCGCTGGAAGACCGGCTTCACCGGCTGCGCGCGGATCGCCATCACCGAATCCTGGATTTCGCGGGTGAGCTGCTGCAGCTCCTCGAGACCCATATTGATGGAGGACGTGCCGTTGTTGTCGTTCTCGACCACGCTCTGCGACAGCATCGCCTGGTTGATGACGAGTTCGCCGACAAGGTTGATCAGGCGGTCGACGCGATCAAGATCGACGCGGATCGTCTGGCCTGCGGCGGCGGCCTGGTTCGCCTGCGCGGCGCTGGCGGCCGAAGCGGCGGCAGCGGCCTTGTTCTCGGCGGCGCGGCTTGCGACCTGCGCGACCTTGGTGGCGGTCTCGGCGGCAGCGACCGTGGCGGCGGCATCGCTTTCCATGAGGGCCGGCTCATCCGCGGCAGCGGCGGCACCGCCGTCGTCGAGCATCGACAGGTCGAACGGCACGGGCTGCATCGGCAGCTCTTCGTCACCGCTCGCCTCGCTGACGACGTCTTCCTCGATGGTCTGGATATCGAGGTCACAATCCCATTCGGCGAATTCGAAGACGGAACGAACGCCGTCCTCGCCCTTCTCGGTCGTCACCGAAATCTTCCAGGAGAAATAGGCTTCCTCCGGGTTCATCTTGTCGAGCGTCGGCAGGGCATCCATGTCGCAATAGACGCTCATCTCGCCGAGGCGGGAAACGTCGCGCAGCAGCAGGACGGCTTCGTTGCCCTTGGCGTAGAGGTCTTTCTTCGGCTTGAACGAGACCTGGACGGTCGGCACGTAATGGTCGGCGCCCTCCTCGTCGAAATCCCCGAAGGAGAACGGGATCGGCTGGAAGCCTTCGTCGTTGACCGCCGGCTTCTCGACGACCGGCGCAGGTGCAGCCGCCTTGGGGGCAGCGGCGACCGGCTTCGGCGCAGGCGCCTCGGCAGCGGCCGGTGCCTCGCCATGGGCAAGGGCTTCGAGCTCGCGGATCAGGGTGCGGCTACGCGCTTCATCGACACTGCCGCCGTCGCGGGCCGCATTGGTCAGGTCCGCCAGAACGTCGGCGGACTTGAGCATGACCTTCAGGACGTCCTGGGTCGGCTCCAGCTTGTTGGATCGAACGCAATCCAGTGTCGTCTCGAACACATGGGCGAAGGAGACGAGGTCATCGAGGCCGAATGCGCCGGCACCGCCCTTGATCGAGTGGACGGCACGGAACACGGCGTTCACCGTCTCCGGGTCGCGATCCCCGTCATTCAACTTCAAGAGACCGGATTCCAGTTCCGCGAGCTGCTCTTCGCACTCCTGGAAGAAGATCTCTTTGATTTCGTTCATATCCATCGGGAAAATCCTGGACTGGAGGATTAGGCGGTTACGCGCTCGATTGCATCGATCAGCTTGGTCGGGTCGAAGGGCTTGACGATCCAGCCCGTCGCACCGGCCTGGCGGGCGCGGTTCTTCTTTTCGGCATCGCTCTCGGTGGTCAGAACGAGGATCGGGATCGCCCGGTACTTCTCGTTGCGGCGCACGCCTTCGATGAAGCCGAAGCCGTCGAGGCGCGGCATGTTGATGTCGGTGACGATGACGTCAGGGTTCGCGTTTTCGAGGACTTCCAGGCCCTCGACGCCGTCTTCCGCCTGAATGGTCTCGAAGCCTGCATTATTGAGAGTGACCAGAAGCATGTTCCGGATCGTCCGGGAATCATCCACGGTCAGGACTTTTTTCTTCATTGCGTAGCCTCCTGTGCCAGCAAGTGATCAATATTCACGCCGATAAGTTGCATTGTCTTCATGAAAGGGTCGGACACCTTGGTGAAGGTGAAGGGCTGCCTGTCCTCTTCCCAGCTCCTGGCGCCGGCCATCAGCACCTGGGCGCAGAGCGCGCCGACCCGCTCGACCGCCGAGGCGTCGATTGTCAGCGGATTGCCCTTGAGGCCCATGAGCTGGGTATGCAGCGCCGTCGCCTCGTTGAGATCGAGGACGGGGGCAAGGCTTAGACTTTTCTGAGCGGCTTTCTTGCTCGCCATTATCGCGTTCCTTGTCTGAAGCAGTGACTGCGTCTTTCCGAATGCGTTGCTCCGCCGTTCGGTGCCGGCGGCAAGCCTTCTTCGGAAAGCCGGCTGCGCGCCGTGGAGAACCAGTGCCGGGGTTGGCTTGCCGTCATCTCAGCCTCCGAAGCCGACGGCGCGCGCCGTCAGGAAATCGAGGGGAGAGGACGGCGTTTCGCCTGCCGGCATCGTCGCGCGCGGCTCCGCCTGCACGGGGCGAGCCGGGCGGCGAAGGTCGCGCTGCGACGAAACGTGGAATTCGCGGATCGTGCGGCCGAGTTCGAGGATGACGGTATTGAGGTCGCCGCCCGCGGTGCCGAAGCGGCCGGCTTCCGCGGCATCGGCTTCCAGCATGCGGCCGGCGCGGCCGATCTCGGCCGAAACGCCGTTCAACCCGTCCGCATCGACAGCGCTGTCACGCGCGATGCCGGTGATGGCTTCATTGATGTCCTCGACCTGGCGCACGATATTGCCGATGGCGTCCTGCGTGCGATGGACATGCTCGACGCCAGCCTCGACCTGCGCCTTGGTGCCCGTGACGAGCTGCTTGATCTCGCGGGCCGCATCGGCCGAGCGCTGGGCTAGCGCGCGTACTTCCTGCGCGACGACGGCAAAGCCCCGGCCGCTGTCGCCGGCGCGGGCTGCCTCGATGCCGGCATTGAGCGCCAGCAGATTGGTCTGGAAGGCGATCTCGTCGATGACGCCGATGATCTGACCGATCTTTTCGGCCGAAGCCTCGATATCCGCCATGGCCGACATCGCTTCGCCGACGATGTTGCCGCTGAGCGCGACGGAGGCCTGCGTGGAAGCTGCGGCGGCCTGGGCCTTGCGGGTTTCGCTCAGCGTCTGGCGCACCCGCTCGACGATGGCGCCGAGGGCGTTGGCAGTCTCGATGAGGTTTGCCGATTGCTCGGAGGAACGCGCGGAGAGTGCATTCGCGCCGGAAGTCAGTGTGCCGACGAGGCGGTCGGATTCATTGGCGCGGTCGGCGGTCGAGGCGAGACGGGACTGGATCTCGTCGAGCGCGCCGTTCAGCGTCTCGGCCATGTCGCGCCAGGCGTCGGGCATCTCGCCGGAAACGCGCTGGGAGAAATCGAGCTGGGAAAGACCGCGGATGGCTTCGCCGAAGACGCGATCGAGTTCGGCGCGGTCCTCACGGCGCTGTTCGCCGAGCGCGCGGGCATGGGCGTGGCGCAGCTCGTTGAAGCGCAGCGAGACGCCGATCTCCGCATCGACCATGGCGGTGCGCAGGAAGGCGGAGACAAGCTCGGTCAGCTCCTTGCGACGGGCCTTGCCGCCGCCGAGGATGGATTTCGGCCAATATTCCTCGATGAGACGCGTGACGACCGTCTCGAGGACGACCGAATGGCCGGCAATGCGCCAGCGTGGATCGAGGCCCATCTGGCTTTCGCTGTCGGAGAGAACCTTAACCCGCTCGGCATAGAGGCCGTCGAAGCGCGCGTCGGTGAGGACGCTCCAGTGGGAGCTCTGGAGGTCGTGCAGGCGGTCGATCTGGCGTTCGCTCTGGAAATGGCGGGCGGCATCGGGGAATGTCTGGAAGCGCTGGAAGAGATCGCGAAGGGCCGTTTCGACATGTCGTTCGAGCGTCTGGCGATGGCGGCGCAGGATATCGCCGTCAGCGCTTTCCACGCCGGCAAAGCGCAAACGGTCGCGCAGGCTGGCTGCCTGTCCCGTTCGAGCCTGTTCTGCCGGCATTTCCTGCACCAATCCGCTCCCAAACCAACGATGCCCGGTTGCCTTGCGGGCGAACCGACTGAATTTCGCATGGAGGAGAGGTGGCCGAGCCGCGCGCTGCCGCAAACCGGCATGCGTGGCACTCCCGTCGATCCATGATCAAATTCGGTGAAACTCGAATACCGGCTCTGTTCCGGTACGGCGGTTCGGCATCATGCCTGGGTGAGAAACGGCGAATTTCCCATTCCGACGTGTAGACCCATGTTTATGGTTAATTCCTTGCCTGAAGGTTAATAGTTCATACCTTGCTTATGGCTTTACTAAAATTAACACGACCCGACGTTGCGTAAGCTACACGCAAGCTCGCGCGCGTAGGGTGCAACCATAAACTGACGATGATGTCAGGAGGAACGGGCAATGATTGTTCTGGGTCTGGGCGCCACATTGATCGCTGCGGCAACACTCGCCGCGCTTTATCTTCTCATCGATATCGACGCCACGCGCGCGACCTCCAAGGCGCGGGTTTTCTGAAGCGCCCTCTTGCTTTCCCGAAATCGGCTGCCAGATTGAATCCCGACGGCATGAGACCGTCAAAGGGAGCACATCATGGGCATTGAAAGCATTCTGGTTTTCCTGATCGTCGGCGCGGTTGCAGGCTGGCTCGCCGGCCTCATCGTTTCGGGCTTCGGCTTCGGCCTCATCGGCAACATCGTCGTCGGCATCGTCGGCGCGTTTATTGCCGGTTATCTCTTCCCCGCCATCGGCGTCAGCCTCGGCAGCGGCATCCTCGCCGCCATCATCCACTCCACCATCGGCGCGGTGATCCTGCTCGTCCTGATCAAGGTCATCAAGCGCGCCTGACCGGGCAGCGCCCTGCCGGCTACCAGTTCAGGCCGCGCAGGGCGCGAATGCTCGACGGCGGCAACCGCGTGCTGCTCGAGGTTATGCCGTTCTTCTCGCAGACATAGACATCGCGCGGCATCCAGCGGGAGCTGGTGCTGCGCGGCACTTCCACGCTCTGCGTGCAGTTCGCCGCACCCTTGTTGCTGTATTCGTCCGTCGCATCGGAAGGAACGACGCCCGGAAGATCCTTGAAGACCTGCGCCTGCCCGAGGGGGGCGGACATGAGGATTGCCAGAAGGGCAAGGGTTGCTCGTGTCTTCATCGTCTTTCCCGGCCAGGGCCGGCCTTTCGCAATCCATAAAGAGATACCGCCGGCCGGAAACATGCGCTATAGGCCTGCGGACATTCAGACAGCTTAGATGGGGTTTTTCATGGCCAGTACAATCCGGTATCACGAAGGCGATATCCCGGCGGCGGATGCGGCCCGCTATACCGGTGCGATCGCCATCGACACCGAGACGCTCGGCCTGATCCCGCGCCGCGATCGGCTCTGCGTCGTGCAGCTTTCCCCGGGCGACGGCTCCGCAGACGTCATCCGCATTGCCGCCGGGCAGAAGGAAGCCCCCAACCTCACCGCCATGCTGGAAGACCCGACGCGCCAGAAGATCTTCCACTACGGCCGCTTCGATATCGCCGTGCTGTTCCACACCTTCGGCGTCACCACCACGCCGGTCTTCTGCACCAAGATCGCCTCGCGCCTGACCCGGACCTATACCGATCGGCACGGCCTCAAGGACAACCTCAAGGAAATGCTCGAGGTCGACATTTCCAAGCAGCAGCAATCTTCCGACTGGGCGGCGGCGACGCTTTCGCCCGCGCAGCTCGAATATGCCGCCTCGGACGTCCTCTATCTCCATGCGCTGCGCGACAAGCTCAATGCCCGCCTCCTGCGCGACGGCCGGGCCGAGCACGCGGATGCCTGCTTCGCCTTCCTGCCGACCCGCGCCAAGCTCGATCTTCTCGGCTGGGACGAGACGGACATCTTCGCCCATAGCTGACACCGCAAATCCGCGGGTGCAGGCTTAACGCCCGGTTAACGGCCTCGGCATTATCCTCCGGACAACTGGAGGTTTGCCATGTTGACACCGCTGCAAAGCGCGCAGTCCACCGCTGCCATCTCGGCCATGCAGTCGATCGTCGAGACGATCGAGGATCGCCGCCGCGATGAAGCGGAGAAGGCGAGCGGGCAAAAGAATGACGACATCCGCGAGCAGGCGCACCTGCAATCGGACGATACCGCGCGTCAGGCCAATGCCCGCATCAACGAACATTTCTTCGGCAGCAATGCCCGTGGCGGAGATACGCTCGCCAAGCTGATTTCCCGTTTCAGCGACACGCTCGGCATCACCCAGCAGGACGGCGAATCCACCCGCGCCTTCGCCCAGCGCCTTGCCGACAGGATCACCCTCGTCGACAGTGTCGGCGTTGCCAGCAAGGGCAGCACGCTCAATGTGAGCCTGCGCTCGCTCGGCACCACGCTTTCCTCCGTCAAGGAGGCGATGAGCGGCCCCTCAGACGATGCCGCCGCCAATCTCGTCGCGCGCCTTGCGCTGGCGACCGGCGTGACGCAGGGCGAGGACGAAGCGGACGCCGACTTCGAGCAGCGCCTTTCCACGATGCTGACGCGCGAGCGCGGCGAGCTGCCGGCGAATGTCGAGACGCTGGAGAAGAAGTCCGGCCTCACCGATCTCGGCCTTACGGCAAACGACATTATCGGCGCGATCCGCAATCCCTACGGCTCGGAAGCCCAGCGTGTGAAGGATGCGCTGGCGGAGAAGGCCCAGGAGGAAAAGGCGCTTACACCCGAAATGCGCAAGGTCCTCGCCCGTCTCGAAGACACGGCGAACCCCAAATCGATCGAGGAACTGAAGCTCGACCGCACGCGGCGCGACCCGACACGCGTCGAGGATGCGCAAACGCGCAAGGAGCGCGAGGAAACGATCGGCAAGCTGGAGGCCGGCGAGAAGCTCGAAGACGTCACGAAGCTTCAGGACGCCGTCGGCCGCGCCAATGACGATGCCGTGAAGGACAAGGCGGACGGCAAGGCCCCGGCCGACGCTGCCGACACGATCCAGCTGCTCGCCGCTGGCGCCGCAGCGACCAAGGCTGCCGAGAACGCCCCGGATGAACCCGACCGGAACAAGTCCGTCGATACAGATGCCCCCACCGAGAACACGGGCGAAGCCGTCCGCAACCTCGATGCGGCGGGCGTGATCGAGCAGCGGGAACGGGAAGAGGCGAAGAAGGAAATCTTCGCTCTGCGCGTCGACGACAACGGCATCTACGACCTGATCACCCGCCAGCTCGTCGCCTAGAATCCGGATTCAGGGTTTGCGCCGCACGATACCGAGGCGGGCGATCACCTCGGGCGGAATGCCGTAGCGGCGGATCGCATCTTTCTGACTGCGCAGGCCGCACATTTCCCGCTGGATGAAGAAAGCCCAGACCTTGTCGGCCGCGTCGTTGAGCAGGTCTTCGCGCTCCCCCTCCCCGCATCCGGCGGCGAGGCGCTCGGCCAGCAGCGCCAGCGCCTTCTCGACTTTCAGCCCGTGCCGGCCGAGTGAATCGGCGCGCTCGGACATCAATTCGTATTCGAGGATATTGAGGCCCGTTTCCCGGGTGAAGGAAGGGGCAAGTGCCTGCGGCGGGCGAACCGTCATCTCTCGTCTCCGATCTCAAAGCTCAAGATGGAGCGGGAAACGCCGGACTGCAAGACATCAGGCCGCGCGGGCGCGCACCGCATCGAAGGTCCAGTCGACGAGAAGCTCCCCATCGCGCCAGACAGGCTGCAGCAGGTTCTGCCGGCCCGCGAGCTGATCGACGCGCGCGGATTCGAGGCCGATATAGCTCTCGACCACCGCCTGCCGACCGGCTTTCGAGGCCTTGAGGTTCATGGTGGCCGGCCGCTTGTAGACATCGTGCCAGTTGCCTGCCGTATCCTGCCGGGCATTGGCCTTCATGGCGAAGGAATAGGTGTCGCGGTTTACGCGCTGGAGAAGCCCCGCCCCCATGCCGAAAGCGATGTTCTCCGCCGAGAAACCGAAAGCCTCCATGCGGCCCAGGATAAGGCCGATATCGGCGGGCGAGATACCGTCGCCCTGGATGACGCGCACGCTGTTGTCGAGCACCTTGTAGCCCTTGGCGTTGAGATGCGTGCCGAAGGCATAGGCGAGCTGGCGCACGACCTGCACCGGCGTTTCCACCGGATCGCCGCTGTCCGGGCGCACGACGAGCGTGCCGCCGGCGGCCTGCACGCGGTCCTTGAGCTGCTTGCCCCAGATTTCCGCGACGGCATTGTTGATGTCGTAGCTGTCCGACACGACGGCATAGAGGCCCTTGCTGCCGAACTTGTCGATCATGTTGCCATAGGCCTCGGCCTCGCGGTCCTGGCCCCAGGAGGTCATGGTCGAGTGTTCGGAGGCCGGAATGGAGAAGCCGGCCATCTCGGCGCCGTAGTAGCGGCGGGCATAAAGCACCGCGCTTACCGTATCCGTGCCGAGGAAGTTGACGAGATGCGCCGCGCCGCCGATACCCGCCTGCTCGAAGCTGGTCGTTCCGCGCGCGCCAAAATCGTGCAGGCGGAAGGGCAGGACGGCGGCCGGGTCGTCGCAGGTCTTTTCCAGGAAAGGCTGGATGATCTGCTTCACCTTGCGCGAGTTGGAGGCGACCGTGCTCGGATACCAGATGGCGCGCAGGAAAGCCGTCTCGATATAGGAGGTAAGCCAGAAGCAGGCGGGGTCCGTGTTGACGACCTGCGCCACCGGCACGCCGCGGCGCACCATCGTGCCCTCCGGCAAGGCTTCGATCAGCAACGGCAGGAAACCGCCATGCCTGTTGACGATATGCGTCCAACCTTCGCGGTTGAACGGCAGGCCATGCGCCGTGACGATGGCCTCTGCCTCGTCGATGTCCCGCATCGTCACCGGCTTCGACAGATATTCCTTCAGGAACATCTGGAGGCCGAAGAACAGCACTTCCGCATGGTCGGAATGGCCGCGCGCCTCGACATAGGAGGAGATCGCCCGTGTTTCCGGCGGATATTGCAGGTAGTGGCTGAACTTGTAGCTGTCGGTGTTGAGGATGAGGTTGGTGAGGTTCATCGAGGGTCTCCGCCGCATCCGCGGCCCGCAAATCCCCCGCGGCCAACAGTGCCGGCAAGATTTACGCGAGCTGAGCATAAGGGGCAAGGCCGTCCCGCACGGGAAATTTCGCCCGGGATGCTGCGTCTGCGAAACACATTCCGCAGCGTTAGCATTTCATTAACCATAAAATGCCAATTGTAGGGGTGAGTAGTTGTTCGGAGTCTCGGGGCGTCCCGTCCGGCACAGTCAGCGGTTCTGAGTTTCGCCGGTTCGCCACCGCCTCCCGCATGAAATGCCCGGTTCTCCGGGCCGAAAGCTCTTCACCACGCAGCGTCGCGCATGATGCGCCATCCGACGAACGATGGAACATTGGCAGACCTGTGGTGCTGACGGCATCGGCAAGGAAAGACAGGAGGCAACATGCTGTCGCGTTTGGCAACGACGACCGGGGTATCGCAGCCTTCTCCTGCCCTTCAGGCGGGCGCGACGGCCGACGCCGCCGCCACGCCGCAAACTTCCGCCGCCACCCTCGCCAATCTGCGCGCCGAGGTCCTGCTTCGCCTGCTCGAAACCATGCTGAAGCATATGCCGCGCACCGCCGAGCCCAATCCGGGTCGCGATCTCCTGGAAACGCTTCTTGCCGTCCTGAAGACCATGCCCGCCGGCGAAGGCGAAAACGCCCGCAAGCTCGCCGATATCATCGCCAAGCTGCCGCCGGAGCTTCGCCCGAACGTCGAGAAGCTGATCGGCACCGTGCTCTCCGCCATGCCGACACGCAGCCTCGTGGAGGTCGTGCGCAACCCGAACGGGCCGGAGGCGCAAAAGCTGGCCAACCTTCTTGCGACCAGTTTCCAGCCCGAGGAGCTTCCCGGCGCGGAGCGACAGCAGAAGCCGGTCGGCCTCAATGCCCAGCAGCTCGCCGCCGTCGGTCGCCACGGCCCGCAGCAGACGGCGCAGATGCTCGGCGATGCGCGCACGCTCCAGACGGCACTCAAGCGCATCTTCGATCTCGAATCCGGAAAGCCGCGAGCCACGGCCGGTCAGGCAATCACATCCGGGGGCGAGGCGGATCAACCAGCCTCCGTCCCGACAAATGGCGCATCCCGCCCTGAACCACGCCTGCCGGCCTCGCCTGCCCGGTCGCCGGACCAACGGCCGGTCGACGTGGCCCAGACGGCAATCCGCCATCAGGGCAACGCGGAAGACCTGGAGGCGGCCACCTCCGCCATCAAGCGGGAGGAGATGCCCGCCAAGACGCCGATATCCAATGCAGCCGGGCAGGCGCTCGCCCGCAGCGTGCTGCATGCAGTGACGCGCGACGTTCCCCCGGCCCAATTGATGCAGGTGGTTGCGCACCTGATGGAAAACCTTTCGCCCGAGGAGGCGAACTTCATCCGTGCGCTCCTCGAACATCCTTTCGACCCGGCAATAGAGCAGGAACTGGCCCTGATCGTCAGCGAACAGGCGGAAGACGGGAGCGACCAGCAGGCCGGCAAGACCCGTTCCGAAACCGCCCAGCCGGCATCGGCCCCGCAGCAGCCGGCTTCGGAGCAGGACGAGGCGGCACCGGTGGCGCATCGCAATGCGGCCCCGCCCATGGCCACCGCCGACGCCCTGCCCGACAGGCTGCCGCCGGCAGCAATTCTGCGCGACGGCGTCCCCTTCGCCTTCGTGCCTTACCTGCCGGCCGAAGAAGACATCGCGTGGCCGGAGAACCGGCAGGCCGAACAGGACGAAGCCAGCGAGGAAGACCCGGCCGGGAACGAGAACGGCGAGGAAGCGGAAGAAGATCGCGAGGCCGGAGAGGAAGAACCGGAAAGCCCCGACATGGCGCGCCGGCGCGAGAAGACGGCGGAGATGGTCGGCGTCATCGAGCCCGGCCTCGTCTTCTACCAGAAGCTCGGCGACTACTGGACCTGATCAGCCCCCAAAGAAAAAGCCCGCGGAGATCGCTCCCCGCGGGCCTTTCATTTCGTAAGCGAAGACTTACTCGGCGTTGTTGCGGTTCTTCAGAGCCGCGCCGAGGATGTCGCCGAGCGAAGCGCCCGAGTCGGACGAACCGAACTGTGCGACGGCTTCCTTCTCTTCGGCGATTTCCAGTGCCTTGATCGAAAGCTGGATCTTGCGATCCTTCTTCGAGAAGTTCAGGACGCGGGCGTCGACGGTCTGGC
>DDFA01000076.1 GCA_002336975.1 Phyllobacteriaceae bacterium UBA1940
GGCGGCTGCCGCGCATCGACGCCGCGCCCGGCACCCGGCATCGCGCCCGGGTGCGCGCCCGCGACGTTATGCTGGCGACGAAAAGGCCCGCCCATGTCAGCGCCCTGAACATGCTTGCGGGAACTGTCGCCGAGATCGTCGACGCCGGTCCGTCCGACGTGGTTGTCGCCATCGCCTCGGGCAGCGATCTGATCTCGGCCCGCATCACCCGCCGCTCGCTCGACCAGCTCGCGCTCAAGCCCGGCTCGAAGGCGTTTGCGCTGGTCAAGAGCGTCACGCTTGCCGGGACCGGCCCGGCGCCGGCCGGCGACGACCGGCAATAGCGCCTGCTGGCATCTCGCCCGCTGCCGCCATATACACGCTCCCATAGCGCAACGCGTCGGGGAACGGCCATGCCATCGCTCAGCCTCAGGATCGATCTGGACCCCGAGGGCCGCATCGGTCCTGGAAAAGTCGACCTGCTGGAAAACATCGCTGCCACCGGCTCGATCTCGGCCGGCGCGCGCGCCATGGAGATGTCGTACAAGCACGCCTGGGATCTGGTCGAGGAGATGAACCGGATTTTCGGCAAGCCGGTCGTCACCGCCCAGACCGGCGGCAAGCGTGGCGGCGGCGCGACGCTGACGCCCCTCGGCCAGGCGCTCGTCAGCCGCTACCGGGCCATCGAAAAGGCAGCCTCGGAAGCCGCCGCGACCCATATCGCCGCCTTGCAGGCAGAGATTGACGCCGACTAAGCCTGCCCTGCACCGGCAATTTCCGATCCGGATGACACCGACCCCGTAACCCCTCAAGGAGACAACGGGCGTCGGCATCTCAGAATCCCCCTCCCCCTTGTGGGGAGGGGTACGAGGTGGGGGTCAACAGAACAACGACCGCGACCGAAACCCGCTCACACCAGGCCGCGCTTTTCCATCATCGCCCGGGCGCTCGGCATCTTGCCGCGGAACGCCTTGTAGAGGGCTTCGGGGTCGGCCGAGCCGCCGGCGGCGTAGATATGCGTCTTCAGCTTCGCCGCCAGCGCAGGGTTGAACACGTCGCCGGTTTCCTCGAACGCGGCGAATGCGTCGGCGTCCAGCACTTCCGACCACAGATAGGAGTAGTAGCCGGCCGAATAGCCGTCGCCGGCGAAGACGTGCTGGAAATGCGGCGTGCGGTGACGCATCACGATCGCGTCCGGCATCTCCAGTTCGCGCAGCGTCTCGGCTTCGAACGCCATCGGGTCGGCCGGCGCGTCGCCGCGCGCGTGATAGGCCATGTCGACCAGCGCCGACGAGGTGAACTCGACGGTGGCGAATCCGGCGTTGAAGTTGCGCGCCGCTTCCATCTTGTCGATCAGCGCCTGCGGCATCGGCTCGCCGGTCTTGTAATGCAAGGCATGCGCGGCGAGGATCTGCGGCGTGGTCAGCCAGTGCTCGTAGAGCTGCGACGGCAGTTCGACGAAATCGCGCGACACCGAGGTGCCGGAGATCGACGGCCAGCGCACCTGCGTCAGCATGCCGTGAAGCGCATGGCCGAATTCGTGGAACAGCGTGCGCGCCTCGTCGAGCGACAACAGCGCCGGCGCATCGCCCGACGGCTTGGCGAAGTTCATCACATTGTAGATGACGGGCAAGGACCCGCCGCCCAGCGAATAGCCGGACTGCAGGCCGCTCATCCACGCGCCCGACCGTTTGCTCGGACGCGCGAAATAGTCGGCGAGGAAGGTCGCGATCCTTTTTTCAGAGCGGTCGCGCACCTCGAACACGCGCACGTCCGGGTGCCACGCGGCGATGTCGGGCCGCTCGATCAGCGTAATCCCGAACAGCCGCCGCGCCACATCGAAACAGGCGTCGATGACGCGTTCGAGCTGGAGATAGGGTTTCAGCTCCGCCTCGTCGAAATCATAGCGTTCCGCCCGCAGTTTCTCGGCGTAGTAGCGCCAGTCCCACGGCGCGATCGCATGGTTTTGCCCCTCCTGCGCGGCGAGGCGCGCCAGTTCGCGCTCGTCGGCCGCCGCCTTTTCGCGCGCCTTGTCCCACACCGGGTCGAGCAGCTTCATCACCGCAGCCGGCGTCTTGGCCATGGTGTTGTCGAGCTTGAACTCGGCGAAACTGCCATAGCCCAGCAGCTTCGCCTTCTCGGCCCTCAGTTCCAGCGTGCGGCGCACCACCTCGCGATTGTCGGTGTCGCCGCCGTTCTCGCCACGTCCGGCAAAGGCCCGGAACACCTTTTCGCGCAGGTCGCGGCGCGGCGACAGCGAGGTGAACGGCTCGTAGATCGAACGCGACAGGGTGACGGCGTAACGACCGTCCTCGCCCTGTGCTCTTGCCGCCGCGGCCATCGCCGACAGCAGGAAGTCCGGCAGTCCGTCGACGTCCTCGCCGGACAGGATCATCGCCCAGTCCTTCTCGTCGGCCAGCACGTTCTGGCCGAAGCGCGCGCCGAGACCGGCCAGTTCCTGCCCGATCGCCGACAGCCGCTGCTTGTCTTGCGGTCCAAGCTTTGCGCCCGAACGCACGAAGCCGCGATGCGCCTTGTCGAGAACCTCGATCGTCTCGCCGTCGAGGCCAAGTTCGTTGCGCCGCGAATAGAGGTCGTCGATCCGCGAAAACAGTCTGTCGTTCATGTAGATCGTGGAAAAATGCTTCGACATTCTTGGTGCGATGTCGCGCTCCAGCGCCTGGATCGTCTCATTGGTGTGCGCGCCCGCCCGCGCCCAGAACACCGCCGACACCCGGTTCAGCGCGTCGCCCGCCAGTTCCAGCGCGACAAGCGTGTTGTCGATGGTAGCCGGTTCCGGATTGTCGGCAATGGCGGCGATCTCGCGGTTGTGATCGGCCAGCGCCGCCTCGAAGACGGGCTCGAAATCGCCGTCCTGAAGGGCGGTGAAATCCGGCAGTCCGAGCGGTCCGGTCCAGTTGGTGAACGGATGGGTCGAAAGCTCGACGTCCTGCTTCGATGCCATGAAAAAACTCCTGATATGCAAGCCGGGCATGTAGGCCCGCCGCCGCCCGGGAGCAAGTGCGGCGGCCTTGTGCCGCCTGTTGACGTTCCGTCGCGACATCTCTATGTGAACCTTATAATAAGCAAACCTTAGTAAACTCCCGTCATGACCCGACAGTTTGATCCCGACTCGTTCGGTTTCGTCCTCACCGATGTCGCGCGCATGCTGCGCGCCGAGCTGGACAGGCGCATTGCCGACGCCGGCCTCGGCCTCACACCCGGCGAAGGCCGCGCGCTCAGCCACGCCGCGCGCGCCGGCGAGGCGCGCCAGACCGTCATCGCCGAACGCATGGGCGTCGAGGCGATGACGCTGTCGTCCTATCTCGACCGGCTGGAGCAGCGCGGCCTGATCGAACGGGTCCCCGATCCCGCCGACCGCCGCGCCAAACTGGTCAGACTGACCGGCGAGGCGCAGGATGTTCTTGTCGCCATCGGCAGGATTTCGGCGGGCATCAGGAACGATCTGCTTCGCGCCGTCGATCCAGCGCAATGGGAGCAGCTCAACCTCTCGCTGCGCCTGCTTCGCGACGAACTGTCGCTTCTGCGTTCGGAACGGGAAAGCGCGGTCGCATGAACATGATGTCCTCTCCGCCGGCCAAGGCGCCGGCCCCTCCGGTGATGAGCGAACGGCGCGTCGCGCTGCTCGGCGGCCTGCTGATCGCCATCGGACCGGTGTCGATGGCCCTCTACACGCCGGCGATGCCGGAGATCATGGCCGCATTCGGCACCACGGCGTCCGCGGTCAAACTGACGCTCACCGCCTATTTCGCCGGTTTCGCGCTGGCCCAGCTCGTCGCCGGCCCTTTGTCCGACGGGTTCGGGCGCAAGCCGGTCACAATCGCCTTCATGGGGCTCTATCTGGCCGCCAGCGTGCTTGCACTGGCCGCGCCCAGCATCGATGCCCTGATTGCAGCCCGTTTTCTCCAGGGCGCCGGCGCCGCCGTCGGGGTCGCGATCTCGCGCGCCATCGTGCGTGACCTGTTCACCCACGAAAAGTCCGCCCGCATCATGAACATGATGGGCATCATCCTCGCCGTCGGCCCGGCGTTTTCGCCGGTCATCGGCGGTCTGGTGATGCAGGCGTTCGGCTGGCACGCGATCTTTCTAGTCATGGCGGCCGGCGGTCTGGCGATCGTGCTCGGCACCCTGATATTCATGCGCGAGACGGTGCGGCGCGACCTGTCGCGCATTCGCCCGGCGGCGATCGCCCGTTCCTACGGCCAGCTGTTGTCGAGCCGATATTTCATGCTGTCGACGGCGCTGATCGGCTGCTCGCTCGGCGCCATCTACACGCTCGCCAGCATCCTGCCCTTCGTCCTGATCGAACGCGTCGGCCTTTCCGCCACGCAGTTCGGGCTCGCCATGCTGATGCAGTCCGGCTCCTATTTCTTCGGCTCGGTCGCCGCGCGCGCCATGATGGGCCGGATCGGCTCGCGCCGCCTGGTTCCGATCGGCCTCGGTTTTGTCGCAACCGGCGCGGTGCTGGTCGCGATCTTCTCCCGGGCGGTCGAGCCGAGCCTGGCGAGCGTCATGGGTCCGGTTGCGTTCTACGCATTCGGCATCGCTTTCATCATGCCGGCGATGATGACGGCGACCGTCGCCCCCTTCCCGCATATTGCCGGGGCCGCCTCGGCCCTGTCGGGCTTCTTCCAGATGGCCAGCGGGCTGCTCGGCACCCTTGTCGCGGTGATGATCGGCGATCCGCTCGTCGCGCTTGGCTGGATCATCCCCGTCATGGGCCTGCTCGCCGTCGGCGTCTGGCTGGTCTTCCACCGCCTGCCGGACCCGGTCAGCCATGTCACGCCGGTGGAGGCGCCTGCGCCCACCCCCTGAGACCCGTCAACGGCTTCAGTCGAAATCGGGTCGGCTGAAATCGCCCGTCTGCGGGTCCATCACCCAGAGCTCGCCGGTCGAGATGTCGAACCAGGCGCCGTGCAGCGACAGCCGGCCCTTGCCTTCAAGAATGCTGACGCAGGGAAACGAGCGCAGATTTGCGATCGAGAAGCGGATCGAGATGCGCTCCAGCGCGGTCTGCCGTTCGGCCGCCGTCAGCACCGAGCTTTGCGAGACGGCCTCGGCGGCCGGGCCGACCATGCTCATCCACTTGCCGATGAAGTCGCCGGGCGAAAGCGGCTTGGCGTTCGGGTCGAGCGCCGCCTTGATGCCGCCGCAGCGGCCATGGCCCATCACTACGATGTGCTTGACCTTGAGGCTCTGCACCGCGAATTCGAGCGCCGCCGAGGTCGAGTGGAACTCGCCGTCCGGCGAATAGGGCGGCACCAGATTGGCGACGTTGCGGATGACGAACAGTTCGCCCGGCGCCGCGTTAAAAATCAACTCGGGCGCGGCGCGGCTGTCGCAACACGCGATCATCAGCGTCTCGGGCGCCTGGCCCTCTTTCGCCAATGCCCGGTAGTGCGATCGCTCGGCCTCGTAACGGCCGGACATGAACGCGTGATAACCGTCGAGCAGCGACTGCGGGAGATGAGCCATGCGCTCCGATAACGTCAAACTCGCCCGTCGGCAATCGCCGCCGCCCAGATTGCGATCGGGATGCCTTCGCCGTCGACCAGCGGCGGATCGGGATAGGGCGTCGTCGCGCCCGCCGCATGGCGCTGCGCGACGACGAACATCGCGCAGGCGTCAAGCAGATCGTCCCGAGCCGCGCCCCTTGGCGGCGCCCCGTCGACAACCAGTCCCGACAGGCCGCATCGGCGCAGCAGCGCGCGCCGTTCCGCCATGCCGGCCGCATTGACCCGGCCCTTGACCTTTTTCGGCAGCGACATCGCCCGGCCGCCGTTCAGGCTCCAGAAGGCCAGTTCCGGGTGCGATTCGATCACCCGTGCGCGCAATTCGGGCCTTTTGGCCAGCAGCCGGTCGATTTCCTTGATCTTGTCGAAGAGGCCGAACGCCTGGATCGAGATTTTTCGCGGCGGATCCGATGTCGCCAGCGCCACGGCGGACGCCCGGCGATGCGCCGCGTAGCTCTCGACTTCCGAGGCGAAAGGACCCGGCTCCGCATAAACGGCCGCTCGCGACGGTATCGAGAACACGCTCGACTGGCGCGGGCCCAACAGCGGCCGGATCAGCCTTTCCGGTCCGCGCCCGCCGGGGCCGATCTGGTCAGGCAGTCCGATCGGCATGTCGACCGCGATCAGCCCGTCTACGCCAACGGCCTCGGCGAGATCGGCGAAGGCGGCGAACACGGCGGCTTCGACCGGGCGCCCCGGCCGCTGCAACACCGCGACCCAGCCGCCGGCGCAGCCATCCGCGCCGGCGATCGGCCTAGGTTTCAATGCGCCGTGGCCGCGATGGAGAGATCGCGCAGCGTCACCGCCGCCCTTGGCCTGTGCAGGCTTTGCGCGTCGGTTTCCAGCTGCAATTCGTTGCTGCCTCGCGCCAACGCGCCCGACAGCACCTCGTAGACCGACGCTGTCGTCGACCGCAGCGCGTCCGCCGGGGCGTCGCCGGCAAGCCGGCGCGCCAGGAACATCGCCGCCGTCAGGTCGCCAACGCCGCTCGGTGCGTCCTCGACGACCCGGTGCTCGGCCAGTAGCGCCGATCCGCCTTGCACCAGAAGATTGCCTATGCCGTCCGCCGCGACGCCCGGCGCGGACGTCACCAGCATGGTCGCCGGCCCCATCGCCCGCGCCGTATCGACGATCTCGTTGACGCCGTGGAGCGAACGTCCCGACAGCCATTCGAGTTCGTAGCGGTTCGGCGTCGCAATGTCGGCCAGCGGCATCAGCCGATCACGGATCGCAACCGCGGTGGCTTCGGGGACATAGAGCCCGTCCCGGTCGCCGATCACCGGATCGCAGACATAGATGACCTCGCTGTTGCGCCGTTTCACGCTGGCGACCAGCGCGGCGACGGCCTCGGCCTGCGCCGCCTCGCCCAGATAGCCCGACAGCACCGCGCCGACCTCGCCGATCCACGGCGCGCCGGCGAGTTCCGCCGTCAGCGCCGCGAACTTGTCCGCCGGCGGCACGATGCGGGTCGCCGGGCCGTGCCCCGTATGCCAGGGCAGCACCACCGTCGGCAGCGCCCAGACGTTGAACCCTAGCGTCTCCAGCGCAAACACGGCGGCGCGATTGCCCACCGTGCCGCGTACCACATGGCTGGAAATGACGATGACCGCCTTGCCTTGCAACGATTTCATACCAGATGCCAATCAACCGCCCCGCGCCAGATAGACGACCAGCCACACGACGCAAGCGCCCATCGCCGCAAAGGCGACGCCGCGGCCGATGCGCGTGCCGATCACTTCGATCCTGTCGTCCTGATCGGCGTCGGCGGCGCTGAGATGGTCGCGCAGCCGGCCGGCGCCGCGCGCCGCCAGGCTCTGTCCGGGGTCGGATTCGCGCGACATGCGCTCCAGGATCCGCCGCGATTCGACCTTGTTTCGATCGTCTGTCATGGCGTCGAGACTAGACCGTTTCATGGCTGGATGGAAACACTCTGCCGGCGATCAAACCCCGCTGCTGCGCAGCGGGGCAAGCTTGATCGGCAGGGAATATTTGTCTGTCGAATTGCGAATGGCAATTCGACGGGCAGGGTTTCCGTTTGGCGGACGCCCGGTTCGTCGAGCTGGTTGGCCGATGAACCGCATCGGCCTGCCCGTCTTTCCTGCCATTTCGCCGCGCCAGACGCGAAACAGGGCGATTCCATCTCACCATGAAACGGTCTAATGTCGCGCCAGCGAACCACCCCTGTCATTCGCGTATGAGGGTTTTCATGAACGCCGTCGCCACACGATCCACATTCCGTCTGCCGCCGCTCGCCGCGGTGCTCCTGCTGTTGCTGGCGCCATTTCTGACGGCATGCGGCTTCAACACCATCCCGACGGAGGAAGAGAAGGCGAAAGCCGCCTGGAGCGAGGTCCTGAACCAGTATCAGCGGCGCGCCGACCTGATCCCCAACCTGGTCGAGACCGTCAAGGGCTATGCCGCGCAGGAAAAGGACGTGCTGGAATCGGTGGTCGAGGCGCGCGCCAAGGCGACCCAGCCACAGATCCAGGTCAGCGCCGACGATCTGTCCGACCCGGCAAAGTTCAAGGCGTTCCAGGACAGTCAGGCCGGCCTGACCGGCGCGCTGTCGCGCCTGCTCGCGGTGGTCGAAAACTATCCGGACCTGAAGTCCAACCAGAATTTTCTGGCGCTGCAGTCGCAGCTTGAAGGCACCGAAAACCGCATCGCGGTGGCGCGGCGCGACTACATCGAGGCCGTGCGCGTCTACAACACCTCGCTGCGCACCCTGCCGACCATGCTCTGGGCCAAGCTCTGGTACACCTCCAACGAACCGTTCCAGAACTTCACCGTCTCGGAAGACAAGATGGAGCCGCCGAAGGTCGATTTCGGCACCAAGCAGGGCGGCTGACGGCAGCCCCAGTAGGACGTGATGCGACTGTCGGCCAGATCGTTTGCGACGATCGCGATCTTTGTGATCGCATCGGCCGTCGCATCGCTGGCGCTTGCGGCCGAGTTAATGCCGCTGACCGGCCGCGTCGTCGACCGGGCCGACATGATCGACCCAGCGACCGAGGCCACGATCACCCAGAGGCTGGCCGATTTCGAGACCAAATCGTCCGACCAGATCGTCGTCGCCACGATACCTTCGCTCGACGGCGAAACCATCGAGCAGTTCGCCAACCGCCAGTTCAGGGCCTGGGGCCTCGGCCAGGCCGGCGAGGACAATGGCGTGCTGCTGCTGGTGGCGCGCGACGACCGCAAGATGCGCATCGAGGTCGGCTACGGCCTCGAGGGAAATCTGACCGACCTTCTGTCGTCGCTGATCATCCAGGACACCATGGTGCCGCGCTTCCGCGCCGGCGATTTTTCCGGCGGCGTTTCTGCCGCTGTCGACGACATTATCAAGGTGCTGGAAGGCAATGCGGCGGATCTGGAAGCGCGGGCCAAGCGCAACCAGCAAAGCCAGGACGAAGGCCTGCCCTGGGAGGTGATCCTCTTCATCACCATCTGGGTGGTGATCTTTTTCGGCAGTTTCGCCATCTCCTTGCTGGCGCCGATATTCGGCAAGAAACTCGGGCCCAACCGCTACCGCTGGCTCGGCATGGACATCACCATCGGTGGCGGGTCGTCGCGCGGCGGCTATTCCGGCGGCGGCTATTCGGGTGGCGGCTGGTCCAGCGGGTCGAGCGGCGGTGGCTTTTCGGGCGGCGGCGGCTCGTCCGGAGGCGGCGGCGCGTCGGGCGGATGGTAGCGTCATGAAAACCGGCTTGATCGACCATGACAGAATTTCGGGCGCCATCCGCGGCGCCGAATCGAAAACCAGCGGCGAGATCTATTGCGTGCTGGCGCGCTCGAGTTCGAGCTATTTCTTCCCGTCGGCCTTCGTCATCGCGGTGGCGATGCTGCTGGTCAGCGCCGTCCTGGTGTGGGTGCTGGAGTGGCGCTGGTATACGCTCGACGCGCGCAACCTCGTCGTCGCCCAGATCCTCGCATTCGCCGCCGCCTTGCTGGTGCTGTGGCTGGCGCCCTGGCTCCGCATCCGGCTGGTGCCGAAGCGGGTGCGCTACGAACGGGCCCATGAGAATGCGATCAAACAGTTTCTCGCCCGCAACATCCATTTGACCGAGGCCCGCACCGGCGTGCTGATCTTCGTCTCACTGGCCGAACGCTACGCCGAGGTGGTGGCCGATTCCGGCATCAACGCAAAGGTCGATCAGGCCGAATGGAACGGCATCGTCGCTGGATTGACCGTCTCCGCCCGGGAGGACCGTCTGACGGACGGGTTTGTCGACGCCGTCAAATCCGTTGGCGATTTGCTCGCCCGGCATTTCCCCTGGCGCACCGACGACCGCAACGAACTCGACGACCATCTCGTGGAAATCTGACCGGTTCGACTTTTGGCCGCTCCGAGACGCCTTGCGCACAGGCGCCAACGGCGGGTATGGTTAACAAATCATGAATACGTTAACCGTCGACGTCAGGCTTGCAGCCATCGAGGACGCCGAGGCGATCGCCGAGGTGCACCATGCTGCGTGGAAAGGCGCCTATTGCGGCATCATCCCGCATCGGGCGCTGACGTCGATGATCAACCGGCGCGGCCGCGACTGGTGGGCGTCGGCGATCCGCCGGTCAGCCACCATCCTCGTCATCGAAGTCGGCGGCGAACTCGCCGGCTACGCCACGGTCGGGCGCAACCGGGCCAGGGAACTGAAGCAGGAAGGCGAGATCTACGAGCTTTACCTGCGCCCCGAATATCAGGGCATCGGGCTCGGCACGCGCCTGTTCGACGCGGCGCGCGACCGGCTGAACCGCCACGGGCTGAAGGGCCTTGTGGTGTGGGTGCTTGAAGACAACGACAACGCGGTTGCCTTCTATCAGGGCGCGGGCGGCCGAGACGTCGCCGAAGGCGTCGAAGTGTTCGACCACAAGGCGATCAGGAAGCTGGCATTCGTCTGGCGCTGAGCCAGATCTTGCCGCTTCGCTATTCCGGCGGCCGCTCCTCGAACTGACTTGATGCCGTAACGTCCTCGCTGCTGCGCTTGCCGCGCCATTGCGCTTCGGCGTAGCGGCAGGCGAAATCGCGCGCGTCGTTGTCCGCCACCTGCCGCGCGATCTCGTTGGCGTTCGGGTTCGCTGTCGCCTCGACATAACCGACCACGCAGCCCTCGCCGTCGGCCTTTTGCGCCACCCGAGAGATCACCAGAACCTGAATGTCCGGTTTCGGCTTGCCCTTGGCGTCCTCGCCCGCCGAAACGAACCAGCGGCGGATCGTTGCAAAGGGACGCCCGTTCTCGATCCGCCATTCCACCGTCGGCGCGACATGGTTGAACGGCCCGAAGGTCTCGAAGGCGCCGGCTTCATGCCAGGTCCCGACAAAACCGTAGAACACCGATTGCCTGAGGTCGCCTTCGGCGAAATGGATCTGGTAGCCGCCATAGCCCTGGCACAGCGCCGTCACGCCGCCATATTCGTCCTCTTCGACGACCTTGCAGTCCTTGTCGAAATCGCTCTTGGTATAGACGCTCTCGGCCGCTGTCGCCGGCAAACACAGCGTCGAGAGAAGCAGGCAGGCCGGCAGTCGCATTGCTGAAACTCCGCTTGACGGCACGATTGTCGAACCGGCGGCGGACAGCGTCAATAGTCGATCTTGTCTTCGCCACGCAGTGACGCTACCGCATGGCCTCGATCTAAGGAGTTCGCCATGCGCATCGACGCCATACCGATTGGAAACAACCCGCCCGAAGACGTCAACGTCATCATCGAAGTTGCGGTCGGCGGGCAGCCGATCAAATATGAGATGAACAAGGAAGCCGGCACGCTGTTCGTCGACCGTTTCCTGCACACGCCGATGCGTTATCCCGGCAATTACGGCTTCATCCCGCACACCCTGTCGGGCGACGGCGACCCGGTCGACGTGCTGGTGTGCAACACCCGCGAACTGATGCCCGGCTGCTACATCAATGTCCGGCCGATCGGCGTGCTGATCATGGAGGACAATGCCGGCCAGGACGAGAAGGTCATCGCGGTGCCGACGCCGAAGCTGACCCTGCGCTACGAGAACACCCGCAACTACACCGACCTGCCGGAGATCACCCGCCAGCAGGTGCAGCACTTCTTCGAGCACTACAAGGATCTGGAGCCCGGCAAATGGGTCAAGATCGGCGGCTGGTACGACGCCGACTACGCCCGCAAGATGATCTCGGAAGGCATCGAGCGCGCCGCCACCCAGAAATAGAGCCGACGCGCCGCTCAGCCGGCGAGCAGCGCCCGCGCTCGCGCGGCAAGCGTCGTTGCCTCGCCGGACACCGTCACGGTCTTGATCCGCGCCGTTTCGCCGCCGGTCACCCGCACCTGGCTGGGCGGCGCGCCGATCCAGTTGGCGACCAGCCGTTCCAGAGCCTGGTTAGCCTTGCCCTTTTCGGGAACCGCCCTTACCCGGGCCGCCAGGTGAGGCGTCCCGTCGGACGCCGCCTGGGCGCCGTCGATCCGATCCGCCGACGCGCGCGGCGTCAGCCTGATCCGCAATTCGATTCCGTCCGGCGTGGTCCTGAGCGCGTCCGCCATCGCCGCCGTCAGACGGTCGAATACATCGCCTGGACGAGCAACTGCTGCAGGAAGAAGATCACCACCAGCACGATAATCGGCGAAATGTCGATGCCGCCGAGATCGGGGAGAAACCGCCGGATGCGGGCGAAGACCGGTTCGGTCAGCTGGAACAGCGCATTGCCGATCGAGCTGACGAACTGGTTGCGCGCATTGATGACGTTGAATGCGTAGAGCCACGAGAACACCGCGGCGAGGATCACGATCCACCAATAGATGCTCAGCGCATAATAGAGGGTCTGCAGGATTGCGATCGCCATTGTCTGTCTCCGGAACAGCTGCACATGTAGCCACTGGAACTTCGCGCGGCAAGGTCGAACGCACGCTTGACATCAAGGGGGCTTGAGCCATAAATCCGCGGCATCCGTCGGACGGGGCTGTAGCTCAGCTGGGAGAGCGCGTCGTTCGCAATGACGAGGTCAGGGGTTCGATCCCCCTCAGCTCCACCAACGGCGGACAATTGGTATTTAGCGCCAAGAAATCAAGGGCTTAGAGAAATCGATCTCGATGCTTTTGCCCACGTCTTTTGCCCACATCCCCTGTCGGCATCGCGTCCGCATCGATCCTGGCCTCATTGCCTCCCTGACATCCTAACATTAGGGCCCGCAGCCTCTGATGGATTGGTCAAAATATCGGCAACGCAGCCCTTTGATATTCAGGACTTCACAAATCTCAGACAGCGCCTTGCAATAAATTGCTGCGCCGTCCAAATGAGCCGCGTGAATCACCTGTTAATTGGAATACCGATGAGCTATGCCGCTGCCGCATTTTCCTTCATTCTTACAAGCATATCTCTAGCCTTTCTCCAAGGTTATCTACAGGGGCGCTTTCACGTCTTCCGGCTTGCCCGTGAACAGCCGTTCAGGACGCTGTCCGCCCTCATACGGATTGGGCTGTCCGTTTGGGCCGCCATAGTTGCATTTCAATGGTCGGCAGAGTTGCAAGACGACTGGGCGCAGCAAATGCGCTGGGAAGAGCGTCGCCAAGCCGAGGTGGCGCTATGGCAAGGAATTGATCGAGAGTGGGTCATATATATGCATGACATGCATGGCTGTTGATTTCCGCCGAGAACTGANNCATATATATGCATGACATGCATGGCCCGCTCGCGCGCCTTTACGATAAGTCAGCGCCGCAATTTCAGATGGCCATCGAGTGCATTGATGGCAAACGCCGACTCTTCTTTACGATGAACGGCGACAGGCTCACACCCCCGGCACCCGGAGAATGGGAAAGGCCCGGAGTGTCCAACCAAGAGGCAGGCCTATTTGACGCGGATTTGTCCTATCGCGGGGGCGAAACAAGCCTACCTGTCCCTGTAAGCCCTTATTGTGGACCAGAATGAGGGAAACAGCAGGCGAAATCTTCGGTAGAAATTTCCTCAACCCCCATCTGATAAGAAGCACCGGCCACAATCCCCCGTGCCGCCCTTCGCACCTATTAGGTGCCGTGGCGGGTTTCCCGTGAAGGTGCGCCGTCGCGGGCGCTGTCGGGTCCATGCGTATGAACCGACCGCATGGGATCGGAGGCGCTGAGGCCAG
>DDFA01000116.1 GCA_002336975.1 Phyllobacteriaceae bacterium UBA1940
GGCAAGGGTTTCGATTTCTACGTCCTGGCGTTGTCATGGTCGCCTAGCTATTGCGAATCGCAGGGGGCGAACGCCAACCCGCAGCAATGCGGCGCATCGCGTTCCTACGGCTTCGTCGTGCACGGGCTGTGGCCGCAGTATGAACGCGGCTATCCGAGCGACTGTCCGGTATCCGCCCATGACGTGCCCCAGGACCTGGCGCGCTCGCTCTACGACATCATGCCGTCGGCCGGGCTGATCCGCCAGCAATGGCGCAAGCACGGCAGTTGCGCCGGCCTGTCCCAGGACGACTTTTTCGACGTGCTGCGCGCGGCGCGCACACGCGTCCAGATCCCGACGCAGTACCAGCGGGTCGCGCAGCGGACGACGATCGAAGCCAAGGCGCTCGAGCAGGCGTTCGTCGCCGCAAATCCCGGACTGACCTCCGACGGCTTCGCCGTCTCGTGCGATGGTTCGTATATGGAGGAAGTGCGGATCTGCATGACCAAATCGCTTCAGTTCCGAGCCTGCCCGGAGGTCGACAAACGCGACTGCCGGGCGCGCAGGCTGGTAATGCCGGCGATGAACAGCCGCTGAGCATCGAGCGCGGCGGCGCATGACTGACAACAGTTGAAATCAAACAGGAACCACCGATCGATGCCGAAACTTCTCTATTCACCACCCTCGCCCTACAGCGCCAAACTTCGCATGGCGGCGCGCCATGCGGGCATCGAATACGAAGGGCTGGTGACCGACACCGACGCCGCCCCGGCCATCCTGCGCGACAACAATCCGCTGGGAAAGATTCCAGTCTTCGTTCCCGACGACGGGCCGGGAATTTATGACAGCCGCGTCATCATGCAGCATTTCAACCGCATGACCGGCAATGCGCTCTTTCCGCGCAATGCCGAGAAACGCACCGACGCCGAGCGGCTCGAGGCGCTGGCCGACGGCATCAGCGACTGCCTGCTGGCGCATGTCTACGAGCGACGGGCGCGACCGGAGGAAAAAATCCACCAGCCCTGGCTCGACCTGCAATGGTCAAAGGTCATCCGCGCGCTCGACGAACTGAACGCGAACCCGCCGAAGCTGCCGAAAAAGATCCATGCCGGCCACATCGCGCTGCGCGCGACGCTCGGCTATCTCAGCCTTCGCTTCGGTGGCCAGTGGGAGCGCGGCCGCTCCAAGCTGGTCCGATGGGCGAAACGGTTCGACGAGGCCCATCCGGCGCTTGCCGAACTGCTGCCGAAATAAGACAAAACGAAACCGGCCGGCGGATCGCTCCGCCGGCCGGGTTGCCTGACCGTCAAGAAAGCCGGTCGATCAGAATTTCAGGCCAACGCCCAGACGCACGGAGTTGCTGTCCTGGCTGATGCGCTGCTGACCGCCGCCGAGGTTGAACCTGTCCTTGCCAAGATCGGTGTAGCGATACTCGACGCGACCAAACACTTTTTCGGTGATCTTGGCGTCGACGCCCGCGCCGACCGTGTAGCCGAGCATGGTGTTCTCGTCGGCGCCAACGCCGTCGGACGCCTTGACATTGCCGGCCGCGCCGCCGGCGGTGCCATAAACCAGGACGCGGTCGGACGGCGCGAAGCCGAGACGGGCGCGCAGCGAGCCTTCAACGCCCGTCTTGGAGTGCAGCGTGGCGTTGCGGCCATCGGCGTTGCCGTAGCCGACATCGGCCTCGGCGCCATAGACGAGCGATCCGTTCTGCATCTGGTAGCCGGCGAACGCGCCGCCGCCGAAGCCGTCAGGCTTGATGCGGCTCGGGATGCCGGGAGCGCGGGTCTCGCCCTTGTTCCAGTGGCCATAGGCGCCGACATAGGGACCGGCCCAGCCGGTGGATTCGGTTGGCACCACCTCGACCGGCGCCGGCTCGGGAGCCTGCTCGATCATGTCGGCGGCGAAGGCCGAAGCGGCGGAAAAGGCGACAACGCCGGCCAGCGCGGCCGAACCGAGGAATTTGGAATAGGCTTTCATGATTGCCTCCTTGTTGCAAGGAACTCTGGACACACCACTCGACCGGTTGGGAGCCCGGCCTCTGGTTGCGGCCAAGATGATCGGCAAATGCGGCGCGAAATGAGGGGCAATAAGGTCATACGCCGGCCTGTATCGGGCCAAAACAAGGCGTTGCCCCGGCGCAACAGCGGCCGCGCGGCAGCCGCCGAAGATGCGGTCGGCGCGACCGCGGCCCCGGCGCAAGCCACTGGAACCATTCAGCTAAAATTCGATCTGCTGCGCGATCTTTCCCAACGGAAGCTTGCGGCGGCGACGCCGGCGACACGCGGTTCAACAGGTCGCAAGGCGACGCAAGCGCCGTGATTTGGCCGCATCGGTTGACGAATGGTGAACGACGATCAGACGGATCGTCAGGCGGTAATTTCAGCCCGCCCCTCAAGCCGGACCCCGACATAGGCGCAGTCGTCGAAAATGTCGGGTTTGCGCGTTTCCACGATGGCGGAGGCAACGCCAGGTCTCGCCAGCACGAAGCCGAGAATGCGCCGCGCGACCGTTTCCTGCAGCTCGAAATGCGGCTCGCTTTCGAGCGATTTGTTGAAGGCGTGAATGGCGTCGTAATCGAGGGTCGCGGCGATCCGGTCGCCTTCGTCTTCGGCATCGCCGAGCACGGCTTCGACGCTGACCACCAGCCGCTGCGGCGCGAGCTTCTCGTATGAATGGACGCCGATGCGCAGCATCAGCTGCTGCTCGCGCAAAATGATCGTCATCTTCGAATTCGCCATGGTCACTCCGGCAAAAAGGCGACGTCGCGCTCGAGCGACATCAGCCGCTGTCCGCCGTCGAGCACGATGATCTCGCCATTGATCGATTTGGTTGACCAGATGAAGCGCACCGTGTCGGAGATGTCGGCGGGCGTGGGGCCCGCGCCCGTCAGGGTTCGCGTCCAGGCCCGGGCGAAGGCCGCATCGGTCTGGTCGCCGCTGACCAAAGTGTTGCTCGGCGCAACGCCGCACACCCGCATCCGGCCGCGATAATGCTGGGCGAGCATGTCGGTCGCTCCCTTGAGCGCGAATTTCGCCAGACTGTAGCTGAAAAAATCCGGATTGGGCGCAAACACCTTGTTGTCGAGAATGTTGATCAAGGTCGCCGACTGCGAACCGACCTCGCCGAACGCCCGCGCGGCGGTCACCTGGGCGACGAGGTTGACCGCCAGCATCTCCTGCATCGCGGCGGCCGAAAAGTCCGACGGCTGGTCGTATTGGAAGCGCGAGGCGGAATTAACCAGCAGGTCGAGCCGGCCGAAATGCGCCGCGACGTCTTTCACCAGCCGCGCAGCCGATTCAGGCTCGGAAAAATCGGCGGCGAACGCTCTGGCCCGCCCATCGCCCCGCGCAAGCTCGACCGCCAGCGCCTCCGCCTCTGCAATCGACGTGTTGGCGTGGATCGCGACGTCGAAATCGCGCGCCAGCGACTGGACGATCGCCCGCCCGATGCGCCTGGCGCCGCCCGTCACTAGGCAGACCGGCCTCACCGCGCCGTTCATCGGCCGGTCCCGGCGGTCGCCGCCGGTCGACGACGCAGTCGAGCCGCTGGACGGCGGACGCCGGCGTCACCATATGGAGCGGCGCGGACTTTTGCAGACGCCCGCGTCCGGTGATTGTGTGCAAGACTATCCATCGGACCCTGATGCGCGCCGCGGCAGCAAACCTTTCGTTTGGCAGCAGACTTTTGCCTGCGGTGGAATGCTTGCCACCAAACGCCCAAAGTTTGCAACAGTCGGCGACAAACGACGAATCACCGGAAGAATTTTGAGGCAATGCCGAAACCGATCCCTGACGACGAAGACGAGGACGACGCCGTCGAGACGTCGACGCCGGCCGCCGTCGCCGAATTCGCGGCGATCGCCTGGTCCTCCGACATCGACGGGGCTGACGGCAAGACCGGCGCGGACCTGATCAACGCGCTGGTCAAGCGTCTGCCCAATTCGCCGGGCGTCTACCGGATGATGAACGCCGCCGGCGACGTGCTCTATGTCGGCAAGGCGCGCAGCTTGAAGAAACGCGTCACCGCCTATGCGCAGGGCCGCTACCACACCAACCGGATCGGCCGGATGGTGCGCGACACCGCCTCGATGGAGTTCGTCGTCACCCGCACCGAGATCGAGGCGCTGCTGCTGGAAGCGAATCTGATCAAGCGTTTGCGGCCGCGTTTTAACGTGCTGATGCGGGACGACAAATCGTTTCCCTACATCCTCATCACCAATGACGGGCTGGCGCCGGGAATCTTCAAACATCGCGGCGCGCGGAGCCGCAAGGGCGACTATTTCGGGCCGTTCGCCTCGGCCGGCGCGGTCGGGCGCACCATCAACGCGCTGCAGCGCGCCTTCCTGCTGCGCAGTTGCACCGATTCGATGTTCGAGAGCCGCACCCGACCCTGCCTGCTTTACCAGATCAAGCGTTGCTCTGCGCCCTGCACCGGCGAAATCTCCGATGCCGGCTACGCCGAGCTGGTCAAGGAGGCGAAGGATTTTCTCTCCGGCCGCAGCCAGAAGGTGAAGGAGGAGATTTCGCAGGCGATGCAGCAGGCGTCGGAAGCGCTCGACTTCGAACGCGCCGCGGTCCATCGCGACCGGCTGTCGGCGCTGTCGCATGTGCAGAGCCACCAGGGCATCAATCCGCAGTCGCTGGAGGAAGCCGACGTCTTCGCCATCCACCAGGACGGCGGCCAGAGCTGCATCGAGGTGTTCTTCTTCCGCACCGGGCAGAACTGGGGCAACCGCGCCTATTTCCCGAAAGCCGATCCGTCGCTGGAACCGGGCGAAGTGCTCGGGGCCTTCCTTGCACAGTTTTACGACGACAAGCCGTGCCCCAGGCTGATCCTGCTGTCGCACGCGATCGAGGACCAGGACCTGCTCGCCGAGGCGCTGGGCACGCGCGCCGGGCGCAAGGTGACCATCGCCGTGCCGGTGCGCGGCGAGCGCAAGGACCTGGTCGGCCACGCCATGCAGAACGCCCGCGAGGCGCTCGGCCGCCGGCTGGCCGAAACCTCGACCCAGGCGAGGCTGCTGACCGGACTGGCCGACACGTTCGGGCTTGAGGCCGTGCCGCGCCGCATCGAGGTCTACGACAATTCCCACATCATGGGCACAAACGCGGTCGGCGCGATGATCGTCGCCGGCGCGGACGGTTTCGTGAAGAACCAGTACCGCAAGTTCAACATCCGGTCGCAGACGATTACGCCCGGCGACGATTTCGGCATGATGCGCGAGGTGATGCAAAGACGGTTCTCGCGCCTCGTCAGGGAGGCCGGCGACGCGCCGGAGGACGTGGCCGGCGAGCCGGACGACCTCGTCAATGACGATGCGTTCCCGCAATGGCCCGACCTGATCCTGATCGACGGCGGACAGGGGCAGATGTCGGCGGTGCGCGCCATGCTCGACGAGCTTGGCGTCGCCGACAAGGTGACCGCTATCGGCGTCGCCAAGGGCGTCGACCGCGACGCCGGTCGCGAGCGGTTCTTCCTCGCCGGCCGCGAGCCGTTCATGCTGCCGCCGCGCGATCCGGTGCTCTATTTCGTGCAGCGGCTGCGCGACGAGGCGCACCGGTTCGCCATCGGCTCGCACCGCGCACGGCGCAAGAAGGAGATGACGCGCAATCCGCTGGACGAGATCGATGGCATCGGCCCGGCGCGCAAGCGGGCTCTGTTGCATCATTTCGGCTCGGCCAAGGCGGTCAGCCGGGCGGCGCTCGCCGACCTGAAAGCGGTCGATGGCGTGTCGGAAGCGCTGGCTAAACAGATCTACGACCATTTTCACGAGCGCGGATAGGCCGGGCCGGCTTGCCAAGCCGCGGTCAAAATAGGATCAGTCGGCCACAGTGTTGACTTTCTCGCCTCACATTTGGTCACATTGACCGATCAACGAAGCAAATTATCGCAATGGCCAGCCGCGCTTACAATATTCCCAACCTGCTGACCTACGGACGGATCATCGCCGTTCCGCTGATCGTGCTGTGCTTCTTCCTCGAAGGCAGGCTCGAATCGAGCGACTTCGCGCGCTGGTCGGCGCTTGGCCTGTTCGTCGCGGCAAGCATCACCGACTATCTCGACGGCTATCTCGCGCGGATCTGGAAACAGACCTCGAATATCGGCCGCATGCTCGACCCGATCGCCGACAAGCTGCTGGTCGCCACCTGCCTGATGCTGCTGGCGGCGGACCCGAGCGAAACCATCCACGGCTGGACGCTGTGGGCGGCGATCATCATCCTGTGCCGCGAAATCCTGGTGTCGGGCCTGCGCGAATATCTCGCGGACCTGAAGGTGAGCCTGCCGGTGACGCGGCTGGCGAAATGGAAGACGACGATCCAGATGGTGGCGATCGGCTTCCTGCTGGCGGGCTCCGCCGGCGACAAGGTGCTGCCCTACACGACGCAGATCGGCATCGTGCTGCTGTGGATATCGGCGCTGGTGACGCTCTACACTGGCTACGACTATTTCCGCGCCGGGCTGAAACATGTGGTCGACGAAGAATGAGCGCGACCCGATGAGCAAGGTCAAGCTGGTCTATTTTGCCTGGGTGCGCGAGCGCATCGGCATGGCCGACGAACAGGTCGAACTGCCGGCCGACGTGGTCACGGTGAGCGAGCTTCTCGACTGGCTGGCGCAGCGCGGCGACGGCTATGCGGCGGCGCTGGCGCAGCCCAAGGTGATCCGCGTCGCCCTCGACCAGGAACATGTGCGCCATGACGAGCCGATCGGCGGCGCGCGCGAGATCGCGCTGTTTCCGCCGATGACGGGAGGCTGATCGTGGCAGCGCGGCTCGTCGTCCGCGTCCAGGCCGGCGATTTCGACGCCGCGGCCGAGACTGCGGAACTGGTCGCCGGGCTGGCCGATGTCGGCGCCGTCGTCACCTTCACCGGCGTGTGCCGCGCCGACGACGGACGGCTCGACGCGCTGGAGCTTGAACACTACCCGGGCATGGCCGAGGCCGAAATCGCTCGCATCGCCGGTGAAGCGGCGATGCGCTGGCCGGTGACGGCGCTGGCCACGATCCACCGCGTCGGCAAGATCGCCGCGGGCGACAATATCGTGCTGGTGGTCGCCGCCTCGTCCCACCGCCAGGCGGCGTTCGACGCCGCCGGCTTTGTGATGGACTTCCTCAAATCCCGCGCTCCGTTCTGGAAGAAAGAGCACCTGCGCGACGGCGCGGCGGGCGTCTGGGTCGACGCCAGGGAGAGCGACGAGGATGCGCTGTCGAAATGGTCGACGCAACGCTGATCGACCGCGAGGCCAAGACATCAAAAAGGCCGGGATCGCTCCCGGCCTTCGCATATTTAGAATTGGTTCAGGGGCGACCCGCGCCCGGGCCGGGCCCGGCTGCCTGCGGCAGCTCCCGCCCGTTCGACGCCTTTCACCGCGCCACCGGCGCGATCAATCCGCCTGCGGCGGACCGGCGTCTCACCCAACGATTTCAGTGCCGGAGAACCAGTAGGCGATTTCCTGCGCGGCGGTTTCCGGCGCATCGGAGCCGTGCACCGAGTTCTCGCCGATGGAGAGCGCATGCACCTTGCGGATGGTGCCCTCAGCTGCGTTGGCCGGGTTGGTCGCGCCCATGACTTCGCGGTTCCTGGCAATCGCGTTCTCGCCTTCGAGAACCTGCACGATCGTCGGGCCCGACGACATGAACTCGGTCAGTTCGCCGAAGAACGGACGATCCTTGTGCACCGCGTAAAAGCCCTGGGCCTCGCGCAGGCTCATCCAGACGCGCTTCGAGGCGACGACGCGCAGGCCGGCCTCCTCGAGCATCTTGGTGATGGCGCCCGTCAGGTTGCGCTTGGTGGCGTCGGGCTTGATCATGGAAAACGTGCGTTCGATGGCCATTGTCGGTCCTTGATTTGCAATCTGGATGGAAGTGGCGCGCTCTATACGTGGCGCGCCGGCGATTGCCAAGGCCCGTCATGCCGCAGCGGGAACGCGCCGCATCAGGCCGTCATGGGCGTCGAGGCACCGCTCGAACCACCCGGCCACCGGGTCGGCGGCGTCGAGAAACCCGACCGGCGAGACGACGCGGACCCACTGCAACGCGCCGGCGACGATGTAGTCGTGGAACAGCGGCCCCGCCCCGCCGATGAAGGGCTGGTATTTCAGCGTCGAACGCAACGGCTCGAGCGACGCCCGCCAGGCAGGGAGGCCGCCCTCGGCGCCGGCGACCACCGCTTCCAGCGATTTTCCGAAACGCGCCTCGCGTGTAGTGCGAAAATGCGCCTGGTCGGCGGGCGCAAGCCGCGCATCGATGTCGAGCAGGACACGCGCGCCGAGATAAGGATGAACCGTCATCTGCGACCAGCGTTCGACAAAGCGGGCGCTGGCCTCGCCCCCCGGCCCGCCAAACAGCGTCGGCGCATCGGCATAGGTGCGTTCCAGGTAAAGCGCGATGTCGAAGGAATCGGCGACCAGTTCGCCGCCGTCGCGGATCACCGGAACCGTCCTGGCGAAGCCGCCCTCGACGCCGGCCACGCCGACAAACGGCGTCGGCACGCTGTCGAAGGCGAGGCGCTTGTGCGCCAGCGCCAGCGCCGCCTTCCAGCAATGGGGACTGAACGGACGGCTGGCGTCCGCGCCGACGAGGTCGTAGAGCTTGATCGTCATCGAATTCCTATCTGATTTTGCGGACGGCAAACGACCACGCATGCCGCCGCTGCGCAAGGACCGCATTTTTGAAACAGCATTTCCAGATGTTCGCCGCCTACAACCGGTGGGCCAACAGCGCCGTCTACGAGGCCGCCGCAGCGCTGACGCAGGCCGAACGCGACCAAGATCTCGGCGCATTCTTCAAATCGGTCGCCGGCACGCTCAACCATCTGCTCGTCGCCGACCGCATCTGGATGAAACGTTTTACCGGCGAGGGCCAGGCGCCGGCGAACCTCGACGCGATCCTGTTTGCGGAGTTCGATCAGTTGCAGGCGGCGCGCGTCGCCGAGGATGGGCGCATCGTCGACTGGGTGAACTGTCTTGACGCCAGGGCGCTGGCCGGACGCTTCACCTATCTGACCGTCACCGACATGCGCACCGTGTCACAGCGGCTGTCGCCCGCCCTGGCGCATCTGTTCAACCACCAGACCCACCATCGCGGCCAGGTCCACGCCATGCTGACGGCGCTGGGACAGCCGTCGCTGCAGCTCGACCTGATCTATTTCCAGCGCACGCCGGAGGGACGCGCATATGCGTGACGGCTATCGGTAAGGCGTCAATCCGATCGCCGACTGCATGGACGCGAAGTCGCGGTCATGGTGCAGCAGTTCGACATTGTTTTCGATGCACCATGTCGCGATGATCAGGTCGACCGTGCCCCTGACTGTCAGCCCGCGCGTCCGCATCTGGCGGTAGTTTGCCGCCGCTGCGCGGGCAATCGCCTCGCCGCCCAGGGTGACGACGCGAAACGCACTGAGTTGCGCTGTGACGGCGCGCAGTTGCGGACCTTCGCGCAATCCCTGCAGCAATTCGGTCAGGATCAGATCGCCAAGGACAATTTCCGTGCTTCCCAGCGCCCTGTCGAAACTGGCGGTGTGACTGTCGCCGACGCCGGCGAGGTAGTCGATCCAGACCGACGTATCAACCAGGATCATCCCGGCGAACGCCTGTCGCGCCGCATCGCGTCGAGATCGCCCTGCCATTCGATCTTGCCGCGCAGGGCGCGCACCGCTTCCTGACCCCGCAGCCGGACCAGAAGTTCCAGCGCCTCCTGCACGGTCTCGCGTTTGGTTCGCCTGCCGGACGCCTTCATGGCGCGATCCATCAAGTCGTCGTCGATCTCGATATTGGTCCGCATCGGCTTCGCCCAATGTGTATGGATCGATAGATGTCTACACCTTGGAGGCAGACGACGCAAACGTGCGGGCATCCGCCCGCCCCCGCCTTGCCTCCCTTTCGCCGCCGTGCCAAACGCTGGCCATGCTGATCATCAACGACCTCTCGCTGCGCATCGCCGGCCGCCTGCTGCTCGACCACGCATCGCTGACGCTGCCTGCCGGAACCAAGGCGGGGCTGGTCGGGCGCAACGGAACCGGCAAGACGACGCTGTTTCGCGCCATCACCGGCGAACTGGCGTCGGAAACCGGCTCGATCTC
The DNA here is from genome assembly GCA_002336975.1 of Phyllobacteriaceae bacterium UBA1940. GTDB lineage: Bacteria > Pseudomonadota > Alphaproteobacteria > Rhizobiales > Rhizobiaceae > Mesorhizobium_A. Next base: position 10,065 of record DDFA01000116.1, read on the forward strand.
CTACCCGAAGAGCACGCGCATCGGCCAGGTGGCGCAGGAAGCGCCGGGCACCGAGGAGCCGCTGATCGACATCGTGCTGAAGGCGGACCTGGAACGCGCGGCGCTGCTCAAGGAGGTCGAGACCGCCACCGACGCGAACCGCATCGGCGAAATCCACGCACGGCTGGGCGATATCGACGCGCATTCGGCCGAAGCGCGCGCCGCCACCATTCTCGCCGGGCTGGGTTTCGACGACGAGGCGCAGCGCCGCCCGGCCTCGTCGTTTTCGGGCGGCTGGCGCATGCGCGTGGCGCTGGCCGCCGTGCTGTTTTCGCAACCCGACCTGCTGCTGCTCGACGAGCCGACCAACTATCTCGACCTCGAAGGCACGCTGTGGTTGGAAACCTATGTCGCGAAATATCCGCACACCGTACTGCTGATCAGCCACGACCGCGACCTGCTCAACCGCGCCGTCGACAACATCGTCCATCTCGACGACAGGAAGCTTACGCTTTGGCGCGGCGGCTACGACCAGTTCGAGCGCCAGCGCGCCGAAAAGCTGGAACTGCAGGAAAAGGGCAGGGTCAAGCAGGAAGCCAGGCGCAAGCACCTGCAGAGTTTTGTCGACCGCTTCCGCGCCAAGGCGTCGAAGGCGCGCCAGGCGCAGTCGCGCCTCAAGATGCTGGAGCGCATGGAAACCATCGCCTCGGCGTCGCAGGACAGCGTCGCGCCTTTTTCGTTCCCCGAGCCGGCGAAGACGGCCGCCTCGCCGATCATCGCGATGGAAAAGGTTTCGGTCGGCTACGCGCCCGGCGCCCCGATCCTCAGGGGCATGAACCTGCGCATCGACGCCGACGACCGGATCGCGCTGCTCGGCGCCAACGGCAACGGCAAGTCGACCTTCGCCAAGCTGCTGTCGCAGCGCCTGCCGCTGGACAGCGGCGCGATGACGGTGGCGCCGGGGCTGAAGACGTCGATCTTCGCCCAGCACCAGATGGACGATCTGCGACCGGAGGAGAACGCCATCGAGCATGTGCGCCGGATGATGCCGGATGCGCCCGAAGCCAAGGTGCGCGCCCGCGTCGCCCAGTTCGGCCTGTCGACGGAGAAGATGATGACGCCGGCCAAAGACCTCTCCGGCGGCGAGAAGGCGCGGCTGTTGATGGGGCTGGCGGCGTTCGACGGGCCGAACCTGTTCATCCTCGACGAGCCGACCAACCATCTCGACATCGACAGCCGCGAGGCGCTGGCGATGGCGCTGAACGATTTTCCGGGCGCGGTGATCCTGATCTCGCACGACCGCCATCTGATCGAGGCGACGGCCGACCGGCTGTGGCTGGTCAAGGACGGATCGGTCAAACCTTTCGACGGCGACATGGACGACTACCGCACCGAAGTGACGGGCGTGTCGGCCAATGCGAAGGAAAAGCGCGAGGCCGACAAGGCGTCGAAAGCCGACAAGCGCCGCGAGGCGGCGGCGAAACGCCAGGCGCTGGAGCCGCTGGCCAGGGAGATCAAGGCGACCGAGGGGCTGATGGAACGGCTGCGCAAGCGCCTGAATGCGATCGAGGACCAGCTCGCCGATCCAAAACTCTACGAACGCGATCCCAGGGCCGCGACGCAGCTCGGCAAGGAGCGCGCCGACGCAACGTCGCAACTTGCAAGCCAGGAGGACCGCTGGCTCACCCTGTCGGGCGAATATGAGGAGGCGATGGGGCCATGAGCGTCGAGATCAGCCAGGACGGCGCAACCACGATCGTGCGCATCAACCGGCCGGACGCCCGCAACGCGGTGGATCCGCAGATGGCGGAAGACCTTTTCCAGGCTTTTATCGCATTCGACCGCGACGACAGCCAGCGCGTCGCGATCCTCGCCGGGGTCAATGGCGCGTTCTGCGCCGGCTTCGATCTGAAACGCGCGGCCTCGGGCATGGACGAGACCTGGTTCGCCCAGCACGATCTCGGTCCGGAATTCGACGGACGCGACGACCGGCCGCGCAAGGGGCCGATGGGGCCGACCCGGCTCGCCCTGTCAAAACCGGTCATCGCCGCGATTTCAGGCCCCGCGGTCGCCGGCGGCATGGAACTGGCGCTGTGGTGCGATCTGAGGGTGATGGAGCAAAGCGCCTATATGGGCGTCTACTGCCGCCGCTGGGGCGTACCGCTGATCGATGGCGGCACGGTGCGGCTGCCGCGTATCGTCGGCCACGGACGGGCGATGGACCTGATCCTGACCGGCCGCAAGGTCGAGGCCGGCGAGTGCCTGGCGATCGGTCTCGCCAATCGGCTTTGCCCCGATGGCGAGGCGCTGGCGACGGCGCTGGAACTGGCCGGCCAGCTCACGGCGTTTCCGCAGCAATGCATGCTGGCCGACCGCGCCTCGGCGGTCGCGCAATGGTCGCTCGACCCCGCCGCGGCGCTGGTCAATGAATGGAAAAGCGCCGAGGCGTTCCGCAAGGAAGGCGCGGCCGGCGCGGCGCGGTTTGCGTCCGGAAAAGGCCGTTCGGGCGATTTCGGCGAGATCTGAGGTTTTCAGCGGCCCCATTTCGGCTGTTGCGGCGCGTCCGGCGGCCGGCCGTTCCGACCGCGCCTGAACGACAGCACAAAACCGATGAAACCGATGGCGGCCAGAACAAGACCGATCGGCAGCGCGCGGGCGTCGTAGTTCAGCGCGCCGGCCCGCAGGATCAGCTCGGCGGAGCGCATCGCGACCGCGTCCGCATCGCCTGGCCCCACGACAAACACGTAGTCGCCGTCCACCACCGGGTCGATTGTGCCGGCGCTGTCGCCATAAATGGTCCCGCCCGATTGCGGATTGTCCGGCCGCGGGTTCTGCTGGGTGAAAGTCAGGGTGTCCGCCAGCACCGTCTGGTTGTTGACGGTCGCCGTCAGCGTCAGCACCGTGCTGTCGCCCGACAGGTTCATCGCACCGATCGAGGTCATGTCGACAAAGACGCGCACCGGCGACTGGCTTGCGCGCAGGGCGATGGTGACGGGCGTGAACCCCCGCCCCCGCTCGAAGACGCGTTCACGGGCGATCTCATCGCCCGAAAAATTATGCACCGCCCAGGGATAGACGACGCCAAGGGCAAGACCGGCGATTAGGAGAAGCAGGGAGAGAAAGCGCATTGTGCCCGGCCAGCGTGTTGAAATCAGCGCTGCTACCTGCCACGGCGGACGATACGAGTCGAGCGCTATGCCTTGCGTTCCCAACGGCGGGTGTCGGCCTGCTGCCAGTAGGTGACCTCGTGCCCGCCGCCCTTGAGCGCCTTCCACTGCACCCGCGCCTGCTCGACCTGTTGCTGGTCATGGCCATCGAACATGAAGACGGCGCGTTCGTAGCCGTCGAGCGGCGGCGGTTCGGCGCCGTCGACGAGAAACCGCACCACGGCGGAATTGGCGTTGCCGTCCTGCGTCGTCAACACGATCGGCTGGTCGGCCGCCATCGGGCCGCTGTCGAGACCGTGGCCGAGGAAACTGTCGTCGCGGTAGGTCCACAGATGCGCGTCCAGCGCATCCAGGCGTTCCTCGCTGCCGGCCTGGACGACGACGCGCCAGCCGCGCGCCAGGCTTTTTTCGAGCAGCGCGGGCAGCGCGTCCTCGAGCGTCGATTCGGTCAGATGGTAGAACAGAACCTCGGCCATCACTCGTAGTTGTCCTGGACGAAGCGGTCGAGCAGGCGCACCCCGAAGCCGCTTCCCCAGGACGTCGAATAGTCGCTGTTGGGGGATCCCATCGCCGTGCCGGCAATGTCCAGATGCGCCCATGGCGTGTCCTTGACGAAGCGTTGCAGGAACTGCGCCGCGGTGATCGCGCCACCGTAGCGACCGCCGATGTTCTTCATGTCGGCGTTCCTGGAATCGATCAGCTTGTCGTAGTCAGGCCCGAGCGGCATGCGCCACAGCTTCTCATTGGTTTCCGCGCCCGCCTTGCGCAAATTGTCGGCCAGCGCGTCATTGTTGGAAAACAGTCCGGCATGGTGCTGGCCGAGGGCGATCATGATCGCTCCGGTCAGCGTCGCCAGGTCGACCATCGCCGTCGGCCCGAACTTCTTGTTGCAGTACCACAGCGCGTCGGCCAGCACGAGGCGGCCTTCGGCGTCGGTGTTCAACACCTCGATGGTCTGGCCCGACATCGAGGTGACGATGTCGCCAGGCCGCTGCGCATGACCGTCGACGGAATTCTCGACCAGGCCGATGACGCCGACGACATTGGCCTTGGCCTTGCGGCCGGCCAGCGCGCGCATCAGCCCGACGACGGCCGCGGCGCCTCCCATGTCGCCCTTCATGTCCTCCATGCCGGCGGCCGGCTTCATCGAATTGCCGCCGGTGTCGAAGGTGACGCCCTTGCCGACAAAGGCGACGGGTTTTTCCTTCGCCTTGCCGCCGTTCCAGCGCATGGTCACCAGCCGCGCGCCGCGCGGCGACCCCTGGGCGACGCCGAGCAGCGCGCCCATGCCGAGCTTCGCCATCTCCTTGTCGGTCAGTACCTCGATCTTGACGCCGAGCGCCGCCAGTTCGCTGGCGCGGGCGGCGAACTCCACCGGACCGAGCTTGTTGGCGGGTTCGTTGACCAGATCGCGCGCCAGTTCCACGCCGGCCGCGACCTCCTGCAGGGCGGCGAACGCCTTGCCCGCGGCGGCGGCCGACGCCGTGACGATCGTCACTTTCACGGATTTCGGCTGATCGTCGTCGTCGTCGCGCTTGGTCTTGTAGGCGTCAAAACCGTAAGTCCGGAGCCTCGCGCCAACAGCCAGTTCGGCAATGTCGGACGGGTTGATCTCGACGCCGGGCAGGTCGGCGATCACCGCGACATTGGTCGCCTTGCGGAACAGGCTCGCGACCTTGCCGCCCGTCCTGATCCATCCGTCGGCGGTGCGGCCCTTGGCGTCCCCCACGCCAACCAGCAACAGCCGGTCGGCGTCGACGCCCTCCGGGGCGACGACATCGAGGGTCGTCAAAGCCTTGGCGGAGAAGCGTTCCGCCTTTATGGCGCGGTCGAGCTTTCCCGAAAACGCCGCCGCCGTCGCGATTCCCTTGCCGTCGGGCGCCGCAAGCGCGACCACCAGATCGGCGCGGGCCGGAACGTTACGGGAAAAATGAAATGCGACGGCCTTGGTCATCATGCCTCCGGACGGTTGAGTCGAAATTGCGCGCTCCAAGATTCGCCCCTTTTTGCCGCTAATGGCAAGTCTTGGACGAAGCAGCCGACGCGAAAGTCACCGCACCATGGCCGGCAAGCCGGTCGTTTGCGAAATATGTGAGTATTTACTTAGGGTTAGGTCGCAATTCCGCCAAATCTACGAAATTTTTACCATGCTTCTTGGTCAAGTTTTAGCCAATCTGACGTTCCATGTGTGCGGCAACGGTTGTAAGGTCCGGCGCTTCCGCGCTTCGCCGGCGACAGGGATCTCGGCGACAGGAACAGCCGCAACGCAATGAACCTTTTTCAGCGCTACATATTCTCGCGCGCATTCAAGCTGACAGTGACGACGCTGGTGGCTGCGACGGTGATCGTGCTGATTACCCAGGTGCTTGACCGGGTAAACCTGCTCACATCATCGGGCCAGGCCCTCGTGACGTTTGCAAAACTTGCCCTGCTTCTCGTGCCGTCGGTGGCCGCGCTCACCCTGCCCTTCGCCATGCTGTTCGGCGTCATCCAGGTGATGTCGCGGATGAACTCCGATTCCGAGCTTGCGGTGCTCGAAAGCGCCGGCGCGTCGCCGATCGCCACCTCGCTTCCGATCTTTCTGCTGGGACTGCTGCTGAGCGCGGTCACGTTCACCTCCAACAATTTTGTCGAGCCCACGGTCAATCGCGAACTGCGAAACCTCGTATCGACCGCCGGCGCCGATCTGGTCCGCACCGCGATCCAGTCGGGCAGCTTCAAACAGCTGGACGAGAACCTCTACATCCAGGTGGCGGAGGAAAAGCCCGGCGGCAAGCTCGGCGGGCTGTTCATCGCCGACCTGCGCGACGCCAACATGGACCTGCTCTATTACGCAAAGGAAGCGACGATCATGTCGCGTGGCGAGTCGTCGCTTCTCGCCATGGAGGACGGCCAGATCCAGCGCAAGGCGCGCTCGACCGGCGACGTCTCCATTATCCGCTTCGATTCCTACAGCATCGACTTCTCCCAGTTCGGCGCGGCCGGCAAGGACGTGATCTATTTCCCGAAGGAACAGAGCCTGGCCTACCTGCTCAACCCGCCGGCGACCGACTATTTTGCCAAGAACCGTCCGCACCAGATCCGCAGCGAAATCCATCGCCGCTTCACCGAATGGATGTATCCGTTGGCGTTTGCCGCCATCGCCAGCTATTTCGTCGGAGCGGCGCGCTCAAACAGACAGGAACAGATCTGGAGCGTGGCGGCCGCATCCCTGATCGCGTTGACGTTGCGCGGCGGCGGCTTCTTCACCACCAATCTCGCCGGCACCAGCAGCGCCTTCGCGGTGCTTGTCTATGCGGCGCCGGCAGGCGTCTTTGCGATCTTCACCTGGCTGACCCTGACCGGCCGTCAATTGCGGGTCCCGCAAAGGCTTGTCGACGGCGCCAGCGCCGCGGCGGCGTGGATCGAGCAGCGCCGGATCGCCCTGCAATTGTGGCTGCAAGGCTATCGCGGCGATCAGGCGAAGGGGCCGACATGATCGGCCGCACCCTTTTTGGATATTTTCTGCGGCGATATCTCGTCATCGTCATGCAGTTTCTGCTCGCGGTGTCGGTCATCGCGTTCCTGATCGATTTCGCCGAACTGGCGCGGCGCGTCGGCGGCCTGCCCGGCTATTCGATGGGCAAGGGCATCGTCGTCACCGCCTTGCGCCTGCCGTCGCTGATCGAACTGGCGATGCCATTTGTGATCCTGTTTTCGGCGATGTCGGTCTTGATGACGCTGAACCGGCGCTATGAGCTCGTCATCGCCAGGTCGGCAGGCGTGTCGGCATGGCAGTTCCTGCTGCCGGTGTGCCTCGGCAGTTTTATGATCGGCGTCGTGATGATTACCGGGTTCAATGCGCTCAGCGCCTACGCGCTGTCGCAATCGCAACTGCTCGAAACCAGCATCAGGGGCGGCGCGTCGCGCGCCGACGGCCAGCGGCTGCCGTGGCTGCGCCAGAAGACCGAAGAAGGCGCGACGATCATCGGCGCCAAACGCGTCGCCAAGCACGGGTTGCTCCTTTCGGACGCCACCTTTGTGCGCTTCGACAACAACAATGACATCCACGAGCGGCTCGACGCGCGCGAGGCAGTTCTGGGCGACGGCGCGTGGAAGCTGACCGACGTCACGCGCTTCGATTCGGGCGGCAACAAGACCACTTTGGCCGCCGCCGAGGTGGCGACCGGGCTGAAGCCGGAATTTGTCGAAGAGCAGTTTGCGATGCCGGAAACGATTCCGTTCTTCGAGCTTCCGGGAAAGATTGAAGCCGCGCGTTCGTTCGGCCTGAGCGCCAACGCCTTTTCGATGCAATATCATTCACTTTTGGCGCTGCCGCCATTGCTGGTGGCGATGACGCTGATCGCGGCGACGGTGTCGATGCGCTTTGCCAGACTGGGACAGTCGGCGTTGATGATTTTGGGTGGCGTCCTTGCCGGCTTTCTGCTTTATGTCGTCACGGTCATGGTCAAGGCGCTGGGTAGTTCCGGATTCGTGTTGCCGGCAGTCGCTGCATGGACCCCAGTGGTTATTGCGGCATTCTTTGGAGTAACGTTCCTGCTGCACAAGGAGGACGGTTAGTGGGGTTGGGGAAAGCTGGCGGGAGCGTCTACGCCCGCGCGGCGCGCCTTTTGGGCGCGACGGCGCTTTCTTGCGCCTTCATTGTCGTTCCGGCGTCGTTCGATCCAGCCATTGCGCAGGACGCGGAAGTCCTCGGCGCCAGCGTGCCCTCCAACAGCCAGATGCTGCTCGAGGCGAACACGCTTACCTATGACAACGACCAGGAAGTCGTCATCGCCGCCGGCGCGGTGCAGATCGAATATGGCGGCAACCGCCTCGTCGCCCAGCGCGTCACCTACGACCGCAAGAGCGGCCGGGTTCTGGCGACCGGCAATGTCGAGATCGTCGACAAGGACGGAACCCGCATCTTTTCCGACAAAATCGACGTCACCGACGATTTCAAGGACGGTTTCGTCAACGCGCTTCGCGTCGAGACCACCGACAAGACCTATTTTGCGGCCGAGAGCGCGGAACGGCGCGGCGGCTACCTGACGACTTTCAACAATGGCGTCTACACCGCTTGCGAACCCTGCGAGGACAAGCCCGGCAAGCCGCCGATCTGGCGGGTCAAGGCGCGCAAGATCATCTGGAACGGACAGGAAAAGACGATCCGGTTCGAGCGGGCCCGGTTCGAACTGTTCGGTCTGCCGATCGCCTATGTTCCCTACTTCACGGTGCCGGACCCGACGGTCAAACGGAAAAGCGGGTTCCTCATTCCTGGCGTTTCATCCAGTTCCAGGCTTGGGACAGGCGTCACGGTTCCCTACTATCTTGTGATCTCGCCGTCGTCGGACGCGCTTTTGAAGGCTACCTATTACGGCCGCCAGGGTTTCCTCGGTCAGGCCGAGTTCCGCAGGCAGTTCAACAACGGCCAGTTGAGCGTCACCGTCGCCGGTATCGACCAGCAGCACCCGAAGGCGTTCCGGACAGGCTGGGTCGACCGGAATCAGCGGTTCCGCGCGATGATCGGCACCAAAGGCGATTTCAAGATCAATCCGCGCTGGTCGTTCGGCTGGAACGTGCTGGCCCAGACTGACAAGAATTTCAGCCGGCGGTACGAGATCGAAGGCTTCTCCGAGCCGGTCCAGCGGTCGGAAATCTATCTGACGGGCCTCAACGACCGGAACTATTTCGACCTGCGCGCCTACAAGTTCAACGTTCAGGAGCAGACGACGGACAAAGCCGCATCACGCGATCCGCGTCAACCTTACGTGCTGCCGTCGTTCGACTACACGAAGACAGCCGATGACCCGGTTGCAGGGGGGCAGCTCAGGCTTGATCTCAATGCCCAGGTTCTTACGCGACGTGTTCGGGACGAGTCGGTCGGCGATGGCGTGAACGACCCGCCGGGCATCAATGTCGGCGATGTCTATCGCATCCGCGGGATCGAGGGAACGTCGGCGCGGTTCACCGCCGAAGCGGAATGGAAACGCCAGTTCGTCACCGATGGCGGCCTTTTGATCACGCCGTCGCTGCATGCGCGCGGCGACGCGATCGGCGTCGACGCGAGCGCGGCGTCGGTCGCGGCGATCACCAATATGTCGAACACCTTGCCAGGCATGGCCTACACCAATGACGGCAGCCTCGCCTACGGCCCGGTCGGGACCAGTTTCCAGTCCACCTATCTGCGCGGCATGGCGACGGCCGGTCTCGAACTGCGCTGGCCGATCCTGTTTGCCGGGGGCAACTCGACCCATGTCTTCGAGCCGATGGCGCAGCTGTTCGTGCGGCCCGACAATACTTACCGGACGCAGCTCGGTATTCCCAACGAAGACGCGCAAAGCTTCGTTTTCGACGCAACGACGCTGTTCGAGCGTGACAAGTTCTCGGGCTACGACCGCATCGAGGGCGGCACCCGGGCCAATGTCGGCCTCCGCTACTCCGGCAATTTCGGCAATGGATGGACGGCGAACGGCATTTTCGGCCAGTCCTACCACATCGCCGGCGAGAACTCGTTCGCCTCGCCCGACCTGGTCAATGTCGGCGCCTATTCCGGCCTTGAGACCGACGTGTCCGACTTTGTCGGCCTGGTCGGTTTCTCGAGCCCCTACGGCCTGTCGGCGTCGGCGTCGGCGCGGATCGACGAAAGCACCGGCGCGCTTCGGCGCTACGAGATCAAGGCCGCATACACCGGCACGCCGGTGTCGCTCAGCGCCCGCTATGTCTTCATCGAGAAGCAGCCGCTTTACGGATTTAGCGAAGATCGCCGCGAAGTGACGCTGGCCGGCCAGACCCGCTTCAACGAGAACTGGAGCGCATTCGCCTCCGGCACCCACGACTTCGTGTCGAACAAGATCGTCCGGTCGTCCTTCGGCTTCGCCTATGACGACGAATGCTTCACCTATTCGATGACCTATTCGCAGATTACGCCGACCGCGGTCGGCGCCGAAAGGCGCACAAAGATCGGATTCAACATATCGTTCCGTACGCTCGGCGATTTCGGATCCGATACGCGGGGCTTCGACTGACCGCAGCCCGGCCGACCGGCCACGCTTTCGCCCAACTGGCGAGGCATGGACGGGATAAACACGCCGTGCCAAAATGACCGAAAAAGGGTTGGAAACAGCATGACACCAGCGCGGAAACGCTTTGTCGCGGTCGCTGCCTGCATTGCCTTGTCGATGTTTGGCGGCCTTGCGGCGCCGACATTCAGCGCGGCCCAGGCCAGCGAGATCAAATATGTCGTCAACGGCGCACCGATCACCAGCTACGACGTCCAGCGCCGCACCGCGCTGATGAAGCTGTTTCGCCAGAAGGGCAGCGCATCCGACCAGATGATCGAACAGGCGCTCAAGTCGGCCGAAATGGCGCGCTTCAACATTCGCATCTCCAAGCAGCAGGTCGACGGCGCCTACGCAAATTTCGCCAGCTCCAACAAGATGAAGACGGCGCAGCTCGACCAGATCATGAACCAGGCCGGCGTCACCGCCAGGCACATGAAGGAATTCATCCGGGTGCAGATGGGCTGGTCGCAGGTGCTGGGCATGCGGATGCGCTCGAGTTCCGCCGGCGGCGGCCTGATGACCGAGCAGCAGATGGTGCGCAAGGTGTTCGAGCTCGGCGGGAAAAAGCCGTCGGCGACCGAATACATGCTGCAAAAGATCACCTTCGTGGTGCCCGCCAAGGAGCGCAACGCCATTCTCGGCAAGCGCAAGCGCGAGGCGGAGGCGTTCCGCCAGCGGTTCAACGGCTGCGAGTCCAGCCGCCAGTTCGCCAAGGGCCTGATCGACGTGTCGGTTCAGGACATTCCGCGCGTGCTCGGCCCCGAATTGCCGCCCGACTGGAAGACGGCCATCGAGAACGGCAAACCAGGCACCGCGACGCCGACGCGCGAGACAGCGGCCGGCATCGAGTTCATCGGCATCTGCAGCAGCCGCGAAGTCAATGACGACCGCGCCGCGCAGATGGTGCTCAACAATGAGGGCAAGCTCGACGAGAAGGCGGAGGAGATGTCGAAAAAATACCTCTCCGAGCTGCGCGAAAAGGCCCAGATCGTCAATCGCTGAGCTTTGGAGCGCCCATGCTGGCCCTGACCGCCGGTGACCCGTCGGGCATCGGACCCGACATCGCCTTGTCGGCCTGGCTGTCGCGGCGCGAGCGAAACGTCCCGCCATTCATTCTGATCGGCGACCCGGCGCAGATGACCGCTCGGGCCCGACGCCTCGGGCTCGACGTTCCCCTCGGGATCACCCGCCCCGACCTGGCCGTCGCGCAGTTTGACACCGCCTTGCCGGTGCTGCCGCTGGAGGCACAGTTCGTCGACACGCCCGGCGCGCCGAACCCGCTCAACGCCCCGGGCATCGTCGAATCGATCGACCGAGCAGTCGAACTGACGCGACAGGGCGCGACGTCGGCGATTGTGACGCTGCCGATCGCCAAGAAGCCGCTCTACGATTCCGGCTTCCGCTTCCCCGGCCACACCGAATATCTCGAACACCTCGCCAACTCCGATTCCGGGCTCGACGACATTGCGGTGATGATGCTGGCCGGTCCCGAGCTGCGCACCGTGCCGGTGACCATCCACATTCCCCTCGCCAGCGTCGCCGCAACACTGACGACCCGGCAGATTGTCGCCGTTGGCCGGATCGTCGCCCGCGATCTTCAGCGCCGGTTTGCGATCCAAAATCCCCGCATCGCCGTGCTCGGGCTCAATCCGCACGCCGGCGAAGGCGGCGCGATGGGGCTGGAGGACGTCGACGTGATCCTGCCCGCGATCGAGATCCTGCGCAATGAGGGCGTCGATGCGTTCGGGCCGGCGCCCGCCGACACGATGTTTCACCCGCGCGCCCGCGCCGGCTATGACGCGGTTCTGTGCATGTATCACGACCAGGCGCTGATCCCGGCCAAGATGCTCGCCTTCGACGAGGCGGTGAACGTGACGCTTGGCCTGCCCTTCGTCCGGACCTCGCCTGACCACGGCACCGCATTCGACATCGCCGGCTCGGGCAAGGCGCGGCCCGACAGCCTGATCGCCGCGCTTCGGCTTGCCGACATGCTGGCGCGAAACGACAGGCGCGGCGCATGACGGCGGACGGCCTGCCGCCGCTCAGGGCCGTGATCGAGCGTTACGGGCTGGCGGCCAAGAAATCGCTGGGGCAGAATTTTCTGCTCGACCTCAACCTCACCGGCAAGATCGCGCGCGCCGCCGGCGACCTGTCCGCCGCGACCGTCATCGAGGTCGGTCCCGGCCCCGGAGGGCTGACGCGCGCCCTGCTGACGCATGGCGCGGCGCATGTCGTCGCGATCGAGCGCGACGAGCGATGCCTGCCGGCGCTGGCCGATATTGCGGCCGCCTGGCCCGGCCGGCTGGAGGTCGTTTCAGGCGACGCGCTGGCGGTCGACTTTGCGGCGCTGGCCGAGGGCCGCGGCGACGTCAAGATCGTCGCAAATCTGCCCTACAATATTGGGACGGAACTGCTGCTGCGCTGGCTGACGGCGCCGCAATGGCCGCCGTTCTGGTTGTCGATGACATTGATGTTTCAGCGCGAGGTGGCCGAACGCATCGTCGCCCTGCCCGACACCGACGCCTATGGCCGGCTCGGCGTGCTGGCCGGCTGGCGCGCCCAGTCGCGGATCGTCTTCGACCTGCCGCCACAGGCGTTCTGGCCGCCGCCCAAGGTCAAGTCGTCGGTGGTGCAGTTGACGCCGCGCGCCGCCCCGCTGCCGACGACCTTGCGGGCGCTCGAACGGGTGACGGCCGCGGCATTCGGGCAGCGCCGAAAAATGCTGCGCCAGAGCCTCAAGGGCGTCGGCGGGGAACGGCTGCTGGCGGCCGCCGGCATCGACGGCACGCGCCGCGCCGAGACGCTTTACGTCGAAGAATTCGTGCGTCTGGCCAACGCGCCGGTCGGCTGACCGATCGCTGCGCTTCAGAGTTTTTCGTCGAGCAGTCTGGTGACGAAATCGAACAGACCCGGCCGGCGGTCGCGGCGCAGTCGTTCGGCGGTGACGATCGACTTGACCTCGGAATAGGCCCGGTCGAGATCGTCGTTGATGACGACAAAATCATATTCGCGCCAGTGCTCGATCTCGACGCGCGCATTGGTCAGGCGCTTTTCGATGGTCGCGTCGCTGTCTTCGGCCCGCCGCTTCAGCCTCGCCTTCAACTCCGCCATCGACGGCGGCAGGATGAACACCGAGATGATGTCGGCGCGCATCTTTTCGTTGAGCTGGACAGCGCCCTGCCAGTCTATGTCGAACAGCATGTCGCGGCCCTGCGCCATGGCGATTTCGGCCGGCTCGCGCGGCGTGCCGTAGAAATTGCCGTGAACCTCGGCCCATTCAAGCAGCGCGTCGCTGTCCTTGAGGCGGTCGAACTCGCGCTTGTTGATGAAGTGATAGTGGACGCCGTCGATCTCGCTGGCGCGGCGGGCGCGCGTCGTCACCGAAACCGAGAGCTCGAGCCCCTGGTCGTGTTCGAGGAGGTTGCGGGCGATCGTCGACTTTCCCGCGCCAGACGGAGATGAAATCACCAACATCAACCCGCGACGCCTGATGCGAGATCCGGCCTGATCCAAATCCATCCCCCACTACTCCACGTTCTGTATCTGCTCCCGGAACTGGTCGACCACGGCCTTCAGTTCAAGCCCGATGACGGTCACGGCAGTCGCGTTTGACTTAGAACACAACGTGTTCGATTCGCGATTGAATTCCTGCGCCAGGAAATCGAGTTTGCGGCCCACCGCCACATCCGCCGACAGCAGGCTGCGGGCGGATGCGACGTGCGCCTTGAGCCGGTCGATCTCTTCCCGGATGTCGGCCTTGGTGGCCAGGAACGCGGCCTCGGTGTAGAGCCGCTGCTCGTCCAGCGACACGGCCGCGTCCATCAGCAGGCGCACCTGCTGGGCGATGCGGTCGCGGATGCGGGCCGGCTCGCGCGACGGATCGGCCTCGGCCTTCAATGTCAGCGATTCGATCGTATCGACATGGCCGAGCAGAATCTGCCGCAGCGCCGCTCCCTCGCTGGAGCGGGCGTCGGCAAGCGAACCGACCGCCGCCTCGAACAAAGCGAGCAATGCGGCGTCGGCCGCCTGCTGGGCCTCCGGCTCCTCGGCCTTCTCGGGAAAATCGAGCACGCCCTTGAGGGACAGCAGTCCGTCGGCGGTCGCCGGCGCGCAGCCGAACTGGATTTCGAGCCGCTTGCTCAGGTCGGCGATGTCGCGCAAGAATTCTTCGTTGACGACCGGCTGGACCGCCGCGCCGGTGCGGGCGACGGTCAAGGTAGCGTTGATGTTGCCGCGGCTGAACCTCTTCTGGACGATCTGCCTGGCCGGCGCTTCCAGCCGCTCGTAGCCCGGCGGCAGGCGAAGCCGCACATCGAGACCCTTGCCGTTGACCGAACGAAGCTCCCAAGCGGCGGAACTGGCGCTCATGTCGGCGTCGGCCCGGGCGAAACCGGTCATGCTCTGCAAGGCCATCCTTCCCCTCCCCGGCCCGCCGTCAACCAGGTCCTATTGGTCGCCGGCAGGCTGATCCGCGCCCGCGTCCGCTCCGGCAGGCTGATCCGCGCCCGCGTCCTGGCCGGATGCGGCCTTCTTGGCTTCCTCGGCCTGCGCCTTCTCGATCGCCCGCCAGCGGGCGACATTACGATTGTGCTCTTCCAGCGACTTGGCGAAGACGTGCCCGCCGGTTCCGTCGGCGACGAAATAAAGATCTTCGGTGCGCGACGGATTCGCCACCGCCTCAAGCGCGGCGCGGCCGGGGTTGGCGATCGGCGTCGGCGGCAGGCCATTGATCGCGTAGGTGTTGTAGGGCGTCGGCGTATCGATGTCGGAGCGGGTGATCGGCTTGTCGGCCGGCTTACCCTTGCCGCCGTAGATGCCGTAGATGATCGTCGGGTCGGACTGCAGACGCATGCCCTTGTTGAGACGATTGATGAACACCGCCGCCACCCGCGAACGTTCGTCGCTGCGGCCGGTCTCCTTTTCGACGATCGACGCCAGCGTGACGAACTCGTTCACGTCCTTCAGCGGCAGCCCGTCGACACGGCGCTCCCAGATGCTGTCGACCAGCCGCTTCTGGTCGGCGGTCATCTTGTCGACCACCTCCTGGCGGCTGGTGCCGCGGGCAAAGCGCTGGGTATCGGCGACCATCGCGCCTTCGGGCGGCATCGTCGCCGGCATTTCGCCGGTCAGCACGTCGTTGGCCGCGATGCGCTGGAACACCTGCTCGACGGTGACGCCTTCGGGCACGGTCAGGGAATAGAGAACCGACTTGCCGCTCTTGAGCAGGTCCATGATCTCATGCATCGACGCGCCGGCCTTGACCTCGTATTCGCCGGCCTTCAGCGCGCTTTCATTGCCGTATGCGCGCACGCCGAGACGGAACACGTTGGCGTCGGTGATCAGACCGTTGCGCTCAAGCAGCGACGCAATTTCGCCGAGACCGGAATTCGACTTGACCATGACGGTTGAATTGGAGGTCAGCGGCCCCCGGGTTTCGAAAGAGGTCTTGCCGTACCACAGCACCACGCCGGCGATGATGGTGACGAACACGATCGCCGACATCAGGAAATTCAGGAACACCACGGTCTGGCTGCGCGCCCGGTTGGAGTGCTTCCTGCGCTCCGGCGGCGTCGGGCCGGGCGTCGGGCGAAGCGCCTCGCTTGCGGATTTTGGGACGATCGGTTTCGGCGCCTCGCTGCGGGCGCCAAAAGCGGATTGGTCCGGTGTCGAGTTCATCGTGCCGCGCTCATCGTTATGTCATGAATCGGGTCAAGTCGCCCGGGCGCTGAAATTAGCGCCGAATATGGCGAAAATGCCGATACGCGAACCTGCCCCTGGGAGACGGGCGCGGTCCGGGCTAACCGGCATATCGCTGAAAAATCAACGACGCATTGGTGCCGCCGAAACCGAATGAATTGGACAGCACCGTGTTGATCTCGCGCTTGCGCGGCTTGTGCGGCACCAGATCGATCGGCGTTTCGACCGATGGATTGTCCAGATTGATGGTCGGCGGCGCGATCTGGTCGCGGATCGCCAGAATGGAAAAAATCGCTTCGGCGGCGCCGGCGGCGCCCAGAAGATGGCCGATCGAGGACTTGGTCGACGACATCGACACTTTCGACGCCGCGTCGCCGAGCAGCCGCTCGACGGCGGCCAGTTCGATCGTGTCGGCCATGGTCGAGGTGCCGTGTGCGTTGATATAGTCGAGGTCCGACGCCGACAGTCCGGCGCGCTTCAGCGCCGCCGCCATCGAGCGGAACGCCCCGTCGCCATCTTCGGCCGGCGCGGTGATGTGGTAGGCGTCGCCCGACATGCCGTAGCCGGTCCATTCGGCGTAGATCCTGGCGCCGCGCGCCTTGGCGTGTTCGAGTTCCTCGAGCACCACCACGCCCGCGCCCTCGCCCATCACGAAACCGTCGCGGTCGCGATCATAGGGACGCGAGGCCTTTTCCGGTTCGTCGTTGCGGTCGGTCGACAGCGCCCGGCAGGCGGCGAAGCCGGCGATCGACAGCCGGGTGATCGGCGATTCGGTGCCGCCGGCCACCATCACGTCGGCGTCGCCCAGCATGACGATCCGCGCCGCGTCGCCGATGGCGTGGGCGCCGGTCGAACAGGCGGTGACGACCGAATGGTTGGGACCCTTCAAGCCGTGGCGGATCGACACCTGGCCCGATGCCAGATTGATGATGGAGCCGGGAATGAAGAAGGGGCTGATGCGGCGCGGACCGCGCTCGTTGAGGATCAGCGCGTTTTCGGCGATGCTCTCGATGCCGCCGATGCCGCAGCCGATCATCACGCCGGTCGAATTGCGCTCGGCGTCGGTCGCCGGCTTCCAGCCCGAATCAGCCAGCGCCTCGTCGGCGGCGGCGATGGCGTAGAGGATGAAATCGCCGATCTTGCGCTGCTCCTTGGGCTCCAGGAACGCGTCGGGATTGAAGGTGCCGTCGCTGCCGTCGCCACGCGGAATGGCGCAGGCGATCTTGCACGGCAAATCGGCGACGTCGAACGTCTCGATCCGCTTCGCCGCGCTTTTTCCAGCAAGGATTTGTCGCCAGCCGTGATCGGCCCCGACGCCAAACGGCGACAGAAGACCGATGCCGGTGACTACAACGCGCCTCATCGGATGCTCGCTTGATGCAGGTTGCAGGTGGCGCGACGCGTCAGCGCGTCGCGCCGGCCGGGCCTCAGGCCGAGGCCTTGTCGATATACTTCACCGCGTCGCCGACGGTGAGGATGGTCTCGGCCGCGTCATCGGGAATCTCGACGCCGAATTCTTCTTCGAACGCCATGACGAGTTCGACCGTGTCGAGGCTGTCTGCACCGAGATCGTCAATGAAGCTCGCACCTTCGGTAACCTTGTCGGCGTCGACGCCAAGATGTTCGACCACGATCTTCTTCACGCGTTCTGCGGTATCGCTCATGGGGTCTGTCCTCGTCTTGTCACTGTGTTGGAACTTCGTTAGCGACCCGATTGCCGCTAATCAAGCTGAAAACTAGTCCGGGCGCGGCCGCCGATATGGCCTGATCCGCGCCCTTGGAAGGCGGCATTACACGAAAAGCCCCGGCGCTCCAAGGCGAAAACGCGCAAGTCAGATCATCGCCATGCCGCCATTCACATGTATGGTCTGGCCGGTGACGTAGGAGGCTTCCGGCGACGCCAGATAGAGCACCGCCGACGCCACTTCGTCGCCCGTGCCCATGCGTTTCATCGGAATCGCCCCCATGATGGCGTCTTTCTGCTTGTCGTTGAGCTTTCCGGTCATGGCGGACTCGATGAAGCCCGGCGCGACGCAGTTGACCGTCACGTTGCGGCTGGCGATCTCCTGCGCCAGCGACTTCGAAAACCCGATCATGCCGGCCTTCGAGGCGCAGTAATTGGCCTGTCCCGGATTGCCGGTGACGCCGACCACCGAGGTGATGTTGACGATGCGGCCCCAGCGGCGGCGCATCATCGGATGGGTCAGTTCGCGCGTCAGCCGGAAGACGGCGGTCAGATTGACCTCGATCACCGCGTCCCAGTCGGCGTCGGACATGCGCACGAACAGGCCGTCGCGGGTGACGCCGGCATTGTTGACCAGGATGTCGACGCCCTCGAGATCGGCCTCGGCCCTGGCGCCGAGGTCCTTGACCGCGTCACGGTCGCCCAGATCGGCCGGAAACAGCTTGACCCGGTCGCCAAGATCGGCGGCGAGCGCCTCGAGCTTCTCGACGCGGGTGCCGTGCAGGCCAACCGTCGCGCCGCGCCCATGCAGCATGCGGGCGATCGCCTCGCCTATGCCGCCGGACGCGCCGGTGACGAGCGCCTTTTTGCCGGTCAGGTCAAACATGGTCGTCTCCAAATCAGAGGATGCCGCCGTTGAGACGGCCCAAATTATCTATTCGCCAAGCGCCTCGACGGCGTCGTCGATGTCGGCGGGGCCGTTGACGGTCGCGGTGGCGATGTCCTTGTTGATGCGGCGCGCCAGCCCGGTCAGCACCTTGCCGGCGCCGATCTCATAAAGCGTGGCGATCTTGTTGGCGGCGAACCATTCGACCGTCTCGCGCCAGCGCACGCGCCCGGTCACCTGCTCGACCAGCCGTCTTGCGATCTCGTCGGCATTGGTCAGCGGCTTGACCAGCACGTTCGAGACCACCGGCACGACCGGCGGATGTTTGGCGACGCCGGCCAGCGCCTCGCGCATCGTTTCGGCCGCCGGCGCCATCAGGGCGCTGTGGAACGGGGCCGACACCTGCAGCATCAGCGCCCGCTTGGCGCCCTTTTCGGTGCAGATGCGCGCGGCGTGCTCGACGGCGGGCTTGGCGCCTGAAATCACCAACTGGCCGCCGCCATTGTCGTTGGCGATCTGGCACACCGATCCAACCGCGGCTTCAGCGCAGGCGTCCTCGACCGCGGTGATGTCGAGCCCGATGATCGCCGCCATCGCGCCCTCGCCCACCGGCACGGCCTTCTGCATCGCGTCGCCGCGGATGCGCAGCAGGCGCGCTGTGTCCGACAGCGACAGCATGCCCGCGGCGCAAAGCGCCGAATATTCGCCCAGCGAGTGGCCGGCGACATAGGCGACGTGGTCGGTGATGGTGACGCCGCGCTTTTCCAGCACCCGGATGACGGCCATCGACACCGCCATCAGCGCCGGCTGGGCGTTGGCGGTCAGGGTCAGCGTCTCGTCCGGCCCCTCCCACATGATTTTCGACAGTTTCTGGCCAAGGGCCTCGTCGACCTCCTGGAAAACGGCGCGCGCCTCGGGATACGCGTCTGCAAGGTCCTTGCCCATGCCGACCGACTGGCTGCCCTGGCCCGGAAAGGTAAATGCGACCGACATCGGCTTCTCCGCCTCGGAAATCGTGAAACCGAGCGTGTGGCGCACGCGCGACGCGGGTGTCAAGTGCGCCGGGCTGGACGCCTGCGCGTTGGAATAATGTCGCATAGCGCAAATTTTTTTTGGGAACGACTTTTTTTTGCGACAGTTCAATGACAGGGGCGTGACGCTCCGCCGTTTCAATCCATCAAGTCAGGCCATGTCGCAACCGCGTGCACTTACCGTCGATCTGGGATCAACCCGCGCCGCCTCGGGGCGGTTTGGCCGCGCAACGCCCTATTGGCTGATCGCGCGCTCGCTGCTGGCAACGCTGCTGATCGCGGCCTTGCTGACATTTTTTGTCGAACTGATCGCGCGCGGCTCGTTTGCCGAGACAATGAAATTCCTCAGCGAACCGTTCCGGCCGGCCTTTGCGACGGTTCTGCTGTTCGCCATCGTCCTGCTCGGGTTCGATGCGCTCTTGGGGCGCGCGCATATGGGCGTCATGCTGCTGGCGCCGGTGGCGCTGGCGCTGGCGGCGACCGGTCAGCAGAAATCCTACTACCTCGGCGATCCGCTCTACCCGGCCGACTTCCTCTACGGCAGGCAGATTCTTGAACTGCTGCCGCTGCTGGCCAAGGAACGGGTCGGAACGGCCATCCTGATCGTCGCCATCATCGCCGCGCTCGCCGTGCTTATTCCGCTGGCCTGGATGGGCTGGCGGCGGCGCATGCGCGTCATCAACCTGCGCGGCCGCGCGGTGCGCGCAGCGATCGCGATCCCGCTGATCGCAGCTTTCGCGTCGATCCTCGACTATTCGACGTTTTCGTGGACCCGCGACCGGCTGTGGATCAGCCCGATGATGTGGGACCAGAAGGAGAACTACGCCTTCAACGGCTTCACGCTCGCCTTCGCCATGAACGTGCCGCTGGCCAAGGTGACGGCGCCGGCCGGTTACAGCGAGGACGCGATCAGGACGGCCGGCGGCGGCCAGTTGGCGCCGATGGCGGTGCCCGAGGCGGAACCCGACATCATCGTGGTGATGAGCGAATCGTTTTGGGACCCGACCCGCCTGCCCGGCGTCTCCTTCAACGACGATCCGCTTGAAAACACCCGGCGCGTCCAGTCCGGCAATGTGTTCTCGCCAGAATTCGGCGGCATGACCGCCAATGTCGAGTTCGAGGCGCTATCGGGCTTTTCCAACGCGTTCCTGCCCTACGGCTCGATCCCCTATCAGCAATATGTGCGCGGTCAGGTGCCGTCGATGCCGTCATTCCTGAAGAATCAGGGCTATGAAACGGTCGCCATGCATCCGTTCGAAGGCTGGTTCTGGAACCGCGAACACGTCTACAAATCCTTCGGCTTCGACCAGTTCCTGTCGATGGAGAAGCTGCCGAAGCTTCAGACGCGCGGCATGCTGGCGTCCGACGCCGCGCTGGTCGACCAGGTGATCAAGCGCGCCGAGCAGGCCGAAAAGCCGCTGTTCCTGTTTGCGGTGACGCTGCAAAATCACGGCCCCTATGAACCGGGCCGCTACAAGGACGCGACCGTCAAGGTCGGCGGCGCCGTGGACGAATGGACGCGCGGCTCGGTCGCCACCTTCGCCCAGGGCATGGCCGATTCGGACCGCTCGCTGCAAAAACTGATTGACTGGGCCGGCAAGCGCCAGCGCCACACCGTCATCGCCTATTTCGGCGACCATCCGCCGCCTTTGGGACCGGCCTATGTCGGCACAGGCTTCCTGCCCGACAATGTCGCGCCGCGCTCCGGTCCGGCGGCTGAAATGAAGCGCGTGCGCGAGACGCCGCTTGTGGTCTGGTCCAACCGCAAGGGCCGCGCCGAGGACGTCGGCACGGTCAGCCCGCTCTACATTTCCTACCTGGTGCTGCGCCAGGCGGGCATCCAGCATCCGTATTACACCGGCATTTTAGGACGGCTGCACGACGCCTATCCGGTGGTCGACAGGCAGCTGCTGATCGCCAGCGACGGCTCGGAGACCCGCGACTGGAGCCGGGCCAAGAAGATCGATCCGCTGATCGAGAAACAGCGCCTGATGCAATACGACATCCTGTTCGGCGACCGTTACGGGGAAAGGCGCTATTTCCCGAAACGAACGGTGATGGGACCTTTGATCGCGGCGCCGGCGGCCTTTCCCGTCTTGATCTCGCCTCGAAACCCTGTATAAGCGCGCGCATTCCGCTGGTCCGAATGGGGGCTGAACGGAGGGCCGGGCTCGTCCCGTTGTGGAGCGATAGCGCTTCCGCCTCCCGTGTCTCCGCTCTCGACCGTCTCCTACCGCGCCTTTCCTGGCCCTTTTGGGCCTAGAGAAGTCGCAGAGGCTTAGCTTCGGCACAGCGGGGAACGAAGAAAGGCAAAGAACATGGCATTGTACGAACACGTGTTTTTGGCCCGGCAGGACCTCTCGCCGCAGCAGATCGACGCCCTTGTGGAACAGTACAAGGAAGTCCTCACCGCTGGCGGCGGCTCGGTTGGCCGCGTCGAAAACTGGGGGCTGAAGTCCCTCACCTACCGCGTCAAGAAGAACCGCAAGGCTTACTACACCCTGATGGACATCACCGCGCCGGCAGCCGCCGTCAAGGAGATGGAGCGTCAGATGGGCCTGTCGGAAGACGTGCTGCGCTTCATGACCATCAAGGTCGAACAGCATGAAGAAGGCCAGTCGGCCATGCTGCAGAAGCGCGAACGCGACGACCGCCCCGAGCGTGGCGATCGCGGCGACCGTCCGCAGCGCAGCTTTGGCGACCGTGACCGCGGCGACCGCGGCGCGCCCCGCCGTCGCGACAACCAGGAAGGAGGCGAATAATGGCCCCTGAGATCGTTTCGGCCGCCCCCGCGCGGCGTCCGTTCAACCGCCGCCGCAAGACCTGCCCGTTCTCCGGCCCGAATGCGCCGCGCATCGACTACAAGGACGTGCGTCTGCTGCAGCGTTATATCTCCGAACGCGGCAAGATCGTGCCTTCGCGCATCACCGCCGTCTCGCAGAAGAAGCAGCGCGAACTCGCCCAGGCGATCAAGCGCGCCCGCTTCCTCGCCCTGCTGCCCTACGTGGTTCGCTAAGTTTTCGGACGCGGGCGGCTCGCCGCCCGCTCCCCTCGCTGCGACGGGCGCAGCCGAGGTCCTCAAAATCCCGAGTTGGGCAGGTTCCGCACTGGCGGGAGCGCCCTAACTGCCACCAGGCAGGACAGCGATCCGGGCGAAGCGCCCATTTGCTCCCTGCCTTTCAGACAATGATTCAACCGCTTGCGGTTCTGAAAGGACAAGATCATGGAAGTCATTCTTCTCGAACGCATTTCGCGCCTCGGCCAGATGGGCGAAACCGTCAAGGTTCGCGACGGCTACGCACGCAACTTCCTGCTGCCGCAGGGCAAGGCGCTGCGCGCCAACGACGCCAACAAGAAGAAGTTCGAAGGCCAGCGCGCCCAGCTCGAAGCCCGCAACCTCGAGCGCAAGTCCGAAGCCCAGAAGATCGCCGACCTGCTTGACGGCAAGGCCTTCGTGGTCGTCCGTTCGGCCGGCGAAACCGGCCAGCTCTACGGTTCGGTGTCGACCCGCGACATCGCCGATCTGGTGACGGCGGAAGGTTTCTCGGTCGGCCGCAACCAGGTCGAGCTCAACCAGCCGATCAAGACCATCGGCCTGACCAATGTGGCGATTTCGCTGCATCCGGAAGTCGAGGTGACGATCACGCTCAACATCGCCCGTTCGCCGGACGAAGCCGAGCGCCAGGCCAAGGGCGAGACGCTGACGACCGCCGAGGCGATCTACGGCGAAGACATCAACGAAAACGCCCGCCCGGACGCGTTCTTCGATCCCAATGCCGAAGAAGGCGAAGAAGACGCCGGCTGATTTCAGCTGGTCTGAACATACTCAAGGCCCGGATGGCGACATCCGGGCCTTTTGTTTGTCCGGTTTGGCGGGGTATCGTCAGCCGAACACGCCGTACAGGCCCTGCCCCGCGACAAAGGCCAGCCAGGCCAGCACGCCGAAATAGACGAGCGTTGCGACAATCATGCAATAGCCGGCAATCACCAGCAATCCGTCGCGCTGGGCCATGCCGATGGCGAGCAGCAGGATGGCGAAGGCCGGCAGCGTGTTCGAGAACGGAACCAGGCCGAGCGGCGCCATCAAAAGCAGGCCGGCAAAGATCAGCGCCAGCCCGTTGATGCGATTGGCCATCGCCGAACCGGTCAAGGCGCGGTAGCGCGGCTTCACATAGGCCTCTACGCGCGCCACCACGTCCAGGCCGCGACGCAGGATGCCCTTCAGCTTCGCCGCGTCCAGTTCCTTGTCCATCAGCCGGTCGGGCAGCCATGGCAGACGATTCAGCGTGATGCCGATCGAAATCAGGATGATCGCCGCGCCGAAGACGGTCGAGACGCCGGGGATCGACACCGGGATGAGAAACGGGATCGTCAGCAGCGCGCACAGGAACAGCAGCCCGTGCTCGCCGACCAGAACCAGCAACCGGCGCAGCGTGATCGTCGCCCCGTCGATCTGTTCGATCGCCCTGGTCAGAGCCGAATGAAGCGATTCTCTGGTGTCCTCGAATTGGATCTGCACGAAATGACCTGCCGGTGAACGTTGAATGGGCGCACACTGATCGTTTGGCGCTACGATCGCGTTAATGCGGCGCGACGCCACGAATTTTCCTGTTTTGTTCCTGGTTTGCGGCGCTAGAATGGCATTGCGATTCGAGTCAATGGCCGCGAACCGATCGCGGTGGACAATTGTGGATCACGGGCGCTGGACTGTGAATCACGGGCGAAAGCGGCCATTGCGGGTAACCGGCCGTCACAATTCTGATAGCTAACGGTCGGCATCATCCGACGGGACATCATGGCAGAAGCACTTCGCAAGCCGGCGGCGGCGGAAACTCCGCTCTATCGCGAGGCCCCAAACAATATCGAGGCCGAGCAGGCGCTGCTCGGCGCGATCCTGGTCAACAATGACGCATTCTACCGCGTCTCTGACTTTCTCAAGTCCGGCCATTTCTACGAGCCGCTGCACCGCAAGATTTTTGACGTCGCCGGAGAACTGATCCGGATGGGCAAGATGGCCAATCCGGTGACCATCAAGACCTTCCTGCCCGCCGACGCCAAGGTCGGCGACATGACGGTGGCGATCTATCTGGCGCGGCTCGCCGCCGAAGCCGTCACCGTCATCAACGCAGCCGACTACGGCCGGGCGATCTACGACCTTGCGACGCGCCGCGCGTTGATCACGGTCGGCGAGGACATGGTCAACATCGCCTATGACGCGCCCGTCGACATGGCCCCGCGCGAGCAGATCGAGGACGCCGAACGCCGGCTGTTCGAACTGGCCGAGACCGGCCGCTACGATGGCGGCTTCGAGAGTTTTAACGACGCGATCAAGACCGCGGTCGACATGGCCAACGCCGCCTATCAGCGCGACGGCGGCCTGTCGGGCATTTCGTCCGGCTTTCGCGACCTCGACCGCCGCATGGGCGGGCTGCAACCCTCCGACCTGATCGTGCTCGCCGGACGTCCGGGCATGGGCAAGACGTCGCTGGCCACCAACATCGCCTATAACGTCGCCGCCGCCTATCGGCCCGCCCAGCAGGCGGACGGCTCGGCCAAAGCCGCCGAGGGCGGGGTGGTCGGCTTCTTTTCGCTCGAAATGTCGTCGGAGCAATTGGCCACCCGCATCATTTCGGAGCAGACCGAAATCCCCTCCTCGATGATCCGACGCGGCGAACTGACCGATGCGGACTTCCAGAAACTGGTCGCCTACGCCCAGGAGAACCACAAGCGGCCCCTCTATATCGACCAGACCGGCGGCATCTCGATCGCCCAGCTTGCGGCGCGCGCCAGGCGGCTGAAGCGCCAGCGCGGCCTCGACGTCATCATCATCGACTATATCCAGCTGATGACCGGCGCATCGAAGCGCGCCAGCGAGAACCGGGTGCAGGAAATCACCGAAATCACCACCGGTCTCAAGGCGCTGGCCAAGGAACTGGCCGTGCCGATCATCGCGCTGTCGCAGCTGTCGCGTCAGGTCGAAAGCCGCGAGGACAAGCGCCCGCAACTGTCCGACCTGCGCGAATCCGGTTCGATCGAGCAGGACGCCGACGTGGTCATCTTCGTCTACCGCGACGAATATTACGTCAAGAACAAGGAGCCGGAGCGCGGCTCGCCGGAGCATCTGGCCTGGGAAGACAAGATGCGCGAGGTGCAGGGCAAGGCCGAGGTGATCATCGCCAAGCAGCGCCACGGACCGACCGGAACGGTGCCGATGGGCTTCCAGGGCGAGTTCACCCGCTTCTTCGATCTCGCCGACGACAGCCACCTGCCTGAGCGGTTCGAGTAGCGACGCTGGAAAACATACGTAATTTATGCAATATATGCATCATGCAGAACATGCATGGAGCGACATGACATGATCAAGGTGAGCGCGGCCGAGTTCCAGCGCAATATCGGCCGCTATCAGGATCTTGCGCTGACGCAGCCTGTCGCGGTGACGCGCAACGGCCGCGAACGCACGGTGATGATCTCGACGGAGGAATATCATCGCCTCAAGCGCCGCGACCGTCTGGTGCTCGGCCTTGGCGATTTCACCGACGAGATGGTCGCCGCAATCGAACAGGCCGAAGCGCCCGAAGAGGCGGCGCATTTCGACCACGAGTACAAGCGGTGACATCAAGTTCATGGCCGGAGCCGGTCCCCGGCCTGGTGATCCGATACAGCTATCTGTGGAGTTTTGAGCATGACGCCGGGCGCGACGACGGCGTCAAGGACAGACCGTGCGCGATCATCCTGGCGACCCCGGACAGGCGCGTGGTCGTGCTGCCGGTGACGCATCGCCCCCCGAAAGGCGCGGCGATCGAGCTGCCGGCCGAGGTGAAGCGGCGGCTCCGCCTCGATGACGACGGCTGGTGGGTAGTGCTGACGGAGGCGAACCTGTTCGAATGGCCGGGGCCGGACCTGCGGCCGCGCGTCAACGGCGATCCGTCCTCGGTTGTCTATGGACTTTTGCCGCGCAATTTCTTCCGTGTCCTGCGCGACGAATTCGTTCGCGGCGTTCGCTCGCACCAGATGCATCCCGTCAAGAGAACCTGAGCCATGGCCAGATTACGCGCACAATTCGTCTGCCAGGCCTGCGGCAATGTCTCGCCGCGCTGGGCCGGCAAATGCGAAGCCTGCGGCGAGTGGAACACGCTGGTCGAGGAAGGCACGGCGGGCGGCATCGGTTCGGGCCCGCAATCGGCGAAGACGGCGCGAAAGGGTCGCGCCGTGGCGCTGACGTCGCTGGCCGGCGACATCGAGGACGCGCCGCGCATCGCCTCGGGCATCGGCGAGCTCGACCGGGCGACCGGCGGCGGTTTCGTGCGCGGTTCGGCGCTGCTGGTGGGCGGCGATCCGGGCATCGGCAAATCGACGCTGCTGACCCAGGCGGCCGCCGCGCTGGCGCGCCGGGGCCACCGCATCGTCTACGTCTCGGGCGAAGAGGCGGTGGCGCAGATCCGGCTGCGGGCGCAGCGGCTGGGCGCGGCGGATTCGACCGTCGAACTCGCCGCCGAGACCAATGTCGAGGACATTTTGGCGACGCTCGCCGACGGCAAGCGGCCGGATCTCGTCATTCTCGATTCGATCCAGACGCTGTGGTCCGATCTCGCCGAATCGGCGCCGGGCACCGTCACCCAGGTCCGCGCCTCGGCGCAGGCGATGATCCGCTACGCCAAATCCACCGGCGCGGCGATCGTGCTGGTCGGCCATGTCACCAAGGACGGTCAGATCGCCGGTCCGCGCGTCGTCGAGCACATGGTCGACGCCGTGCTCTATTTCGAGGGCGAAGGCGGCCACCACTACCGCATCCTGCGCACCATCAAAAACCGTTTCGGGCCGACCGACGAGATCGGCG
>DDFA01000030.1 GCA_002336975.1 Phyllobacteriaceae bacterium UBA1940
GCAGGCCGTCGATGCCGCCGAGGTCAACGAACGCACCGTAGTCGGTGATGTTCTTGACCACGCCCTCGACAACCTGACCCTCTTCGAGGTTCTGGACGATCTCGGAACGCTGTTCGGCGCGGCTCTCTTCGAGAACGGTGCGGCGCGAGACAACGATGTTGCCGCGACGGCGATCCATCTTGAGGATCTCGAAGGGCTGCGGGTTGTGCATCAGCGGCGTGACGTCGCGGATCGGACGGATGTCGACCTGCGAGCGGGGCAGGAAGGCCACCGCGCCGTCGAGATCGACGGTGAAGCCGCCCTTGACCTGGTTGAAGATGACGCCTTCGACGCGCTCGCCCTTGGAGAACTTCTCCTCCAGCTTGACCCAGCTCTCTTCGCGGCGGGCCTTGTCGCGCGACAGGACGGCTTCGCCCAGCGCGTTCTCGATGCGGTCGACCATGACCTCGACCGTGTCGCCGGCCTTGAGTTCCTTGGCGCGGCTGCCGAATTCCTTCAAAGGCACGCGGCCTTCGACCTTGAGGCCAACGTCAACGATGGCCATGTCCTTTTCGATGGACGTGATGACGCCGCGGACAACGGATCCTTCGGCGTTCTGGCTCTCGGAAAAGCTTTCCTCGAGCATGCTCGCGAAATCATCGCGGCTCGGATTTGATGCAGACATGTTTTCTCCTGAAAGCTCCGTCAAGGCGGAGCGGCGCCTGGGTTCGAGTTGCGTTGGCCTGGTCGCAATCCGGGTCCAAAGACCCGATGCCGCTTGCGCGGCGGGAGGCGCGTGGATCGCAGCCAGGCTGGTTGAGGGTCGATATAGGCGCGGTTTCGCCAAAAGGAAGGCGTCGCGCCCGGATCAGGCCCTGTTCCGCTTCGTCAGGATGTCGTCGACAATCGCCCGTGCGGCGCGGAACGCGGCTTCTATACTCATCTCACTCGTGTCGAGCAAGTGCGCATCGGCGGCAGGACGCAGCGGCGAGTCGGCGCGGCCGGTGTCGCGCTCGTCGCGGCGGAGGATGTCGGCGAGGATTTCGGCGAGATCGGCCTGGCCGCCACGGTTTTCGATGTCGCGCAGGCGGCGGCCGGCGCGTACCTCGGCCGAGGCTGTGACATAGAGTTTCGCGTCGGCGTTAGGGCACACTACCGTGCCGATGTCGCGGCCATCGAGCACCGCGCCGCCCGGCTGTCCGGCGAAGGCGCGCTGCTTGTCGACGAGGATGCGGCGGACTTCTGAGATGACCGCGACGCGGGAGGCGGCGTCGCCGACCGCGTGGGCGGACAGCGCGTGCTTGTCGAGATTGCCGAGATCGACGTCTCTGGCCGCCTGGACGGCGTGGGCCTCGTCGTCAAGCGGCAGGCCGAGCTGCAGCATGCGATGCGCCACGGCGCGGTAGGTCAGGCCGGTGTCGAGATGCGGCAGGTGGTAATAGTCGGCGAGACGGCGGGCAAGCGTGCCCTTGCCCGACGCGGCGGGGCCGTCGATGGCGATGAGAAGCGATTGGGTCATGGCGGCCCATCAAACGCAAAGCGCGCCGCCGCGCAAGCCGCAACCGGCGCAAACTACGCGACGGGTTCTTTCGGCGCGGCGGCCCGGAACGCCGGCAGCGCCCTGCAGGCCTCGACGATGGCGAGGATGCGGGGACAGGCCGACAGCTCGGCGCCCCAGCGGTCGGCATTGTAGACCTGCGGCACAAGGCAGATGTCGGCCATGGTCGGGCTGTCGCCGTGGCAGAATTTGCCGGTCGACGGGTGGTCGAGCATGGCTTCGAACGCCGCCATGCCTTCGCCGATGAACTTTTTCATCCAGGCGACGCGAACCGCGTCGCCGCCGCCGGTCAGCGCCATCACGTGATTGACCGTGCCGGTGTTGCAGATCGGGTGAATGTCCATGGCGATGGCGTCGGACAAAGCGCGCACGCGCTGGCGGCCGGGCGCATCGGCCGGCAGCAAACGCTCGCCCAGGCGGGTCTCGTCGAGATATTCGACGATCGCCAGCGACTGGGTCAGCCGCAGGCCGTCAATGTCGAGCACCGGGACCTTGCCCTGGGGATTGCGCGCCAGATGTTCGGGCGTCTTGTGGACGGCGGCGAGCAGGTCGACCGGGATGGCGCGAAAATCGATGCCGAGCAAATGCAGCGCGATGCGGACCCGGTAGCTCGCCGACGACCGCCAGTAGTCGTAGAGGACGACATCCATGCGTCAGGCGGCTCCGTCATATTCGCGCACGGTCTGCTCGATGGCGCCAAAAATCGAATGGCCGCGGGCGTCGTTCATCTGGATGCGCACCGTGTCGCCGAAGCGCAGATAGGGCGTCTTCGGCTCGCCGTGGGCGATGGTCTCGATGGTGCGGATCTCGGCGATGCAGGAATAGCCAACGCCGCCGGCCTCGACCGGTTTGCCGGGACCGCCGTCGAGCTTGTTGGAGACGGTGCCGGAACCGATGATGGCGCCGGCGCCCAGCGGACGGGTGCGGGCGGCGTGGGCGACCAGCGTCGGAAAGTCAAAAGTCATGTCGATCCCGGCATTAGCGCGTCCGAACGGTTTTCCGTTGACGTCGACAATCAGCGGCAGATGCAGTTTGCCGCCGTCCCAAGCGTCGCCAAGCTCGTCGGGCGTCACCGCCACCGGCGAAAACGCCGAGGACGGTTTCGACTGGAAGAAGCCGAAGCCCTTGGCCAGTTCGGCTGGGATCAGGTTGCGCAGCGACACGTCGTTGACCAGCATGACCAGACGGATGGCGTCGCGCGCCTGGTCGCGGCTCGCGCCCATCGGCAAATCGTCGGTGACCACGGCGATCTCGGCCTCCATGTCGACGCCATGGGCCTCGTCGGCCATCAGGATCGGATCGCGCGGACCGAGGAAGGAATCGGAGCCGCCCTGATAGATCAGCGGGTCTGTCCAGAACGAGGCCGGCATCTCGGCATTGCGCGCCTTGCGCACCAGTTCGACGTGATTGACATAGGCCGAGCCGTCGGCCCACTGGTAGGCGCGCGGCAGTGGCGACATGGCGTCGTGCTCGTGGAATCGCTCGGACGGGACCGCGCCGTGGTCGAGGCTTTCCGACAGCGCCAGGAGATGCGGCGAGATGCGACGCCAGTCGTCGAGCGCGGCCTGCAGGGTGGACGCGAGGAAGGATGCGTCGGTGCACCGGGTGAGGTCGCGCGAGACGACCACCAGCCTGCCGTCGCGACGGCCGTTCTTCACGCTTGCAAGCTTCACTTGAGATCCTCCGGGCGCGCCGCGGCGCTAATGGTTGCAGTTGCAACTATCACGGGTCACCGACCAGTTCAACGACCGGACGGCGCGATGTCAATCGCCGATGCGGCGATCGTGGACAGCCGGAACCGCGCCGCTTCACCCAAGCGTGAACGGCGGGCGCGGAAAGTCCCAAAATGTTTCCGCAATTGTGACAATGAGTGCCATCGTCCCGAAAAATCACTATGCTCAATCATTCTCGGGCCGGTCGACGGGTGGAGCTGGAGCCTTCGATGTTGGGATGGGCAAGACGGACGGGGTTGAACGGGGTCGCCGCCGCGCTGGTGGCGCTGGGCGGCTGGCTGGCGGCGACGCCGGCGCAGGCCTTCGACCCGATGCTGGACGTCAACGTGGCCGCCGCCGTCGAGGCCGGGCGCGTCGACGAGGCGATCGGGCTGCTGGACAAGGCGCTGGCGGACGAAACCGACCCGTTGATCGTGGAGGACCTGCTGAAACGGCGGGCCGACCTGCTGGCCAAGGCCGGGCGCGCCCGGGACGCGGGCGACGCCTATGCAAGACTTGCCGACGCGATCGCCAGACGGCAAGGTGAGGCGACGCCCGACAAGACACCGCAGGTGCTGTCGCCTGCGCTGATCCCGGTGTGGGACAAGGCCGGCGCGGCCTATGAACAGGCGGGAGACGCGGCGCTGGCGATCGACGCCTATGCAAGCGTGCTGCGCATCGTCGCCGCCGCCGGCCTCGACCCGAAGATCGCCGCCGACGTGTTCGGCAGGCTGGACAGCCTGGCGGAAAACGCGCCTGACGGAGAGCCGGCGGAACGGGCGGTCGATGCACTGGAGGCGTTTGCCGACTATCGCCAGGATGTCGCCGACCGCGCCGCCGGCGGCGCGACCAAGGCGCTGGGCGACGACAAGAAATACAAGGACGTCAAGATCTACTACGCCACCGACCGGGCCCGCACCGGCAGCGAGCTGCCATCGGATTTCTACGGCGGGCAGCGCGGCCAGCTTGAGCTGGGAACCGCGACCGTCAGCATTCCGCTGACCCACCGGCCGGGCGCGATCGAGGCACCGTCGATCTGGAGTTTCGAGTTCCGCGAGGACCCCGAGCGCCATATCGTGCTGTCGCAGGTGATCCCGAAGGCGGACGCCGCCGTGTTCGCCGAAATGCAGGCGCAGTTGAAGGACAAGGACGCCAAGGAGGCGTTCGTCTTCGTGCACGGCTTCAACGTGCCGTTCAACGAGGCGGCGATGCGCACCGCGCAGATGGCCTATGACATGAATTTCGAGGGCTTGCCGATCCTCTATTCGTGGCCGTCGCGCGCCTCGGTGCTGTCCTACATCGCCGACACGGCGGTGGTGAATTTTTCCGGCCGCAGGCTGAGCCGTTTCCTCGACGACGTGGTGGCGAAGTCGGGTGCGACGCGCATCCACCTGGTCGCCCATTCGATGGGCAACCGGGCGCTGACGGACGCGCTGGAACTGTTTGCGCTGCGGCACAAGGGCGAGCCGCCGGCCTTCGACCAGGTGCTGTTCACCGCGCCGGACCTCGACGCCGGACTGTTCGGCGAAATGGTGGAGACGATCCGCCCCACCGCCGAAAGGATCACGCTCTACGCGTCCGATCGCGACTGGGCGCTGGCGGTGTCGCGAAAGCTGCATGGCGACGCGCCGCGCGCGGGCCAGGGCGGCGACGGCATCGTGCAACTCGCCGATGTCGATTCGATCGACATGACGGCGATTGGCGAGGACATGCTGGCGCACAGCTATTATGCGAACAACCCGTCGGCGCTCAGCGATATCCTGTCGCTGTTCTGGCGCGACGCCTCGCCCGAACGGCGCTGCGGCATGACCCGGCATGCCAGCGCGGGCAGCGGCTACTGGATCTACTCGCCGGAGGACTGCGATTCGGGCGCGCTGTTGTCGACGCTGTCGATCCTGCGGCGCGGCAAGGTAACCAACGCCAATGAGGCGCTGAGTTTCATGAACCGCTATATCCTGTCGCCGACGGTCGACCAGGAAGAGCGGTCGCGGCTCGGCAATGCCTTGAACCGGTTGTTCGGCAAGGGTTGAGAGTGTCCGAGCCCGCCTCCGAACCCGGCAGCCAGGTCGCGGCCTTGCGCGAAAGGCTCGCAACCCTGGTCGAGATCGGCCGCCACCCGCTGGCGCTGGAGGACCGGCAAAACCTGCCGGGCGCGGCGCGCACCGAGGCGCTGACGTTCAGGACGGCGCAAGGCGAGCGGGTCGACGGCCGGCTGACGCGGCCCGAGGGGGCGGGACCGTTCCCGACGATCCTTTATCTGCATGCCCATGGCGGCCGCTACGAAATCGGGGCGCGCGAACTGATCGACGGGCGGCCGGCGCTGGCCGGCCCGCTCGGCGCCGAACTGGCGCAACGCGGCTATGCCGCGCTGGCGATCGACATGCCGGCGTTCGGCTCGCGCCAGGCGCCGGGCGAAAGCGCGCGCTCCAAGGCGCTGCTGTGGCGGGGCCGGTCACTCGCCGCCCAGATGCTCGGCGAGCAGCACGCGGCGCTTGAATGGCTGACGCAACAGGACTGGGCCGACAGCAGACGCATCGGCCTCTTCGGCCTGTCGATGGGGGCAACGCTGGGCTACTGGCTGGCGGCGGTGGAGCCGCGCGTCGCCTGCGTGGCGCATCTGTGCTGCTACGCCGATTTCAACGTGCTGATCGACGCCGGCGCGCACGATCTGCACGGCATCTACCTGACCGTGCCCGGACTGCCGGACGTGGCGTCAAACGGCGCGATCGCCGGACTGGTCGCGCCGCGGCCGCAGTTCATCGGCATCGGTGACCAGGACCCGTTGACGCCGCCGGCGGCCGTGGACGTCGCGCTGGCCGAAACGCGCGCCGCCTACCTGGCGGCTGACGCCGCCGACAGGCTGACGCTGCACCGGGAGCCGGCGTCGGGCCATGTCGAGACGCCGGCGATGCGGCGGGCGATGCTGGCGTTTTTCGACAAGGCGCTTTAACGCCATCGAGCCGTCTTCCGGGCGTCGATGCAGACCGGAGGGGACACGACCGCAGGCCGGCCCCATGCGGTGGTTTGAGCCATGGTTTCTCCGACGCCCAAAAACCATCATTCGTGACAGGACACGCGATGTGTCTACTGCATCGGCCCGAAAATCGGAATCGATTTTCGAAAGCCCGGTGCAGCAGATTCAAAGTGTTAGAGCGGCCATTACGCGTCCAATTGGACGCGCGGCGCTCCAACCAATCTCGTCGCGCCGAGTTGACAATGTCGATTCACCTTCATAGTCTGTACATGTATACAGGAATATCGGCTTTACCGACATTGAAGGGGAAGTTCATGAACCGGTCCACTCTTTCTGCGGCGTTGCTTGGCGTCGTTTCGCTTGCGGCGACATCGGCGGCCAGCGCCGGCGCGGTGTTCGACGAGATCAAACTCTCCGGCAAGCTGATCTGTCTCGTCAGTCCGAGTTCTCCGGGCTTTTCCGTGCCCGACAGCACCGGCGTGTTCCAGGGCTTCAACGCCGATTTTTGCCGCATGGCGGCGACCGCCATCCTCGGCGACGCCAAGAAGGCGGACATACGCGGCGTCGGCTTCTCCGATTCGCTGAAGACGCTTACCTCGCGCCAAGCGCACATGGCGTCGCGTTCGGTCACCGAAACCGGTACGCGCTCGGTCGACCAAGGCCTGTCATTTGTCGCGACGACGCTCTACGATGGACAAGGTTTCATGGTTGCGAAATCGCTTGGGGTCAAATCCGCCAAGGAACTCAAGGGCGCGACGATCTGCGCCGAGGACGGCTCGACGACCTTGCTGAACATCGCCGACTGGTACGCAGCGCAAGGCATGGAATACAAGGTGGAGAACATCGCCGACAAGACCGCGCGCCTTCAGGCCTTTTTCGCCGGCAAGTGCGACGCCTACGCTTCGGACGTGACGGCGCTCGCGGCCGACCGGCAACTGGCGAAGAACCCGAAGGACTACGAAGTCCTGCCCGAGGTCATCTCCGCCGAACCGCTGACCCTGGTGGTCCAGCCGGACGATACGCTCGAGAAGGCGGTGCGCTGGGGGTTTGAGGTGATGCTCAACGCCGACGAATATGGCGTGACTTCGGCCAATGTCGACAGCATCGTCGCCGACCTCGGCAACCAGCCGAAAGCCGTTCAACGCCTGTTCGCCAAAGACGGCGCAACCGCGGACATGGCGGCCAAGATGAACATCCCCGCCGACTGGGCCTATCAGGTCATCAAGCAGGTCGGGTCCTACGGCGAGGTGTTCGACCGCAATCTCGGCGCGGCGACGCCGTTCGGACTGAAGCGTGAGGGCAGCCAGAACGCCTCGGTCAGCAATGGCGGACTGATGTACGCCTATCCGATCCGGTAATCCGCGATGCCGCGCCGGAGACAGGCGCCGCCGGGCCGGCCGTCGCGCGCCAGGAGCGCGCGATGACCGTCCGATCGACCGACACCGACATCGAGCTCACGTCAGTGCGCGCGTATGTCGACTGTCCCGGCGGCGGCGCGTTTGTGCTGGTGGGCGCGCCGGGAGTGGCCGTCACCGTCAGAGGCGATGTCTGGTTCAACCCGGAAAGCCGCGACCTGACCTTCGACGAACTGGTGGAGCTCAAGACCGACCTGATCGTCTATCTGGCGTGCGATGACGATGGATTGACCGGCCAAAGGCTGGTGTTGAGAGAGCAGGCGCGGAGGCGAGGAATCCGTTTCGTCGCCCTGCCGATCCGGGATTTCGGGACGCCGGGCGAGGCCTGGATCAGAGCCTGGCGCAGGATCAAGGATCAGGTCCAGGCGCGCCTCGACAATGGACGTTCGATCGGCCTTTGCTGCAGCTACGGCGCGGGGCGGAGCGGCACGGTGGCGGCCTATGCGTTGATGGAGCGCGGTCTGGCGGCGGCCGAGGCCCTCGAGAAAGTCAGAGGCAACTTTCCTGAGGCGATCGAGAGCCCGGTTCAGGAAGCCTGGCTGCGGTCGCAGCACCCGACCTGGACTGAAGGCGATATGGGGACATGGAACATTGACGATGCAGACATCAGAAAGACGTAGACCCGCGAGCGCCGACGACATGCTGGATGAGTTGCGGTTCCGCATCTGCGTCACCGACCCCGACATTCCGATGATGCTGCACGAAGGCAAACTGGCGCAGGAATTTGGCGTCAGCCGCACGCCGGTGCGGCAGGTGCTGCAAAGGCTTGCGTTCGAGCATCTGCTCGAAACTCGATCGGGGGTCGGCACCGTGGTCAGTCCGCTGCAACGGGACCAGCTCGACCTGCACTTCCTGCTGCTGTCCGACCTGCTGCGGTTGTGCGAACGCTGCTGTGCGCCGGCCCTGACGGCGCCGGCCCGCGTCGGGATCGCCACCGTCGCCGATCTTGCAAGGACAGACGGACCGGACGCGGCCGCCCGCTGCTTCACGGCGCGCGCGCAACTGCTCGAGCTGGTGTCGGGCCTGCTGGTCGACCCGATCATTGCCGAAGCGCATGCGGCGACGCACTGGCGCGCGATCCGCTGGCGCGTGCATGCCGCGCGCTCCAACCCCAGCGCCGCGACGGATGAGCTTCGGACGATTTCCGACAGGCTGGGCATGGCCGGAACGCCGGCGGCGGTGCTTGAGACGCTGGCGGGCGAAGCCCAACCGGTCAACTTTTAGCATGGAAGACAAGCCATTCATGCGGCCGGTGCGGATGCCGCCGTCGATTGGCGGCGCGTTGTGGCTCGGCCCGATGCCGGGGCGGTTGCGTCCGCTCGACCGCGACCTTGCGGAACTCGACGCACAGGGCGTCACCCATGTGCTCAGCCTGCCGCCGCTGCCGGAGATCCGGCAAAAGTCACCGGAGTTCGCCGCCAGGATCGACACCATGGACAACCCGGCCATCATCCGGCTTGAAATCGCCGATTTCGGAACACCCGACGATTTCGTCGCGTTCAACCGGAAGATTGCGGAAGCCGCGGGCATATTGCGCCAGGGCGGCAGCATGTTCGTCCACTGCGCCGCGGGCATCGGGCGCACCGGCACGGCGGCCATGAGCATCCTGCTGCATCTGGGAATGGGAGAGAACGAGGCCGAAAGGCTCATCCTCGAGGCCGGGTCAGGTCCCGAGACCGAGGCGCAAAAACGACTGGTGTCACGCATCGCCGAACGGATCGCCCGCAAACGCGGGACGGATGCCTGACAATGGCCGAACAGTTGCACCCGAGACAGGACGAAATCCGCCCGCCGCGCGAGGGCTTCGCCATCGGCTTGCCGGATCTCGCGCTGGTCGCCGGTTTGCTGGCGTTCTTCGGGGCGATCGCGTTCAACGTCTACTCCAACATGGTCGCGGCGGGCATCCGGCCGGGTTTCGGCTTCCTGTGGCAGCAGGCCGGATTCGACCTGAGTGAAACGCTCATCCCTTACGACGCGGGCGACACCTATCTGCGCGCGATCGCAGCGGGCGTGGCCAATACGCTTGTCGTCGCGGCGGCGAGCCTCATGATCGCCTGCCTTGTCGGGTTGTTTGCCGGCCTGGTCAGCGTCAGCCCGAGCCGCGCCGCCAGACTTCTGGCGCTTGGCTATGTCGAACTGTTCCGCAACCTGCCGAAAATCCTGGTGTTGCTGGTGATCTTCGTCGTTGCGGTGAACGGATTGCCGGCGATCCGGCAGGCGTTCCAGGCGGGGCCGCTGCTGATTTCCAACCGGGCGATCTATTTGCCGATCCTGGTCGACGACCCGCTCAACCGATGGTGGCTGGCGTTGTCGATCCTGTTGACGGTCCCGGCGATATGGCTGTGGGTCCTGTACGCGGCCGGGCGGCATGCCAGAACCGGCCGGCGTGGGCCGGTCCTGTCCGTCTCGCTCGCGCTCGCGGCCTTCATCCCGTTCGCAGCGGCATATGCGCTCGACGCGCCGCTGGGGCTTTCCTGGCCCAGGCTGGAGGGTTTCGCGATGCGCGGCGGGGTGTCGTTTTCGACGCAGTTCTGCACCGTTGCGCTGGCGCTGGGCCTCTATCACGGCGCACAGATCGCGGAGGTGATCCGCGGCGGCATCGAGGCGATCCCGCGCGGCCAGATCGAGGCGGCGGCTGCACTGGGCCTGAGCGGCGGCCAAAGGACGCGGCTGATCGTCGTGCCGCAGGTCCTGCGCGCCGTCGTCCCGCCGCTCAACAACCAGTTCGTAAACCTGCTGAAAAATACGTCGATCGCGATCGCGGTGGGCTATTCCGACCTGATGTCGGTGGCCGGGACCTCGATCAACCAGACTTTTCGGCCGCTGGAACTGATGGTCGTCACCATGGCCATCTACCTGGCGATGTGCCTGGCGTTGACCGGGATCGTCAACAACTGGAGCAGCAGGCTCCGCAAACGCGAGGGCAGATAGGGCCATGACAGCCGTGGACGCCGCCGTCGCCCGCCCGCCGGAAACCAGGCTGTCGCCGTGGGAACGGCTGCGCCGGTCGCCCGGAGCGAGCCTGCTGTCGGCTGCCAGCATCGCACTGCTCGCCTGGATCGGCTGGGTCGTCGCGGATTGGCTGCTGCTGTCCGCAGCGGCGCCGTGGGAGCCGGCGGCACGTTGCGCCGAGGCGACCGGCGCCTGCTGGCCGTTCTGGGTGGAGAAGACGCGCTTCATGCTGTTTGGAACCTACCCGTTCGACCAGCAATGGCGGCCGGCGGTCGTGTCGGCCATGTTGATCGCGCTTTCGGTGGCGACCGGCCAGATGGCGGTCAGCGGCCGCTGGATCGACCCGAGGCTGTTCGCCGGCGCCTGGGCGCTGGCGTCGGTCGCAAGCTTTGCGCTGATGGGCGGCGGGATCGCCGGCCTCCCGGAGGTAGTCACAACGCGCTGGAACGGACTGCCGATCCTGTTGATGCTGTCGACGATTGCGCTGGCGCTGGCGTTGCCGCTCGGCGTGCTGCTTGCGCTTGGCCGCTACCAGACGCGCTACCGGCTGATCGGGCGGTTCTCGGCAGTCTATATCGAGGCGATGCGCGGCGTGCCGATGGTGACGCTGCTGTTCGTCGGCGTCTTCGTGCTGCCGCTGATGATGCCCAAGGGAACGTCGATCGACCCGATCACCGCCGTGCTGATCGCCCTGATCTTCTTTCACGCATCCTATTTTGCCGAAGACGTGCGCAGCGGTCTGCTGTCGTTGCCGCGCGGCCAGCACGAAGCGGCGTCGGCTCTCGGTCTGGGGTTCTGGCAAACCGCAAGACTGGTGCTGTTGCCGCAGGCCATCGACCGCGCAATGCCGGCGCTGGTCAACTCCATCATCGGCGCCTACAAGGACACGTCGCTGGTCGTGGTGCTGGGCCTGTTCGATCTCAACGCAACGGCGCGCATGGCGTTCAGCGAAGTCCAGTGGGGCAACCAGGCGCTGGAAGCCTATGTGTTCGT
Source organism: Phyllobacteriaceae bacterium UBA1940 (assembly GCA_002336975.1). Taxonomy (GTDB): domain Bacteria; phylum Pseudomonadota; class Alphaproteobacteria; order Rhizobiales; family Rhizobiaceae; genus Mesorhizobium_A. Next base: position 11,584 of record DDFA01000030.1, read on the forward strand.
CGGCGCGTGGTTCCTGGTGTCCTGCTCCTACCTGTCGTGGGTGGGCCGCAGGCTGGCGGCGAAAGCGCCGGGACGGGCCCGGTAACGACGAGAATCACTGCGCTGTTGACGCGCCGACCCGCAGTCCTTCGCCGTCGAACAGATGGGCGCGGGCCGCGTCGAACGTCATCTTGACCGCGTCGCCGCCGGCGTCGTGACGCTGGCCGCTCAATACCGCCACCAGCTTCTGGCCCTCGGCGGTCAGCCCATGCGCCACTGTTTCCGGCCCCAGCGCCTCGACCAGGGTCACCTTCACCTCGACGCCCGCCCCCTTGCCCTCGCCGATGGCCATGTCGTGCGGGCGGACGCCGACGGTGGCGTCGTCGCCGGGTTTCAGCTTCGAGCCGTCGGCGGCAACGGTAAGGTCGAGCCCGCCCGGTCCGGCGACGGTGACCGCCGACGGCGTCGCCGCCTTCACCTTGCCGGGCAAAAGGTTCATGCGCGGCGCGCCGATAAAACCGGCGACAAACAGATTGGCGGGCTCATTGTAGAGATCGAGCGGACGGCCGACCTGTTCGATGCGGCCGGCGCGCATGACGACGATGCGGTCGGCCAGCGTCATTGCCTCGACCTGGTCATGCGTCACATAGACCATGGTGGTCGCCAGCCGCTCATGCAGCGCGGCGATCTCGGCGCGGGTCGAGATGCGCAGTTCGGCGTCGAGATTGGACAGAGGCTCGTCGAGCAGGAAGGCGGTGGGATTGCGGACCACGGCGCGGCCGATGGCGACGCGCTGGCGCTGGCCGCCCGACAGCTGGCCCGGACGCCGGTCGAGATAGTCTCCGATCTCCAGCATGCGCGCCGCCTCGGCGATCCGCCCGTCGATGTCAGCCCTGGGCATGCGGATGTTCTGCAGGCCGAAGGCGAGGTTCTGGCGCACCGTCATGTGCGGGTAGAGCGCATAGGACTGGAACACCATGGCGAGCCCGCGCTCGGCCGCCGACACATTGGTGACGTCGCGGCCGTCGATCTCGATCGTGCCGGCGGTCGGCTGGTCGAGGCCGGCGATCAGCCGCAGCAGCGTGGACTTGCCGCAGCCCGACGGGCCGACCAGCACCAGCATCTCGCCGTCGCGGATGTCGAGGTCGATGCCGTGCAGAATCTTGAGCTTGCCGTAGGCGCGGTCGATGTTGGCGAGCGTGATGCGTCCCATGCAGCCCTCCCTATTTCAGTCCGGACCCGGCGATGCCGGCGGTGATGTATCGCTGCAGGAAGATGAAGACGAGCACGACCGGGATCATGGTCACGACCGTCATCGCGAGGATGAAGTGCCACTGGACGTTGAGCTCGCCGGCATAGGTGTTGAGGCCGACCTGCAAGGTGTAGAGCTCCTTGCGCGACAGGACGACCAGCGGCCAGAGGAAATCGTTCCAGCGCCAGACCACCGAAAAGATGGCGAGCACCGCCATGGCGGGCGCGGCCAGCGGCAGGATGATGCGCCAGTAGATCTGCCATTCCGAGGCATGGTCCATGCGCGCCGCGTCGATCAGTTCGTCGGGGATGGTCAGCATGTATTGCCGCAGCAGGAAGACGCCGGTGGGCGTGGCGACGGTGGGCAGGATGACGCCCCACAGCGAATCGAACAGGCCGACCGCGCTGATCACCGAATAGAGCGGCACCAGCAGCACCGACAGCGGCACCATCAAGGTGCCGACGATCAGCAGCAGCACCAGGTTGCGGCCGCGGAACTGATATTTCGACAGGGCGAACGCCGCCATCGAATTGGTCAGCAGGGTGATCAGGGTGGCGACGACGGTGACGAACACCGAATTCTTGAGATATTGCAGGAAGTCGAACTGGGCGAAGGGCTGGGTGTAGTTCTCGACCGCGAAACGCATCTGCCGCACCGGCTGGCGGTCGGCGATGTTGACCTTGACGATTTCGCCCGGCGCCTCGGGGTCGACCATCTGCGCGACGATGCCGATGCGACGGACCTCCGCCATGATCCTTGTCGAGCCGTCGGGCAGCGTCACGGTGAACAGGCCGAGCGGCTTGTCGTAACCTTCGACCATCGTCTGTTCGGCCGCGTAGGGCAGCAGCGTCGGCGGGAATTCGGCCAGCTGCTGCGGCGTCTTGAACGATGACAGGGTGAGCCACACCGCCGGGCCGAACATCAGCAGCAGGCCGCCGAGCAGCCAGACCCAGATGAACACATCGGTCCAGTGCCAGCCCTTGCCGCCGCGGCGGCGGGTGATGAAATCGACGACGCGGCTCATTCGCGCGCGCCCTTCTTTTCGCCGCGCCGGCCGATCTGCAGCTGGATCAGGGTGAGCACCACCAGCACCGCACCCATCATGATCGAGGCGGCGGCGGCGAGGCCCGGATTGCGCAGCAGCGAGGCGAAGCCGACCTCGTAGATATATTGGGTGATGAACAGCGTCGACGTGCCGGGGCCGCCGCCGGTGAGCACATAGACCTCGTCAAAAATCTGCACGGCCCGGATCAGCGCCAGGATGAGCACGACCAGAAGGTTGGGCATCAGAAGCGGCAGCGTGATGCGCCAGAAGACGCGGCCGGGTCTGGTTCCGTCCATCTCGGCGGCCTCGTAGAGATCGCGCGGGATCGCCTGCAGGCCGGCGAGCAGGATCAGGGTGAAGAAGCCCATATGAGCCCAGACGGACACCGTGATGCTGGCCGAGAACGCCCAGAACCTGTCGGTCAGCCATTCGGTCGGCTGGAAGCCGAACTGCACCGCGACCGAATTGAGCAGACCCTGCCGTTGCAGGATCCACTTCCAGATCAGGCCGACGACGACCGGCGACAGCAGCACCGGGAAAAAGAACACGGCGCGCCAGAAGCTGCGCCCGACAATCTCGCGATTGAGGATCAGCGCGGTGATCATCGAGACGACGATCAGGAGCGTGACCTGCAGGATGACGAACCAGAACGTGTTGTTGACGGCGTTCCAGAACAGGTCCTCGCGGCAGGTGGACGGATCGAGATAGCTGCCGCAGTCGAGCAGGCGGGCATATTGCTCGGCGCCGACATAGGTACGGTCGGCGAGGAAGAAGGCCGAGCCCGAGGTGGTGGAATAGAAGAAGTTGATGACGAAGGGCGCCAGCACGAAGACGCCGAAGATCAGCATGTTGGGCGCGACGAAGAAGGCGGCCATGCCGCCAAGGCCGGTGACGCGCTGCCACAGTTTCAGCGGCGCGTCGATGGCCATGGCGAGCCAGGAGACCGGCGCGGCAAGCGCCGCGCCGATCCTTGACCCGATGGGGAGCCGCCCAGCCATCGCCGCTACTTGGCCTGGGCAACCTTGTCGGCGATGTCCTGGTCGATACGCGCCCAGGCGTCGTCGAGTTTCATCTCGCCGGCCATGACCTGGCTGAGACGCGTCACCAGAGCGCCGTAATAGGCGCTGGCCCATTTCCACGCCGGCAGCGCGTCGGACGCGGGCAGGGTCTGGCCGGCGGCCTTGACGAAGGCGTCGAGCGCCGGGCCGACATGCTTGTCCTGGCTGGCCCATTTCAGGCCGCCCTTGTCGACGACGCCCTTGTGGGCGGGCAGGAACAGGGTGCGCTCGGAGAATTCCTTCACGACGTCCTCGCGCGACAGGTATTCCATCACCTTGGCGACGTCGGCCGGGTTCTTCGTGTATTTGACGGCGACCAGCGCGGCGCCGCCCTTGAGACCGGAGCAGCCGACCGTGCCACAGGGCGATCCGACCGCGACCCAGTCGAAATTGTCGCCGATCTTGGACGACAGATTGGCCACCTGCCAGCTGCCGGAATAATAGAACGGCACCTGGGCGTTGATGAAGTCGTCGGCCGCGGCGCGGTAGGTCGAGCCGGCGGCCGCCACCCAGGTCTCCTTCAGCATCTTGCCGTCGGCGACCCACTGCACCAGTTTCGAACCGAACGCCTTGACGCCGTCATCGACCTTGGCCGGCAGGCCGTCAGCGCCGATATAGTTTGCGCCGTAAGAGACGTTGGGCCCGGAAATGCGGTGGCCGGAACGGTCGATGGCGATCGCGGCGGCCGTGCTCTGGCTCTTGGCGACCTTTTCGGCGGCCTCGACCCACTCGTCCCAGGTCGCCTTGTCGCCCGGCAGCGCCACGCCGGCCTGGTCGAACAGCGTCTTGTTGGCGAAGCCGCCGGTCAGCGTCAGCTGGGTCATGAAGCCGGTGATGGCGTTGGAGCCGTCGGGCCGCATCCAGTCGAGCGTCGAGCCGAAATTGTCCTCCCAGTATTTGGCGTCGCTGACCAGCGGACGCAGGTCGAGCCAGTGACCGGCAAGTTCCTTGATATTGGTGACGCGGGCGATGTCGGGGCCCTGGCCGGCCTCGAGCTGGATCGGCAACTGTTCCTGCACCACCTTGTACGCGACATTGTCGAGCGTGACCTTGATGTCGGGATTGTCCTTCTGGAAACGGTCCAGAAGGTCCTTGATGACGTCGCCCTCGACGCCGTCGGAATACCACATGATCCGCACGTCGCCGGCAAATGCGCTCGTCGCCATCAACGTGGCCGTGAACGCGCCGATAAGGCCTAGTCTGGTCTTCATGTCTTCCTCCCTTTGTGTCGGGCCCAGCCCGATGGTCTGCCTCTAATTCAACCGAACCGGCTGGCCGGCGATGTCCCAGTCCGCCGGGTCGACACGCCGTCCTTGCGCGGTCGCGGAGCCGTCGGCGGCGAAGACGACCTCGCCATAGTCGGGATCGTCGACGACCAGCGCGCCGTCGGGACCGGGCCGTGCGGCCAGGCCGGCAAAGCGCGCGGCGAAGCCGTCGAGCGAGCCCGACAAGGACCGGTCGCCCAGCCGGACGATCCAGGTCGCCTTGCGCCCCGCCACCCGCAATTCATTGCCGGCCGTGGGGCCGGATGCGACAAGCTCAAGCGGCCGGCTGGCGGCGATGGCGACGAAGGCGTCGCCGGCTTCGGCCAGCGCGATCCCGCCGTCGATGCGCGATGCGGCGAACGCTTCGCGAGGGAACCAGGCATGGGTGAAATCGGGTTGTTCGACAAAGCAGTCGAAGACGACGACGGCCAGCCCACGATATTGCTGCACCCTCGGCAATGTGCCCGAGCCGCCCCAGTACGAGGGACGGCCGTAGCCCGACTGCAGCACTTCGCCGGGATGGTTGATCCAGATCTGCGCGTCGGGGTCCGCGCCGAGTCGGAGCTGGATGACTGTTTCCTGATAACCCCATTGATTCCACCGATAGGCGGCGGCCGTGCCCATGGCGTAGTCGCGGGTCTTGTAGTGGTAGAGCCGGGCAAAGCGGTCCTGCCCCTGGGCGAATGTCCATTGCCAGTGTTCGGGCCCGTCGACCGAGGCGATGGCGGCAAGCCCGTCCGGAAGCGTCAGCCCGTGATCGCGCAGGCACAGCGCCAGCTGCGGCAGCGCGTGGAAGCGGCCGCCATAATTGCCCTTGCCCCAGAGCATTCGGCAGACGCCGGACAGTTCGAGCGAGCGCGAGGCGCGCAGCGTGTGCTCGTAGGAACGGCCCTGCGCGCCGGTGATCTGGCCGTGATGGGCCGAGCGGGCGACGATTTCCAGCAGCCTGACGACGGCCTTGCCGGCGCGTGTGGCGATGTCGGCGTCGGGCGCGAGCGCGTAGAGCGCGCAAAGGCCTTTCAGGTCGATGGGGAAATAGGGGGCGGAGTTGAACTCGGCCATTTCCCAATGCTCGAAATGGTCGAGCCAGGCGCGCACGCGGGCGGCGCCGATCGCCGACTGGTCGCGGCCGAGCCGGCCGGAGCGGACAAAGGTCGCGTCGGGCAGGATATGGCCGGCGAGATAGGCGGCGGTGTGGAACAGCAAGGCGTGGTTTTCGGAAAAATACCACTGAACGTCGTTGCCGTTCTCGTCCATCCAGTAGCGATAGCCGAGCATCGCTGCGTCGATGCGGCTGACCAGCGCCGGGTCGAGCTTCGCCGCATGGACGGCGCGCGACCACAACAGCGGAACCAGGATGAAGTCGGCGCAGTCGTGGCAGTCCTCGATCGCCGGCAGCGCGGCGGAAATCATCGCGTTGGTCCTGGCTCCCGCGCGGCCGCTCGACAGGCGCGCCAGCGCGCAGACCGTGTCGCCCTCGGCGTGTTCGGAGACCTCGTCCAGCGCCTCGGCGATGCGCGCGGCCGGATCGGCCGGCGGCTGTCCCTGGCGGGCGGCATGGCAGATCTCGACGCCGAAGACGCGCGAGACGGCGTAGCCGCCGATGTCGAGCGTAATGCGGAAATGACGAAAATCGGCAGGCAGGCCGGCGGCGCTGGCGATGGCGAGCCTTTTCGCGCCCTTCTTCAGCACCGAACTGATGCGCACCGGCTCGTCGATCGACATGAAATCGCCCTCGACGACGGCGAGCATGTCGGCGTTGGCGGGCATGGCGACGTCGCTGACCAGCGCGACGTCCTGATCGTCATAGGCCGCATGCTCGAACCGCATCGAGCCGAGCGCCTGTTCGAGCGCGTCGGCGATGGCCTCGTCGACCGGAATCGGCAGCGCGTGCACGGCCTCGGGACCGTCGAGATAGTCGAGCTGGAAATAGTAGCGCGCGTCACGCTCGGCGAGATCGTCGAACCAGACGTCGATGTCGTTGCGGCCGCGCTTCAGCTCGACCGAAAATTCCTCCGCCGTCTCCAGGTTGCGGCCATAGGGCGCAATCCAACCGGCCTCCTGGCCGTTGACGAACAGGATGGCGCCGCCGCAGGTGCGCAGCCTGAGCCGCGCGGATCCGGCCCGCTGCGTTTCGATCGAGGTCTGCGCCCATGTGCCGATCACCGTCGGCCGGAACCAGAAACCCGACAGATCGACACGCGGCGATGCGAACGGCAGCCAGACCCGGCCCATGCGGGCCTCGGCGGTAATTTCGGGGCGTTTGCCGCGGCGCTGCGCGCCGAAGAGAGTGCGGCAGGGATATTCGTGCGGGATGAAGTTCTTGTGCTTGGTCAGGAAGAAAAAGGGGTCCATCTCGCCCTTCATCGGCTGATCCGGCACGTCGTAGCGCGCCTCGACGGTCTCGCCGAGCCGCCAGTAGGTCACCGGCGCGCCAGAGGCCAGCGGCCGGCGCAGCGCGTGACGGAATTCGGACGATGCGGGCGCAGGCTTCATTTCAGATCCTTGATCGCGACCGGCGCGACGTCGTTGTAAGCCTGGTTCTCGCCGGTCATGCCCCAGACGAATGCATAGGGACCGGTTCCCGCCCCCATGTGGATCGACCAGGCCGGCGACAGGACCGCATCGCCGTCGGCGACGATGAGATGGCGCGTCCGGTCGGGTCGGCCCATCAGGTGCACGACGCGGTCGTCGGGCGAGAGTTCGAAATAGCAATAGGCTTCCATCCGGCGCTCGTGCAGATGCGGCGGCATGGTGTTCCAGATGCTGCCGGGCGCCAGATCGGTGATGCCCATCAACAGCAGGCAGGACGGCGCGACCTCGGGATGAATATACATGACGAGGCGGCGCCTGTTGGCCCGGTCGGCGTCTCCCAGATCGAGCGGCTTGCCTTCGGCGCGGGCGATCAGCCGGTGCGGGATGTCGGCGCCGGCAGGAACCGAGTTCATGTAGAAGCGCGCGGGACGGGCTGCGTCATCGCTGGACAGCTCGACCGACTTCGCGCCACGCCCGACATAGACGATGTCGCGGTTGGCCACGACGAACCGCTTGCCGTCGACGGTCACCGACCCGGCGCCGCCGAGATTGGCGACGCCCATTTCGCGCGCGGTGAAGAAATACTCGGTGCCGACGCCGGCGCCGTCGCCAAACGCCAGCGGCGCGGCCAGGGGCACGGCGCCGCCGAGGATCATGCGGTCGACATGGGTGTAGACGAAGCGGATTTCGCCTGGCGCGAACAGGTCCCCGACGAGAAACTCGGCGCGCAGCCGATCGGTGTCCATGGCAGGGATGTCGGCGGGGCCGACGCCGTAGAGCGTGCGCATCATGCCGCCTTCTCCTCGATGCCGATGGTCTCCAGCGCCTCGACAAGGCAAAGGATGGACAGGGCCTGGCCGTAGCCGGTGGGCTGGATCGGAATATCGCGATAAAACTGCAGGTCGTGGCCCATGCGGGTGCCGTAGGAGACATTGCCGACCACGCCGTCGGCGCTGATATTGTTCATCACCGCCGCAAGCGCCCGCTGCCCCGCCCGGCGGCAATTGTCGCCGGCCAGTCCGATGCGGGCGGCCTTCATCAGGCCATAGCCGAAGCCGGCGGTGGCCGAGATTTCCTCATAGGAGTCCGGATCGTCGAGCAGGGTGCGCCATGCGCCCGACGGCGCCTGGAGCCTGAGCAAAGCGTCGATCTGCGCGCCGAGCACGCCCAGCAGATGATCGCGCACCGCCGGCGACAGTTCCGCCATGTCGACAAGGTCGAGGATGCCGACCGTGATCCAGCTGTTGCCCCGACCCCACAGGGCGCGGGCGAAATTGTGCCGGCCGGCGAATGTCCAGCCGTGGAACCACAGGCCGGTCGACGTGTCGGCCAAATAGCGGGCGTGAACCAGAAACTGCCGCTCGGCCTCGTCGACAAAGCGGCGCTGGCCCGTCGCCTGGCCCCAGGAGGCGAGAAACAGCGCGACCATGAACAGGGTGTCGTCCCACAATTCGTCGTCGTTGATCTTGTCGGAGACATTGTGCTGGAAGCCGCCTTCGGGGGTGCGCGGCATGGCGTTGACCACCCGCTCGGCCCAATCGGAGAGGACGGCCTCGAAACGCGGCTGGCGGCGGCGGCGCCACAGTTCGCTCAAGGCCAGCATGGGGGCGGTGGTGTTGACGTTCATCGGCGGCAGGCCGGCGGCGATGCGGCGGTCATACCAGTCCTCGACGGTCGCCAGAAGCGCGGCGTCGCCGGTCTGCGTCCACAACTTGACCAGACCGTAGAGGCCGACGCCCTGCGGCCACTCCCAGCTGTCGAAGGAGACATAGTCGCCGGGGGTGCCGTCGAGATTGGGTTCGACGAAGCGGCCGTCGGCGCGCAGGCCGGTCATGCCTTTGACGAGGCGCGAAAGCACGGTCTCTACCTGTCTTGCGTCAAGCGTCATCGATCCTCCCGCGGCTCCTCCAAGCCGCCATTTCCAAAGGGTCACATTCATTTCAGTATTGCGCAATCTGCAAATTTTTTTCAATGTCGGGCAAAGGCAGGCGGACAGATGGACGGAAAACGCGGCAAACCGAACCGGCGGGTCAGGCTGGAAGAGATCGCGCAGCGATGCGGCGTCTCGGTCTCGACCGCGTCGCGGGCGCTGACCGGCGCGACCGGAGTGCGCGAACCGGTGCGCACGACGATCATCGAGGCGGCGCGGCAGTTGAACTATGCGATCCCGACCTCCGTGGTCGGCCGCAAGGTCATCGTCGCGGCCAGCAGCGCCGCGATGATCGACAATTCGCGCGCCCAGTTCACCTTTCACGTGCTCGACGGCCTCAACGAGCGCGCCCGCGTGCTCGGCGTCGAACTGGCGACCCGGCCGGTGGCTAGCAGCGCCGACGAAGCGGCGCTGCTGGGCGAGGCGGAAGCCGACGACGCAGTGGCGGGCTGCCTGTTCCTGACGCTCGAGGACGACATGCTGCCGCTGGCCGAAGGCTTTTCCAAACCGATCGTGCTGATCAATGGCGACGATCCGTTCATGCGTCATTCCAGCGTGACGCCATGCAATCGCGCGGCCGCCCAGTTCGCCACGTCGCACCTGATCGGCCTCGGCCACCGGCGCATCCTGTTCATGATGCGCAGCGGCCGGCGCACCATCCAGCGGCGGTTCGAGGGCTGGCGCGACGCGCTGGTCGCCGCCGGCGTCGGCCATATCGAGGACCTGGTGGTGGAGGTCGAGGACTGGCTGCCCGATCTCGCCGCCGAGGCGATCGCGCGCCGCATCGCGGCGCGCGGCCTCGACTTCACGGCGGTGCTGACGGCCGGCGACAGCCTCGCCTTCGGAACGATCCGCGGGCTTGCGCAGCGCAACGTATCGGTTCCGCAGCAAGTCTCGGTCATCGGCATGGACGACCTGCCGCAATCGGCCTTCAGCACGCCGCCGCTGACGGCGATGCACATTCCGATGCGGGAAATGGGATCGGAGGCGCTGAGCCTGCTGCTCGACCATCTCGGCGGCGGGCCGATGCTGGCGCGGCGCGTCGAACTGGCCTGCCGTCTGGTCGAACGCCAGTCCACCGGGCCGGCGCCCGCGGCGAAAGGCGAAATCGGCGTGCGGCTGTCCCCTCACCTGTCCTCGGCAAACCTCCGGTAACGTCCCGCGGCGAACACCATCGGCTCGCCCTCGCGGGCCGACATGCGCAGCACGCGGCCCAGCAGCATCAGGTGGTCGCCGGCCTCGAAGCGGTCGACGGTGGCGCATTCGAACCGGGCGAGCGCATCGTCAAGCAGCGGCGCGCCTTCGGCGTCATACGCGAAAGGCAGGCCGGCAAAATCATGTCCCGATCGGGCGAAACGCCGGCACAGTTCCGCCTGTTCGACGCCGAGCACATGAATGACGAAATGCCCGGCATTGGCGAATGCGGCGAACCGGCTGGAACCGCGGCCGATGCTTCACAACACCAGCGGCGGATCGAGCGACACCGAGGAAAAGCTGTTGGCGGTGATGCCGACCGGGCCGTCGGGACAGCGGGTGGTGACGACGGTGACGCCGGTGGCGAAACGGCCAAAACCGTTGCGCAACGGCCTGGTGTCGGCCGGCGGGCCAGCGACGCCCGGCGAACATGCGACGTCGGCCGCCGCTGTGTCGACAAACATCACGGCACCTCCCTGCCCAGCGCGATTTCATAGAGTTCGAACCAGGTCTGCCGGTCCATCGGAAATTTGAGCGCATCGGCGATGCGGGCGATGCGCGGCGGCGCGTTGGTTCCGATCACCGGCAGGATCCGCGCGGGGTGGAATAGCAGCCAGGCGATGGCGACCGCCGTCGCGTCGACGCCGTAAGGCTGGCCGAGCGCCGTCAGACGCTCGACCAGGTCACGGTTGGCCGGGTCGAACAGGCGACCGCCGCCAAGCGGCGACCAGGCCATCACCGGCCTGTCACGCTGTTGCAGCCAGGCGACGTCGCCATTGACGAAAGCTTCGCTGGCCAGCAGCGACAGTTCGATCTGGTTGGTCGCCAGCGGACTCCGCATCGCCGACTGCAACAGGCTGGAATCGTAGGGCCTGAAATTCGAAACGCCTACGGAACGAACCTTGCCGGAGGCGACCAGCCGGTCGAGCGCCGCGCCGGTTTCGCGGTGATCCATCAGCGGGTCGGGGCGATGGATCAGCAACAGGTCGATGCGATCGGTCGCCAGTTCGCGAAGCGAACGCTCGACCGATCGTTCGATATGCGCCGCGCTGGTGTCGTAGTGCTTGACGCGGGCGCCGGCGTAAACGCCGACCGAGGCGACGATGCCGCATTTGCTGACGATCTCGATCCGGTCGCGCAGACCAGGCGCCTGCCTGAGCATCGCGCCGAACAGGCCCTCGACCACGTAGCCGCCATAGATGTCGGCGTGGTCGACGGTCGTCACCCCCTGCGCCAGGCAGGCTTCGACCCTGGCCTGGACCTCGCCGGGCGAGGGATGCGAGCGGTCCGCCAGCCGCCACATGCCGTAGACGATGCGCGACAGCTCGACGTCGCCGGCAAGCGAAACCCGCGGCGTCACTGGCGCGGCCCCACGCCGAGCGGCGTCGCCGGGGTTGACGCCGGAACCCGGCCGTAGACCTGCGGCAGCGAGCAGGTCTTCAGGTGCGGCATGACTTTTTCGCCAAAATGCCGGCATTCGTCGAGATGCGGATAGCCGGAGAAGATGAAGGCGCGGATGCCCATCTTGCGGTAGGCCTCGAGTTCGCTCAGCACCTGGTCGACCGAGCCGACCAGCGCCGCGCCGCAGCCGGAGCGGGCGCGGCCGACGCCGGTCCACAGATGCGGCTCGACATAACCTTCGGCATCGGCCAGGTCGCGATTGTGCGCCTGGCGGGCGACCCCCAGCGACTTCGCGTCCAGCGCGCGCGAGCGGATCGCCGCGCCCTGCCCGTCCTCGAGCCTCGACACCAGCATGCGGGCGTAGTCGCGCGCCTCGGCTTCGGTGTCGCGCACGATCATGTGGACGCGCAGGCCGTAGTCGAGGGTGCGGCCATGGGTTTCGGCGCGCTGGTGCACCGCCTTCATGTGGCTGGCGAGTTCCTCTTTCCTGGCCGGCCACATCAGGTAGACGTCGCACTGCTCGGCGCACAGGTCGAGCGCGTCGGGCGAATAGCCGCCGAAATAGAGCAGTGGGCCGCCGTTCTGCTGGTACGGCTTCGCCGGCGCGGTGGTCAGGCCCTTGAAGGAATAGACCTGCCCCTCGAAGTCGAACTCGTCGCGCGACCACGCCTGGCGCAGGATCTGCACCACCTCGCGCGAGCGCTGGTAGCGAAAGGCGCTGTCGGCGGTCTCGCCGGGAAAGTCCGACGAGATGATGTTGACGGTGAGCCGCCCCTCGAGCATGTGGTCGAGCGTGGCGATGGTGCGCGCCAGCATGATCGGCTGCATCTCGCCGCAGCGCACCGCCGCCAGGAAATTGATCTTCGAGGTGATCGGCGCGCAGCCGGCGACAAAGCTCAGCGTGTCCTGCCCGACCTGGTAGGAGGACGGGCACAGGATGTTGCGGAAGCCCAGCTCCTCGGACTGCCTGACGATGTCGGAACAGTGTTTCCAGCTCGACCGCAGCGCCCCGTCAGGAACGCCGAGATACTGGTAATCGTCGGAACAAAGGGCCGAAAACCAGGATACTTCGGCAGCGTCGACATCGGCTGAGGTAATCGGAACGACCGTCATTTTGCTCACCCGTGTGACTGGATTTGCACTTGCGTATCACGTGCAATTATGTAGATCAATGCTATATCAATTTTCCGGCGACCGGTGATGGAGATCGAACTGACACGCACAGGGGACGGCAGGCGCGCGACGCAGACGCGCGGTCCGCTGCCGATCCACGTGCAGATCAGCGAGCTGCTGCTGCGCGAGATCGGCGCCGGGCGGCTGCCCGACGGCGCGCGGCTGCCGCCCGAGCGGGAGATGGCGGCGCAGTTCGACGTCGCGGTCGGCACCTTGCGCCGGGCGCTGCTCGACCTGACCGGGCGGGGCGTGCTGGAGCGCGTCCAGGGTTCGGGAAACTATGTCCGCGCCAGCGCCGCGGCGCTGGGGATCTATGCGTTCTTCCGGCTTGAACTGATCGAAGGCGGCGGACTGCCGACGGCGGAGACCCTGTCGATCGAACGGCTGCCGAAACCGGCCGGCCTGCCCGATTTCGGCCCGGCGGCCAACGCCCACCGGATCAGGCGCCTGCGCCGCCTCAACGGCGTCGCCGCGGCGCTGGAGGAGATCTGGCTGGACGGCGGACGGGCCAGACGCATCGACGCCGGCGCGATTTCGGAATCGCTCTACCTGCATTACCGCGTGGCGCTGGGGTTCACGATCTCGCGCATCGAGGACCGCATCGGCGTTGGCCCTGCCCCGGACTGGAGCCCGGAGGCGTTCCGGCTGAAAGCCGGCGACGCCGCCGGCTTCGTCGAGCGCATCGCCTGGGACGGGTCGGACATCAAGGCGGAATATTCGCGAACCTGGTTCGACCACCGGCTCGCCCGCTACGTCGCCCGCTTCCGCTGAAAGGATGACAATGACAAGACCCTCGACAGGATACGGCATCATCGGCTGCGGCATGATGGGCCAGGAGCACATCCGCAACATCCGGCTGCTGGGCGACGCCCATGTGGCGGCGATCTTCGAGCCGGACGAGGAGATGACGGCGCAGGCGCTGCAGCTTGCGCCGGGCGCGCGGCCGGCGGCGTCGATCGCCGCGCTTCTGGCGACGCCGGGCGTCGACTGCGTACTGATCGCCAGCCCGAATTTCCGCCATGTCGAACAGTTGCAGCAGGTGGCGGCGGCCCGGCCGCTGCCGGTGCTGGTGGAAAAGCCGCTGTTCACCGATCCGGCCGACGCCGATAAGCTGGCCGGGATCGGCGCCGCGCTGCCGCTGGCATGGGTGGCGATGGAGTATCGCTACATGCCGCCGATCGCGGCGCTGATCGCCGACGCCGAGGCGGCCACCGGCGGCATCCGCATGCTGACGATCCGCGAGCACCGGTTTCCGTTCCTCGCCAAGGTCGGCGACTGGAACCGTTTCAACCGCAACACCGGCGGCACCTTCGTCGAAAAATGCTGCCACTTCTTCGACCTGATGCGGCTGATCCTCAAATCCGATCCGGTCCAGGTGATGGCGAGCGCCGGGCAGGCGGTGAACCATCTCGACGAGCGTTATGACGGAGAGACCCCGGACATCTGGGACCATGGCTATGTGCTGGTCGACTTCGCCTCGGGGGCGCGCGCCATGCTGGAACTGTGCATGTTCGCCGAAGGCAGCCGTTTCCAGGAAGAGATCTCGGCGGTTGGCCCCAAGGGCAAGATCGAGTGCCTGGTGCCCGGTCCGGGGCGGTTCTGGCCGGCGCATCTGGGCGCGCCGCCGACCGCTCAGGTGATCGTCAGCCCGCGGCAGCCGGCGGGGCCGCGAACGCTCGACATCCCCGTCGACCCGGCGCTGCTGGCCGCCGGCGACCACAACGGCTCGACCTATTACCAGCACCGGCGGTTCGTCGACGCGGCGCGCGCCGGGACACCGGCCGAGGTGTCGCTGGACGACGGGCGCTGGGCGGTGGCGATCGGCCATGCGGCCCAGACCTCGGCGCGCGAAGGCCGCCCGGTCAGGTTCTAGACCATTTCACGGTCAGACCGAAACGCTCCCAGACAGGATCGCCCCCCGGCCGTTAGCCGTTCAAACGCGGCCGCCATCCGACGCCTTCTACTGCGCGCCGAGCACCAGATTGGGCAACCAGGTCACCAGTCCGGGAATGAACATCAACATCAGCAGCACGATGGCCAAAGGGACCAGGAACGGCAGCGTCGAACGGATCAGCGTTTCAAGCTTGATGCCCGAAACGCCCGAGACGACAAACAGACCGACGCCCATCGGCGGCGTCATCAGGCCGATCATCAGATTGAAGATGAAGACAACGCCGAAATGTACCGGATCGATGCCGCTCGAGGCCAGCGTCGGCGCAAGCGCCGGCACAACCAGGATCATGATCGCCAGGCCCTCGACGAAGAAGCCCGCGATGAACACCGCGATATTGATGATCAAGAGCAGCATCAGCGGGTCTGACGTCAGCGTCAGCAGCCACGCCGCCAGATGCATCGGCGCCTGGTGGGCAGCGAGGATCCAGGCGAACACGCTTGCGGTCGCCACGATCATGCAGACGTTGGCGGTCATGCGCACCGTGTCGAGGATCACGACGGCCAGGTCCTTAAGACCCATCTCGCGATAGACCACCATCGACAGGAACATGGCGTAGAGCGAGGCGACGACGGCGGCCTCCGTCGGCGAGAAGAAGCCGAAGGCGATGCCGGCGATGATCACGCCCGGCGTCAGGATCGGCAGGGCAGCGCGTTTGGCGGAGACGGCGACTTCGCGAAGCGTCGGCGTCGGGTCGCGCGGATAGTCGCGCTTTTTGGCGAACCAGGCGACCATGATCATCAGCGCCACGGCGGTCAGAAGGCCGGGAACGACGCCGCCCAGGAAAAGCCGACCGATTGAGACGTCGGCCAGCACGCCGTAGAGCACCATCGGGATCGAGGGCGGAATCATCGGGCCGATGATGCACGACGCCACCGTGACCGCGCCGGCGAAACCCGCGTCATAACCGGCCTGGCGCATCGCCTTGATTTCCATGTTGCCGAGGCCGCCGGCGTCGGCCAGCGCCGAACCGGACATGCCGGAGAAGATCACCGAAGCCAGCACGTTGACATGGCCGAGGCCGCCGCGGAAATGGCCCACGAGCACCCGGGCGAAGCCGAAGATGCGCTCGGTGACGCCGCCGGTGTTCATCAGATTGCCGGCGAAGATGAAGAAAGGAACCGCCAGAAGCGGAAACGAGTCCGACATCGCCTTCGTCATCCGCTGCGCCATGACCACGATCGGCGTGCCGTCGGCAAGCAGTTGGACAAGCGAGGATACGCCGAGCGTCAGCGCGACGCTCATGCCGAGCACGAGCAGCACGATCCAGAGTATGAGCAAAAGGGCCATTGCCGGGGTTCCCTAGATCAGAGTGGCGGCTTCGCCGCGCGGCAGGCCGTTGCGCCAGATGTCAAACGCCCGGCGCAGCGAGCGGGCACACATGATCAGGCTGGCGGCGGGAACCGCGGCGTATTCAAACGACGATGAAACGCCCATTGCGATCGTCGGCAGGCCGGCGACCTTTTTCACCAGGATGACGCCTGTCCACACCAGAACCGCGAAGAACACGGCCCCGATCAGATGCATGACGATGGCGATGGCGGCGCGCGGCCGGTCGGGCAGCATGTCGGGCGCGAGCGTCACCGCGATCAGGTCGCCGCGCCGCATGATGTTGGCCGCGCCGAAGAACACGAACCAGGTGAACAGGAACCGCGCCAGTTCCTCGGTCCAGGGAAACTGGTAGACGAGGAAATAGCGGCTGAGGAGTTGCGCCGTCAGTGCGGCGAGCGCGCCCAGGAACAGGGCAATGACAAACCCGTCCTCGAGCCTTTCGAGCAGTTTCACGGCGTGGCTCCCGCTGCGATGACGATCGGTGCGCCCGCCGCTTCGAGGCGGCGGGCGCGGATCCGGTTACTCGACGGCCGCCAGGGCTTCGTAGGTCCCCTTGCCCCAGGCGTCCTCGAACTGGCCGAAGATCGGGGCGACGGCCTTGGCGAATTCGGCGCGGTCGGGCCGCGTCACCTGCATGCCCTTCTTTTCGAGCTCTCCCACCAGGTCGGCCTCGAGCTTGGCGATCTGGGCGTCATATTCGAGGCCCTGGTTCTTCAGCACGTCGACGACGACGGCGCGGTCGGCTTCCGAAGCCGCCTGCCATGCATCTTCGGCGACGACCGGGGCGACGAACTGCACAAGGTGCGAGGTCAGCGCGAGATATTTCTGGACTTCGTAGAATTTTGCCGAATTGATCGTCGGCAACGGGTTTTCCTGACCGTCGACGACGCCGGTCTGCATGCCCAGATAAAGTTCAGGGAACGCCATCGGCGTCGGCCGCGCGCCCAGCGCCTTCATGAATTCAAGGCTGAGCTTGACTTCGGGCACGCGCATCTTGAGACCGTTCATGTCGGCGACCGAATTGATCGGCCGGACATTGTTGGTCATGTTGCGGGCGCCGTAGTACCAGACGTCCAGCAGCCGCAAACCGTGATCGGCTCGCAGCTTGGCGATGATTTCCTGGCCCTTCTTGCTTGCGACCATTCGCTTCAGATGATCGAAATCCTTGGCGAGGAACGGCGCCTCCAGCGCCCCCAGTTCGCTGGTCCACTGACTGAGAACGCCGGCGCCGTCAAAGGCCATCTGATGGGTTCCGACCGTCATGCCGGTGATAATTTCCTTGGCGGCGCCAATCTGACCGGCGGGAAATACCTTGATGTCGATGCGGCCTTCAGTTCGTTCCCTGATCTTTGCCGCAGCCTCCTCGAGCGCCTTGTTGGCGGGATGGTCGGGCGGCAGGATATTGCCGAGCCGCCATTCCGCGGCAAGTGCGCCTTGAGCCAGCAGCGCAAACGCTGCGCCCAATGCAGCGGTTTTCATCCAAGCTTTGATTTTCATCGTTTCCTCCCTTTTTGAGTTGTCAGGGCGACAATCCGCCCATTCGTATGCGCCGCGCCGTGTCCCGATCTCAGATGTCCGCAAGGACCTCCTGCCGCTGCGCGCCGAGACGTTCGATGCCGAGTTCGATGACGTCGCCGGGCTTCAGATAGCGCGGCGGCTTCATGCCCATGCCGACGCCGGGCGGCGTGCCGGTCGAGATGATGTCGCCCGGATGCAGCGTCATGAACTGGCTGAGATAGTGGACCAGATAGGCGACGCCGTAGACCATGGTCGCCGTCGAACCGTCCTGCATCGTCTGGCCGTTGACCCGCAGCCACATTTTCAGGTTCTGCGGATCGCCGACCTCGTCCGGCGTCACCAGCCATGGGCCGATCTGGCCGAAATTGTCGCAGCTCTTGCCCTTGGTCCATTGGCCCGAACGCTCAATCTGGAAGGCGCGTTCGGAAACGTCGTTGGTGACGCAGAAACCGGCGACGTGTTTCATGGCGTCGGCCTGGGCTACATATTTGGCGCGCTTGCCGACGACCACCGCAAGTTCGACCTCCCAATCGGTCTTTTCCGAGCCGCGCGGAATGATGACGGGATCGTTCGGCCCGCAGATCGCGCTTGTCGCCTTCATGAAGATGATCGGCTCCGGCGGCACGGTGGCGCCGGTTTCGGAGGCGTGGTCGGAATAGTTCAGCCCGATGCAGATGAACTTGCCGGCGCCGCCGACCGGCGGCCCGATGCGCGGGCTGCCGATGACGACAGGCAGTTTTTCGACATCGACACCTGTGAGCAGGTCCAGGTTTTCCAGCACCGGACCGGCAATGTCGGCGACCAGGCCCGACAGATCGCGAATGCGGCCCTTGTCATCGAGAACGCCGGGGCGTTCTTTCCCCGGCTCGCCAAAACGCAGCAGTTTCACATTCTTTCCCTTCGTCCCGCTTCAATTCACCCAGCCGCCATCGATGATGTGCGTCTGCCCAGTGGTAAAACCGCTCTCGTCGGACGCCAGGTAGACGACCAGCGCCGCGATTTCGGCCGGGTCGCCGATGCGGCCCATCGGTTGCCGCGCGATGAAATCGCGCATCGCCTTGTCGTAGTCGCCGGTGGCGCGCAGCCGATCGTGCAGCGACGGGCTCTCCACCGTGCCGGGGCAGATCGCGTTGCAGCGGACGCCGCGGGTCACGAAGTCGGCGGCGACCGCCTTGGTCAGCCCGATCACCGCCGCTTTCGACGCGCAGTAGGCAAAGCGGTTCGGCACGCCCTTGATGCTCGACGCAACCGACGCCATGTTGATGATCGACCCTTTGCCCTTTTCGAGCATGCCCGGCAGATAGGTCTTGATCAGTCGGTACTGCGCCTTGGCGTTCAGGCCGAAGGCGAAATCCCAATCGCTTTCCGGGCAGTCGAGAATCGAGCCGGCGTGCACGACGCCGGCGCAGTTGAACAGGACGTCGACCGGGCCGGTGTCGGCGGCAAAGGCCGCGATAGCGTCCGCGTCGAGCACATTCAGCATCCGACCCTCGGCGCCTGCGATCGACATCACCGCCTCGGCGTTGATGTCGGTGGCGAAAACGCGCGCGCCTTCCGCGACAAACGCCTCGGCGGTGGCGCGGCCGATGCCCTGGCCGGCTGCGGTGATCAGGCAGGTTTTTCCTTCAAGCCGTCCCATCTTTTCTCCTATCGTGGCAGGCAAGCCGGGCCTATCGGCTCGAAACTCTTGTAGGTGAGGACAAATTCGGCATGGCCGAGTTCCTCGGATTTGGTCTGGGCCCCGGATGCGACCGCGAGCGTCAGGTCGTAGATTTCGTCGCCGACCTCGGCCAACGGCGTCCCGGCGAGCACGCGGCCGGCGTTGACATCCATGTCGTCGGCCATGCGCTCGTAGGTTTCCGGGTTGGCGCACACCTTGATGACTGGCGAAATCGCCGAGCCGACGACCGAGCCGCGCGCGGTCACAAACAGCGTCACATGCGCGCCCGACGCCATCATCTCGACGATCTCGGCGGTGTCGTTGATATTGGGGAAGCCGAAGCGCACCTCGCCGTCCGGTACGACGTCCATCAGATAGAGACCGCCGCGCGGTGGAATGTCGCCAGGCTTGATCAAGCCGGCGATCTGCGAGCTGCCGGATTTGGCGTAGGCGCCCATGGACTTTTCCTCGATCGACGACAGGCCGCCTTCGGCATTGCCGGCCGCAAACGACCCGTACCCAAGCGTGGCGTAGTAGCTCGCGGCCTTCTCCACCGAGCGCCGCAGTTCAACCGCCAGTTCGGGCGTACTGGCGCGGTCCGCCATGATGGCCTCGCAACCGATCAATTCGCCGGTCTCCTCGAATATGCAGGCAGCGCCCGCCGCCACCAGACGGTCGAAGGCAAGACCGACGGCGGGATTGCCGGTCAGGCCACTGGTGCCGTCGGAGCCGCCGCAAACGGTGCCGACGACCAGTTCGGAGACGTCCATCGGAACCGTTTCGGCGGCGGCGAGAGCCTCGATCTGGCGGGCGATCCATTGCTGGCCGCGGCCAATGGAAATACGCGTGCCGCCGACCCGCTGAATGACGACAGTCTCGACCGGACGACCGCTGTCGGCGACGATCTTGGCAAGGTGGAAGCGGTCGAAGCTCTCGCAACCAAGCGACACCAGCAGGACCGCACCGACATTGGGATGGGTGCAAAGCCGCTCCATCATCTGCTGGGCGTAGGCGTTCGGGTAGCAGCCCGGAAAACCGATGACCTGCGCGCCCTGGGCTCTGAACGGCATCGCCACTTCGCGCGCCACATGGTGGGCGCATTCGACCAGATAGGCGACGACGACATGGTTGCGGATGCCCTTGCGCCCGTCCGCTCTCAGATAGCCGCGCATCATGTGTCTCCGTCCGCCGTTTCTGTCAGCGCATGGGTCGGCGTGTAGTCACTTTTCATATTGTGGACGTGCACGTGTTCCCCGGCCTCGATCGGGCTGGTCGCCGAGCCGATGGGAACGCCGTATTTGATGATCTTTTCACCCGGCTCGATGCGCCGCGCGGCAATCTTGTGGCCAAGCGTCACCGGTTTGAGGACGTCGATGACGCCGCCGCCATTGATGCCCGCCAGACCGGCGTCGACCTGGCCGGTGGCGACCAGCACATTGTCCGACGCGGACAGGCGCAGCAGCCGATGCGAGGCCGAGATGTTTTGCGGCGCGCTCAACCCATCACCTCGAGTGTCGAATTGTCGACCAGATCCCAGTCCAGTTCGCGCCCAAGGCCCGGCGTGTCGGGCAATGTGGCGACGCCGTTTTCGATCGGCAGCCCGCCCTTGAGGCCGAAGTCGAAATCCTCGACCGGCCCAAGCAGTTCGAACCAGGTGCAATTGCCGATCGCCGCGCACAGATGCAGGTTCACCAGTTCCAGCGGGTGGAAGATCGCGGTGTGGATTTCGCAGTTCATCGCGAATGCCTCGGCCAGATGCGCCGATTTCAGCACGCCGGTGACGCCGCCGGTCCAGCTGACGTCGGCGCGGATGACGTCGACCACATTGCGTGCAACGATGTCGGCGAGGCTGTAGGGGTGTTTGGCGATGGTCTCCGTCCCGACGACGGGGATGTCGAGTTGGCGCGTCAGTTCGGTGAGCGCGGGAATGTTTTCGTCCGCCATCGGCTCTTCGAACCATTTGAAGCCGAGACGCTCGAGCCCGCGCCCGTAGCGCAGAGCGTCCGGCAGCGTCATGAAGGCGACCGGGTCGCTCATCAGCGGAAAATCGTCTCCGACCGCCTTGCGCACCGCGGCATGGATCTCGAGATCGGCTTCGACCGATCTGCCCGGCGGATGCAGCTTGTAGGCGGCGAAGCCCTGCTTTCTCACCGCCTCGGCCTCGGCGACGTAGTCGTCCGCCGTTTCGAGGAACATCGAGCTGACATAGGTCGGTATCGCGTGCCGCGCGGCGCCGATGTAGCGATAGAGCGGCAAGCCCGCGGCGTCGGCCGCCAGCAGCCACAGGCAGGTGTCGATCGGCCCCCAGACATAGACGGGGAAATGGCCCCACATCCGGTCGCGTTGCCGGAAGTCGCGCCAAAGCGCCTCGCGGTCATGCACGCTGCGGCCCTTGAGCAGCGGCGCCAGCGAGGCCGCGATGTGGGCCGATCCGCGCGCGCTCGCGCCGGCGAAGCCGAACATCGAGGCCGAGCGGCCGCATTCGGTCCTGATCGTGTAGACGAGGAAGTCATGGCGCGCGCCGCCCGCCTGGCCGCGCAGCGCCTCGGCTTCCGCGCTGCGGCTTGCCGAACATGCCCTGACCTCGAGCCCGGAGACGATCATCAGAATTTCCCGTATTTCAGATAGGCTTGCTGCGGATCGACGCCGCCGATGATAGCGGTGCGCACCTTGCTTTCCGTCGCCATCGCCACGGCGGATTTTTCGGCGATCTCCGCGGCGAGGGCGCGCGGTACACGCACCATGCCGTCGCGGTCGCCAAGCAGGAAATCGCCCTGTTCGATCATCACGTCGCCGATATGGATCGGCGCTCCGGTCCGGGTCGGCAGCCAGCGGCCAACAATGTCCTTGGGCGTGTGGCCGCGCCGCCAGGTCTGGAAACCGATCTCGATGAGGAAATTGGTGTCGCGCGCCATGCCGTCGAGCACGCAACCCAAGACCCCCTTCTTCTGCAGCGTTTCGGCCGACAGTTCGCCCATCTGGGCCAGATCATGGGTGTGCGGCTGGCAGACCCAGACATGGCCGGCGGGCGCTTTCGACAGCAGGCCGGTCCATTCGATCAAGGTGGCGTGCGCATCGGCGGTATCGTCGACGCGGCCCTCGATCGTGAAGGCGGGGCCGCACAGCGTCTTTTCCGGCATCAGCGGCGTGATCTCGTGCGGCAGCGTGAAGTTGCGCAGGCCCATGGCGCGCATCATGTCGTGCACCACGCCGGAATAGCATTTGCCGAGCCCGGCGGTGATTTTTGCGTCGTCAATCATGATGAAACACCTCCTCCATCGCCGCCCACCATTCGCCGTCCTTGCCGGTGGAGAGTTTTTGCTGGCAGGGATCGGTCAAAGCCCACCATTCCTTGACCCTGGGATTGCCGGCCATCAGCGCGGCGTCCGCCGCGAAGTCCGAGCCGTGATATTCCCAGTAGCTGAAGAGCAGATTCTCCGGCTCCTTGAGGAAGATCGAATAGTTGCGAATGTTGCATTCGGTGATGTTCGCCAGGACGTCCGGCCAGACCGCCGCGTGCAGGCTCTTGTATTGCGCGACCTTGTCCGGCCTCAGACCGATCACCATGCCCATGCGTTGTCCGGCCATCGCTCACCTCCCGATTTCGACCGGCGCCATGACCGCCAGCCGCT
Organism: Phyllobacteriaceae bacterium UBA1940; assembly: GCA_002336975.1. GTDB lineage: Bacteria > Pseudomonadota > Alphaproteobacteria > Rhizobiales > Rhizobiaceae > Mesorhizobium_A. Next base: position 34,509 of record DDFA01000030.1, read on the forward strand.
CAATGGCGACCCAGTCCCAGCCGATGCCCAGACCCGGATCGCTCGACGGGATCGCCATACCGTCCTTGATAGTCATTCCCGATGGCGCGATCAGGTCGAGCTGCGGAATGTATTCCAGCCACGGCGCGTTCTGCGTCGCGCAGACAAGACTGACATGCAGCTCCATCAGGAAGTGCGGACAGATCGCGACGTTGAACGCCTCGGCCAGCGCCGCGATCTTCAGCCAGGGCGTAACGCCGCCAACACGCGCTACGTCGGCCTGGACGATCGAGCAGCCGCCGGCGGCGAGATAGTCCTTGAACTGGCTGAGCGAATACATGCTCTCGCCGACGGCGACCGGCACCGAGGTCGATGCGGCCAGCCTGGCATGGGCCAAAACGTCGTCGGCCGGCATCGGCTCCTCGAACCAGGCGATCGCCTGTTCCTCGAGCACGACGGCGCGACGCCGCGCCTCGCCCAGCGAGAAGCTCTGGTTGGCGTCGGTCATGATTTCGTAGCTCTCGCCCACCGCGTCGCGCACCGCGCGCAGCCGGGCGCGATCCTCGCTCAGGTGCGGCCGCCCGATCTTGATCTTCGAGCCCCTGAAGCCTTTCGATTGCGCGGCCAGCGCATCGTCGACCAGCGCGCCGGTTTCGATATGCAGCCAGCCGCCTTCGGTCGTGTAGAGCGGGGCCGACGGCTTGGCTCCGCCCGCCATCCGCCACAAGGGCAAGTTGGCGCGCCTGCAACGCAGGTCCCACAGCGCCGTGTCGACAGCCGCCATTGCCAGCGACGTGATGGCGCCGACCGCCGTGGCGTGCGTTCGAAACAGCATCGCGTTCCACAGCGCCTGGATGTCATCCGCATCGCGGCCGATCAGCATCGGCGCAAGCGTGTGCCGCAGCAATGCGACCACCGACGGGCCGCCGGTTCCGATCGTATAGCTGTAGCCGACGCCCTGGGCTCCGTCGGCGTCGGTTATGCGGACGATCGGCGTTTCCTGGCTTTCAAAGCTCTGGATGGCGTCAACCCGGCGGACCTTCGGCCTGAGGTCGACCATGTGGATTTCGATGCGTTCGATCCTTGCCATTCGCGCTATCTCAGCGTCTTGCCGGTGGCGGCGTCGAAGAGATGGCACCTGTCGGTCGCCAGCAGGCAGGGCAGCGTTTCGCCCGGCTTGATCGGGCGCGGATTGAACATCTTGGCCTGCACTTCGGCGCCGGCGATCTCGGTCAGCAGCAGCGTCTCGGATCCGAGCGGCTCGGCCAGGTTGATGGTCAGATCGATCGGCGCGGCGTTGACGGTATCGGCAAGTCCGTGACCGACAGGCGTCAGGTCTTCGGCCCGGAACCCGAACTTGACCTTTCGGCCGTTTTCGGCGCGGGCCTTGAGGTCGCCAGGCGTCGGGACCGTCGAGCCGTCCCCGAACCGCACCTTGCCGCCGTCGATCACGCCGTCGACCAGGTTCATCGGCGGCGAACCGATGAAGGTGGCGACGAACATATTGACCGGGCGTTCGAACAGATCGAGCGGCGTGCCGGTCTGGACGATGTGGCCGTCCTTCATGATGACGATCCGGTCGGCCAGCGTCATCGCCTCGACCTGGTCGTGGGTGACGTAGACGATTGTCGTCTTCACCTTGCGATGCAGCTTCTTGATTTCGACCCGCATCTGGGTGCGCAGCTTGGCGTCGAGGTTCGACAGCGGTTCGTCGAACAGGAACACGTCGGGGTGGCGCACAATGGCGCGACCCATGGCGACCCGCTGCCGCTGGCCGCCCGACAAGGCGGCGGGCGTGCGGTCCAGATAGGGCTGGAGGCCAAGAATGTCGGCCGCCTCGTTCGTCTTGGCCTCGATCTCGGCGGCGGGCCTGCCGGCGATCTTCAGGCCAAAGCCGAGGTTCTCGCGCACGGTCATGTGCGGGTAGAGCGCGTAGTTCTGGAACACCATCGAGATGTTGCGCTTGCGCGGCGGCAGGTCGTTGACGACGTTGCCGCCGATCGCGATCTCGCCGCCCGAAATATCTTCGAGACCGGCGATCATGCGCAGCGTCGTCGACTTGCCGCAGCCAGACGGACCGACGAGCACGACGAACTCGTCATGCGCGATCTCGAGGTCGATACCGTGCACGACCTTCACCGCCCCGTAGGACTTCGAGACATTTTTCAGGCTGACATCCGCCACTTGGATTATCCTTTCACGCCGCCGAAGGTCAGGCCGGAAATGAGGTGTTTCTGAACCAGGAAAGTCAGAACCAGCGCCGGGATGATGATAATGACGGCCATGGCGCACATGCCTGCCCAGTCGATGGTGAACTGGGCGGTGAAATCCATCAGGCCGACCGGCAGGGTCTTGGAATCGGTCGACCGCGTCAGCTGCGAGGCCAGCGCATATTCGTTCCACGAGGTCAGGAAGGCGAAGATCGCCGACGAGGCGATGCCGGCCTTGGCGAGCGGGAATTCGACCCGCCAGAACGCCTGCCACGGCGTGCAGCCGTCGATCTGCGCCGCCTCGTTGAGATCGCGCGGGATCTGGCGAAAGAAACCCTCCGTCAGCCAGATGGTGAAGGGCACGTTGATCGCCGTGTAGACGAGGATGACGCCGAGCCTGGTGTCGATCAGGCCGATCCAGCTCCATAGAATAAAAAGCGGCAAGGACAGCGCGATGCCCGGCACTGTGCGCGACAGCATGAAGCCGAGGAAACCGGCCGCCTTGCCGGAAAAGTGATAGCGGGCGAAGGCGTAGCCTCCGGCCATGCCGATGGCCACCGCAACGACCGTCGATGTCATCGAGATGATCAGCGAATTGGCGAAATAGGACCCGACCGGGATGGCCACGACATTGGCGCCGAAGCCGAAGATGGAGCGGAAATTGTCGAGCGAAAGCCCCTCGGGGATCCACACCGCCGGCCTGGTCAGAATTTCGCCGTTCGAGCGGAACGCCGACAGGACAACCCACAGGCCCGGCAGGCAGATGATCAGCATGGTGATGAACGTGCTGATCCAGATCGCGATATCTCGGGCGCGCCTGGACATCAGAACGCCCCCAGATGTTTGCGCGCCGCCATCAGCTTGCGGAAGAAATACCAGGTGAAGAAGATCGACAGCAGGATCGAGACATAGGCCATGGCGTTGGCGCGGCCCATGCGCGCGTCGTCGTAGGCGGTGCGTCCGATCAGCGTCCACAGCAGTTCGGTGCGGCCCGCCGGTCCGCCGCCGGTCATGACGTCAACAATGTCATAGGCGCGCGCGACGTCGAGAGAGCGGATCGTCATGGCGATGTAGATGAACGGAAGGATGAAAGGCAGGGTGATGTGGCGGAACACCTGCCAGTTGGAACAGCCATCGACGCGCGCCGCCTCGATCGGGTCCTTGGGCATGGCGAACAGGCCGGCGAGAATGAGAATCGCAAAGATCGAGGTGCTCATCCAGATCTCGGCGAACGCGATCGAGCCCAGCGCCAGCCAGCTGTCGACCAGGAACGGGATCGGGGTCGAGATCGCCCCGAGGGAGAACAGGGCGTTGTTGACGAAGCCGATCGTGTCGTTGAGCAGATATTTGAACTGGAAGCCGATCAGGATCGGCGAGAACATCATCGGGAACATCATGATGGTCCGCATCGTGCGCTGGCCCCAGGTGATGCGGTTGACCAGCAGCGCCAGGCCGAGACCGAACAGCATTTCCAGGTTGAGGCAGATGGTCAGGAACAGCACCGTTCGGCCGAACGCGACCCAAAAGTCCCCATCGGTCAGGACGCGCTGATAGTTGCGCAGACCGATCCACTGCCAGATCGAATCCGGCCGGATCAGCGTGTAATTTGTGAAGCTCGTGTAGAACGAAAAAATCAGCGGCAGCAGCACGACGAGGCAGATGATCGCGATCGCCGGCGACAAAAGCGCCAGCGGAACCGCGTTGTCTCGTATTTTGGTTCTGATGCCAGCCATAGTCCGCTGTTCCGGTTGGGCGCAGAAATCCGACCTGAAATCTCAACTGCGCAGACGTGTGATGACAGTCCGGTCACGTCCCGCCGAAACCGCGTTCCGGCGGGACAGTCCCGGCAGCCTCGTCAGTTGAGGCCCGCGTCCTTCATCACTTCGGCGACTTCCTTGGCCGCCGCGTCCAGAGCCTCCTGCGAAGTCTTATCTCCAAGGATCGCGGCCTGGAGTTGCGGCCACAAGGCGTTGGAGATTTCGCCCCACTGGGCGATCAGCGGCGGCGTGAACGCGTCCTCGCGCATCGACTTGCCCCACACGTCGAAGACCTGGACCATGAAATCGTCATGCTTGGCCTTGAATTCGGCGATGATGTCGTCCCACACCTTTGTGCGGGTCGGCAGCAGGCCGGCGCGCGCCTCCATCATCTGGGCGTCGTGGCTGGTGAGGAAGGTGATGAAGCTGGCCGCCGCCGGCTTGTTGTCGCAGCCCTTGGTGATCGAGAACGAATGCGAGCCGGACCAGCCGGTGCGCTTGCCGCCCGAACCCTTGGGCGCCGGCGCAACGCCGACATCGCCGCCGATCTTGGAGTCCTTGCCATTGAAATAGGCGGCCCAACCGGCCCAGTCGAGATCGTAGGCGAATGCGCCGGAGGCGAAACCGAGGCCGAGATCGTCCCAGACATAGTTGGTGGTGCCGGCCGGCACGGCCTTGGCCTTGTAGAGATCGACGAACCAGTTCAGCGCCTCGACGCCCTGCGGGCTGTTGAACGTCGGATTCCACTTGTCGTCGAACAGTGCGCCGCCATCGGCGACAAGCATTTCGTAGAAGCGACCGGTGAGGCCTTCGTCCTTGCCGGCGAAAGCGGTGCCGTAGCGGTTGGGCGGATTGGCGAAGAACACCGCCTGGTCGGCGGCCTGCTTCCAGGTCTCCGGCGGGGTCAGGTCATAGCCGAACTTTTCCTTGAACTTGGCCTTGTTGTCGGCGTTCTCGTAGAGCGACTTGACGTAGTACATGTTCGACACGTCGGAGTGGCGCGGCAGCGAGACGAGTTTGCCGTCGACGGTTGCGTGGCTGATGACCAGCGGCGAGAACTCGGCGATGACCTCCTTGGAGATCAGCCCGTCGAGAGGCTCGTTCATGACGCTGTATTGAGCGGCAAAGTTGGTGTGGCTCGAAAAGGCGCAATAGTCGATCTTGCCGGACGCGATGTCCTGCTTCATTTCGCGATCGAGCTCGAAATGGCTCTTGCGCGAGATGATCTCGACCTTGGCGCCCGTCGCCTTCTCCCATTCCGGGATCAGCGTGTAGAGCGGCTCGTACTGGGCGCCGCCGATCAGCTTCACGCGCAGCGTGTAGCCATCGAACTTTCCATAATCCTGGGCCGAAACGCCAGCCGTCGCGGCCAGAAGAGACGCGCCTGCTGCCAATATCATGCGGGATGTCTTCATCGTCCTCTCCTCCATCAGACAGTGAATTCGTATATGAATGGATCATTCATTCCCGAATATATGTGTTGAGTCAAGCGGTGAATTCTGGCAGCTTCAGCGGCGAGAGATGGGTTGGGGAATCGATGTCCGACAGTTCCGACAAATATCGCGCGCCTGCGCTGGACAAGGGCCTCGACATTCTCGAGTTCCTGGCCGCGTCGGTGAACGGGCTGACGCAGGTTGAGATCGCAAAGGGCCTCGGAAGGGGGCCGAACGAGATCTACCGCATGCTCGATACGCTGGTGCGCCGCAACTATGTGACGCGCACGCCCGACGGCGACAAATACATGCTCAGCCTTCGCCTGCTTGCCATTGCAAACATGCATCCGCCGCGTCGCCGCTTGCTCGACATCGCCGACCCGCTGATGCGCGACGCAGCCATTCGCAGCGGCCAGTCGGTGCATCTGGCGGTGTGGGAAGACGGGCAGTTTGTCATCACGTCGTCGATTTCGGCTCCCGGCAACTGGCGGCTGTCTTTGCGCATCGGATCCGTGATCGGCCTGTTCAACACCGGTTCAGGCATGGTGCTGGCGTCCTTTCAGGACGAGGAGATGCGCACCCGGATGGTTCGCGAACATCAGCTCGTCGACAATGAGAAACCGATGTCGGCTGCTGAATTTGCCGCCGCGACGGCAAGGATCCGCGAACGCGGTTACGAACTGGCGTCCAGCAGCTACACCACGGCGGTCTTGAACATCTCGTTCCCGGTGTTCGACCCCTTTGGAAACGCGATGGCCGCGGTGACCTGTCCCTATGTCGCCCATGTGCATGGCGGCAAGGCGGCCGAGCCTGAAACGACAATCAACATCATCCGCGAGACTGCCGCGCAGATGACCAGTCAGTTGAATGGCGCCCGCCGGGACGAGACCGAATGATCGCGACGACCAGGCTTGGCAAGTCCCGATTGGGCGCCACCCAACTCGGACTTGGTTGCGCGTCGCTTGCCGGCATTTTCACTCCGGTTCCACAGGCTCAGGCCCGCGCCACCATCGACGCGGCGCTGGCCGCGGGCATCCGCTATTTCGACACTGCTCCGTTCTACGGCCACGGACTTTCCGAACGGCTGACCGGCGACCAGTTGCGCGGTCATGACTATGTGCTGTCGACCAAGGTGGGCCGTCTGCTGCGACCCGGCGCCGCCGATCCGGGCGCATGGGTCCAGGCCCTGCCGTTCACGCCGGTCTTCGACTATTCCTATGACGGCGTCATGCGCAGCTTCGAGCATTCGCTGCAACGGCTCGGCCTCGACCGCATCGACATTCTCTACATGCATGACGTCGGCGGCCTCACGCACGGGGCCGACCTTGGACCGAGACTGTTCGTCGAAGCGATGGAGGGCGGCTACAAGGCGCTCCACGAGTTGCGTCGCGGCGGCCGGATAAGAGCGATCGGACTGGGCGTCAACGAGACGCAAGTCTGCCTCGACGCGCTCGACCATGGCGACTGGGACGTTTTCCTGCTGGCCGGCCGCTACACATTGCTGGATCAATCGCCGCTCGACAGGCTCTTTCCGGCCTGCCAGCGCGCCGGAACCGACATCGTTGTCGGCGGCCCGTTCAATTCCGGCGTTCTTGTCGGCGGCAAGACCTTCGACTACGCCGCCGTGCCCGAGGCGATTGCAAAACGCGTGGGCGCTATCTCCGACGTCTGCGACGCCCATGGCGTCGAACTGCCCGCCGCCGCGCTCAGGTTCTGTGTCGCCCACCCGGTCGTCAAAAGCGTCATTCCGGGACCGCGTTCGCCTGCGGAACTGGCGCAGATCCTGAATTGGTGGAACGCCGAGATTCCGCCCGGCCTGTGGGCCGATCTCAAGCATCGGGGCCTGTTGCGCGCCGATGCGCCCATCCCGGCCGAGGAGTAGCGACATGCGGATCGACAGCCATCAGCATTTCTGGAGACTGAAGCGCGGCGACTATGGCTGGCTGACGCCGGAACTGGGCGCCATCTACCGCGACTTCGAGCCTGCCGATCTTGAGCCGCTGCTCAAACAGGCTAGTATCGACGCCACGATTGCCGTGCAGGCGTCCGACACGGTGGCCGAGACAGAATTCCTTCTGTCGCTCGCCGAACGGACGCCCTGGATCGCCGGCGTGGTCGGATGGGTCGACATGGAAGCCACCGACGCCATCGCGACGCTCGACCGGCTGGCGCGCAACCCGAAGTTCAAGGGCGTCAGGCCGATGATCCAGGGGCTGGCGGACGACGACTGGATCCTTCGGCCGGCCCTCGACCGGGTGTTCTCGGCGCTGGTCGAGCGCAGCCTGACATTCGACGCGCTGGTGTTGCCGCGGCATCTCCCGCGCCTGCTGAAACGGCTCGAACGGACGCCGGAACTTGCCTGCGTCATCGATCACGGCGCCAAGCCGCACCTCGCCACGGGCGAGATCGGGCAGTGGAAATCCGACATGGCCGCAATCGCGGCGAACACCGAGGCGTTCTGCAAATTGTCGGGCCTCGTCACCGAGGCCGGCGCGGATGTTTCGATCGAGACGATCCGCCCGGCGACCGACCATCTTCTCCAGACGTTCGGCCCTTCGCGTCTCATGTTCGGCAGCGACTGGCCGGTCCTCAACCTGGCGTCCAGCTATCTCGACTGGCTTGCGATGACGCATGAACTCACCGCGCGGCTGACCGTCGAGGAGAGATCGGGGATTTTTGGAGGCAACGCCGCCCGCTTCTACCTCGACACGGACAGGTAGCCGCGCGCCGTCGATCGTCTTGCCATGTCGTCGTGGCAATGCGGTGCGGCGACGGCATCATCGGCTCGGGCACGATGGTTTGCGATCGCAGCAGCTCATTTCGATTGCCGTGCGTGGTCGTGGCGCCGCCAAGGAGAACGTGTCCGGCATACCTCCTCGTCGCGGTGAGGGCAGATTTGCCAGATCATATGCCGGGACCAAACAGCCAGCCGCCTCCGTCGGCGCTGTCGGAAAGAACCGCCGACCGCGCCCGGCTTGGATCGCGCATGATCTTGAAGCGGCTCAGCATGACAGGATGACTTTGCCCGCCGGCGCGGGTGTTGCAGCCGGCTATCGCTGCGGCGTCTGCCCGGCCAGGTTTCGCCATTGCTGCAAACGCTTTTGGCTTCATCAAGCGTAGAATCGGCGGCGTTCGGAGTTCGCGGTTCTGTTCTGAAGTGGCGCACCCGACAAGATTCGAACTTGTGACCTCTGCCTTCGGAGGGCGCGGGGATGGGCTTTTCTGAGATTATTCTACTTTTCTCAGACCTGCCTTATGCATTGAATAACAAGCGCTTTTGTCTTATCTAACTTTCTACGCTCTACTTCGGCTTACCCCGGATTGGCGCTTTGGTGTTAGCCCGGTGTTAGCCTGAGAGGGTAGGAATGGACAATCGCAAGCTTACGAAGACAGTCGTCGATGCGCTTGAACCGCAAACCGATCCGGCCAAGGATTATATTGCTTGGTGCGGCGAACTTCGCGGCTTCGGGTGCCGCGTTCGCAGTTCGGGCGCGAAGAGCTTCGTCGTCATGTACCGGGTGAAGGGAACCGGGCGCAGTGGAAAACCGCGCATGGTGACAATCTGCAAGGTCGGGGAACTGACCCCGGATCAAGCGAGGGCCAAAGCGAAGGAAACACTGGCCAAGGCTGCGCTGGGCGAAGACGAAGCCGCCAAAAAGGCGCGGAAGCGGGCTGAACTGACCGTAGCCCAACTTTGCGACGAATACCTAGAAGAAGGCTGCGACGGCAAGAAAGCATCGACCATCGCAACCGACCGGGGGCGCATTGCGCGTCACATCAAACCCTTGTTGGGGAAGAAGCGCATCGGCGAAGTGAAACGCGGCGATATAGAGCGCTTTATGCGTGACGTAGCAAACGGCAAGACGGCGGTAGAAGAAGGCGGACGCGCCATTGTGACGGGTGGCAAAGGGACCGCTGCGCGGACGGTTCGATTGCTTGGCGGCATTTTCAGCTATGCCGTGGCGCGGGGCTACATCGAAACCAATCCCCGCTTCGGCGTGAAGGTCTACGCCGACGGCAAGGGCGAACGTTTTCTGACCATGGACGAAATGCAACGGTTGGGCGACGCGCTGCGTGAAGCAGAAACGGTTGGCCTGCCTTGGACCTTCAACGAGGGCAAGAAAGCAAAGCATCGTCCCGTGAAGGACGAAAATCGACGCGAAATCATATCGCCCTTTGCCGTTGCGGCTATCCGGCTATTGATGCTGACAGGGTGCCGTGCGGGAGAAATCCTTGCCCTTCGGTGGTCCGAAGTCGACTTTGAACGCGGCGTTCTCAACCTGCCCGATTCCAAGACCGGGGCAAAGAAGGTTCTGCTTGGAGCTCCCGCGCTGGAAGTCCTAGCCGACTTGCCACGAATGGGCGACTACGTGATTGCTGGTGCGCTGCCCAACAAGCCGCGTTCTGACCTTAAGCGTCCGTGGGAACGTATCACGCGCCACGCCGGGCTTGAGGGCGTGCGCCTGCATGACCTTCGGCATTCTTTTGCGTCTGTCGGGGCCGGTGCGGGCATGGGCCTTGCCACGGTCGGAAAGTTGCTAGGCCACGCATCGCCCGTTACGACCGCGCGATATGCCCATTTGGCGGACGATCCGCTGCGCCGCGCATCCGAAAGCATTTCTGGCACGATTGCTGCGGCGATGAGCGGGAACAATGGCAGCGTGGTAACGCCGATGAAGAAGGGCCGTTCGTAATGAGCAGGTACGGCGCGACCGTTGGCGAAATCAAATTGATGCGATCCGTTGAGGGCTTTCAATCGTCCGTTTTGGATGAGACGGCACGGGGACCAATATTGACGCCAGACCAAATCAATGAACTCACCAAACGACAAGTGTTGGAAGTCCAGCCTCTTATCGATTTCCTTCGTAGTAACGCGCCCATCTCAAGCACAGTCCGTAACTGGATAGCGGACTTGTGCGAGAACAACCGCGACGTGAAACTTGTTCTGGTACCGAACACAGCCGCACGGCCAAGGCATAGCCGGGTCAAACAGGCGATGTTGCGGCGACATGCAGCACGATACGCCGTAGAAAAAATGAAGGAGTACGGCGATACCAAATTGAAGCGTGCCGTCGAAGAAGCGGCATCTATATACGGGATTTCCTCAACATCAATTCGGAAGCAGATCAAATTATCTGAAGACATTGACGCCAATATCGGAAAGCTTTGCCTAACGAAATAATTCGCTCCAAGCTTTGGCCTTGCAGCCACTTTCACAAATCGATTTCGTTCTCCGGCTCCGACAAGATGATTCCAATGCAACCCATGTCCGGGAGTTGGAAGAATGTCAGAGCAAACCTATCTACGCCGCGACAAAGCAGCGGCCTATCTCCAAGAGCGCTACGGCGCGTATACAATCGACACCCTTGCCAAACTGGCCTCAGTGGGTGGTGGGCCGAAGTTCCGCAAGCTTGGACCGTTTCCGGTATACCTGCTTTCGGACCTTGACGAATGGGCGCAGTCCCGCATGACGCGGACTGTTTCCAGCACATCGGAACTCGGCCCAATCAAGAGCGGGGCGGCAAAATGAACCGCTTGCCCCACAACCTCTTGGTGGCGTTGACCTATGCCGAAAACGGCGTGAAGGTGTTTCCGTGCCGCGAACGGGATGACCAATTCGGCAAGTGCAAGTCGCCCTACATACCCGGCGGGATGAACAGCGCTAGCAGCCATGTCACACAGGTCTACGCGTGGTGGGAGAACACGCCGGGGGCAATCGTCGGCCTGCCATGCAGTGCGAACGAAATTGTCGTCATAGACGCCGACCGCCACGGGCAAGAAGACGGCGTTGAAATCCTGTCCGGTTGGTTTCGCGACAACGGGTTCAATCCGGCCCTTGTGCCATACGTCGCAACACCGAACGAAGGGTTTCACTTCATCTTTCGCCGCCCTGCGGCGCTGACCGACACGAAGGGAAAACTTGCACCCGCTGTCGATGTTCGCGACCGCGCCTACGTGATTGCAGCGGGGTCGCGTTTAGCCGATGGCCGCGAATACCGGCTGTGGAACGCGACGCCTTTGCTCTTGGCGCAAGCTCTTCAGATGCAGGCGTTAGCCGAACCGCCGTCATGGCTACTTGCCATGATGCAGAAAGCTTCAGTCATCGCGAAGCCCAAAAGCACGCAGTCTGAGTACGGCCCTGTTTCGGCGGAAGTGCTGAATTTGGCGCGGTTGAAGGGCATCACGCACAAGGTCGCAACGGCCCCGGTCGGTCATCGCAACAGTACACTTCATTGGGCTGCTTGCCGCCTAGGCGAGATGGTCGCGGATCGGCACATTGACCGCTATGTTGCTGTGGGCCTCATTGTCGCCTGCGGCACGCAAATCGGTCTGTCGCAAAACGAAGCTACCAAGACGGCGCTAAGCGGACTTGGCGAAGCGGGCTTGGGTGGCGTCAATGACTTCTGACCCCGCCCGCTGGACACCACAGGACGCGGCTTCGTTTGCGGAACGTACCATCGGCGAAGCCAAGACGCCAGAAAAGCGCCCCCTTTTTCGGGATTTGCCCCCGGCTCCGGTCTTCCCAATTGAAGCGTTAGGACCACTGAAGGACGCCGCCATGGCGGCTCACCAAATGACGCAGGCACCCCTTGCGATTGCCGCTCAATCGGTGCTGGCAGCGGCGACGTTGGCCATTCAGGCGCAGCGGAATGTTCGTCTGCCAGCGGGCGGTTCCAAACCGCTGACAGGGCTGTTCGTATCCGTAGCCGAAAGTGGCGAACGAAAGTCCAGCATCGACCGTATCGCGCTTGAACCCATTTACGAAGTCGAACAGGAATGGCGGCGTCAATCCGACGGTGAACGGCTGACCTATATCAATGCCAAGGAAGCGTGGGACTTTGCCCGCGAACAGGCCAAGCGCAACGCAAAGAACAACCCGGCGGGGCTTCGCAGCGCCTTGGACGCAATCGGCCCTGAACCGAAAGTCCCGCCCCATCCAATGCTTCTTGTGTCCGATCCGACACCCGAAGCCCTTACCATGCACCTTGCCGAAGGTCGGCCCTTCGCAGGCGTCTTCACTGCCGAAGGTGGTATGCTTATTGGTGGCGCGGCTTTCAGCGACGAAAGCAAGATGCGTACGGCGGCGCTGTTGAACATTTTGTGGGACGGTGAACCGATCCGCCGCAAGCGCATCACCACGGGTTCGACCTACTTGCTCGGAAGGCGATGCAGCGCCCACATCATGCTTCAACCGGTCGTCGCCGATGAACTTTTCGGCAAGAACCTCTTCGACGGTATCGGTTTGACCGCGCGTATGCTCTTGGTCGCGCCGGAAAGCACTGCGGGAACGCGCCTCTTCCGTGTGCCGCCTGCGTCTGCGTCTACCGCATTGGCCAGCTATAACGACCGGTTGCGCCACTTGCTTCTGCGCCCGCCGGTCATGGCGGACGACATGCCCGACGCGCTTAATCCCCCGGCGCTTTCTCTATCCAATGACGCAGCGACGGCTTGGATAGCCTTCCATGACGAATGCGAACGCGCCATGCGGTCAGACGGGGCGCTGTATCGCATCCGCGCATTTGCAGGAAAACTAGCTGAACACGCTGGACGTTTGGCGGCTGTCCTTTCCGTTTATCATGACCCCGACACGATGGAAGTTTCGCTGCCAGCCATGCAGTGCGGGATTCAGTTGGCCTATCACTATGCCAACGAAATGCTGCGTTTGGCCGATGGTGCTACCGTCCCTCGTGACCTTCGATCCGCACAAAAACTGCTGGCTTGGTGGTGACGTTGCCCCCACGCTCTAATC
>DDFA01000087.1 GCA_002336975.1 Phyllobacteriaceae bacterium UBA1940
CGCGGCACGCCGCGCATCGCCGGGCGCCTGCTGCGTCGGGTGCGCGACTTCGCCTCCGTCGCCGGCGCTGAACTGGTCGATGCAAGGACCGCCGACGCCGCGCTCACCCGGCTGGAGGTCGACGCGCTTGGTCTCGACCAGCTCGACCGGCGCTACCTCACCATGATCGCAAACAATTTTGCCGGCGGCCCGGTCGGCGTCGAGACGATTGCTGCGGCGCTGTCGGAACCGCGCGACGCCATCGAGGACATCATCGAGCCCTATCTGATCCAGCAGGGTTTTGTCGCCCGCACCCCGCGCGGCCGTGTCCTCACCGCCAACGCCTGGCGCCACCTCGGCCTCAACGCACCGGCCGATATCGCCCAGCAGCAGATCAACCTGTTCCAGGAGGAATAGGCGACAAACTGACCCGCGCTGCCGCGCTACGGCTTGCCTGCGGCGCGCGGCGGCAGCGTCCGGATCATCTCGATCACGTCCGGCTCCGCCGGCTTGTTGGCGAATTCCTCGACGACGCCGAATGCGCCGCCATAGCTCCACAGCGACCAGCCGAAGCCGTAGTCCTCGGCCAGGCCAATGACATCGCGGTAGAATGCGGCGCGATACGCCGCCGGCACGATATGGTCCTTGCCGTATTCCTGGCGGATGACGCCGAACTCGCCGAGCAGGATGTCGCCGCGCTCCACGCCATGACGCTGCGCCCAGGCGGCGACGGTTTCGAACGGCTTGGCGATCTGCGCCCGCATCTTTTCGGGCGTGTCGATCTCGGCCAGCAATTTGTCGAAATAGGCGACCTTGCCATAGGACGAATTAGCCCCGATGCGCTCGCGGATTTCGGCGACGGTTGCGTCGAGTTCGGACTTCGCGACAGCATCGAGCGGATAGGGCAAACCCCAGACCTGCGAAATCATGTCGTCGATCCAGGTCGCGCCCTGCGAGGTGATCAGATAGGGCGCGTAGGAGTGGAACGACCAGATGATGTTGTCGTCGGGAACTATCGCCGGATCGATCGCCGCCAGCCCCTGCGCCCCGCCCCAGCAGCTTCCCGACAGCACCACGGTGAGCCGCGTCGCCGACGAGCGCGCCGCTGCGAACAGCCGCAGCATCCGGTCCTCCCAGGCCTTCTGTTCGCCGCCCTCGCAGCCGGTTACCGGTTCGTTCATCGGCTCGATCGCCACCATCGCCGGGTCGAACGCCGACATCGCCCGCGCCACGCCGCGCACCGCGTCGAGATAGCGGTCGAACATCGCCGGGTCCTTCATCACCTGGCTCATGCCGATGGCGCGGTTCGATCCGGCGGGGATCAGATGCAGGTCGACAATCGACTTCAGGCCGGCCGCGTTGACAAGCCTGACCGAGTCGGCCAGCGACGCGATCAGCCGCACCCGCAGCGCCGCGCTCTTGTCCGACAGCAATACCGACGGATCGGCTGGAATGCGCACGAAGTCGAACCCGGCGTCTTTGAGACGCTTCAGCCCTTCCTTGCCGATCGACTTGCGCCATTCGGGGAACGGCAGCATGATTTCAGCGTCGTCCCACCGGCTTTCGTCCGGCCACGTCACCCACTGGTCGAGATTGATGCCGCGCCCGGCCTCGAATGTCGCCGCATGGACCGGCTCCGCCGACGCGAACGCCAGCGCGGCGAAGGCGGCGTTCTTGAAGATGCGGCGCGGACGTGCCATCGGATCGTTACCTCGGCTGGAGCCATTCCCTGCCAGCCGGGCGCGCGAAAGGAAAGCCCTATGACCGGTGATGGTGAATCGACAGCCGAGCCGGCGGTCCCGCTCTCGGGTTTGCTGACACCATCGGGCCACCGCCAAATGGTGCGCGTCTACTACGCCGACACCGATTTTTCCGGCGTCGTCTATCATGCCCGTTACCTTGAATTCTTCGAGCGCGGCCGTTCCGACTTCCTGCGGCTGGCGGGCGTCCACCACACCGAACTTGCCGGCGGCAAGCATGGCGAGAAACTGGTCTGGGTGGTGCGTCGCATGGAGATCGACTTCCTGGGCCCCGCGCGCATCGACGACGTATTGACCGTCGACACCGTCACCGAGCGCGTGTCGGGCGCCCGCATCTTCATGGCCCAGACGCTGTTGCGCGACGGCGAGACGCTCGTCAGGGCGAAGGTCGAGGCGGCGATCGTCTCCGAAACCGGCAAGCCGCGCCGCTTCCCGAAGGAATGGGCGCAGGTCTTCCTGCCGGCTGACGGCCAGGGCGACGCATCTTAGCCCGACGCCGCGACATCTTTGTCTGGCCATATTGCAATGCAACAAGCCCGACCGGACGAAATGCTTACTGATCGTTAACCATAACGACCCATTAAGTGTATTCGGGAATCCGCCTGCGTTGGCGAACGCCTTCCTTTTACCAAATTTGCCACCGAAAGGGCAGCATCCGCTCCGTTTCGGTCAGCTTTTTCAGGTCGGGGTCGCGCGCTCGGGGCCGGCAGGGGAAATTTTCGGGGCAATGCGCCAGGGCTGGAGCCCGCTTCTTGGGACGAACGATTGAATGGAAACCTTACCTCTTGAGGCAGTGACGCACGACACCTCGATCTGGGGCCTGTTCTGGCAGGCCGGCTGGGTCGTCAAGCTGGTCATGCTCGGCCTGCTCGCCGCGTCGGTCTGGACCTGGGCGATCATCATCGACAAGCTCATCTCCTACGCTCGCATGCGCTCGGCGCTCAACAGTTTCGAACAGGTGTTCTGGTCCGGCCAGTCGCTGGAGGAACTCTACCGCACCCTGTCGGACCGCAAGACCACCGGCATGAGCGCGATCTTCGTCGCCGCCATGCGCGAGTGGAAGAAGAGTTTTGAGAAAGGCGCGCGCTCGCCGCTCGGGCTGCAGAACCGCATCGACAAGGCGATGGATCTCGCCCTGACGCGCGAAATGGAGCGGCTTGAAAGCCGTCTCGGCTTCCTGGCGACGATCGGCTCTGCCGCCCCCTTCATCGGCCTGTTCGGCACGGTGGTCGGCATCATGACCTCGTTCCAGGCCATCGCCGGCTCGAAATCGACCAGTCTGGCGGTCGTCGCGCCCGGCATCGCCGAAGCCCTGCTCGCCACCGCGATCGGTCTGCTGGCGGCCATTCCCGCCGTCATCGCCTACAACAAGCTGTCGTCCGACGCCGGCAAGCTCGGCCTGCGCATGGAAGGCTTCGCCGATGAATTCTCCGCCATACTCTCGCGACAGATCGACGAGAAAGTGGTCCAGAAGGCGGCATAGGAGCAGTTCATGGGCATGTCAGTAGGATCGGCGGGAAGCGGGCGCGGCGGACGCGGCCACCGCCGGCGCGGCCGCCAGAAGGGTCTGATCTCCGAGATCAACGTCACCCCGTTCGTCGACGTCATGCTGGTGCTGCTGATCATCTTCATGGTCGCGGCCCCGCTGCTGACCGTCGGCGTGCCCATCGACCTGCCCGAGACCCAGGCCAAGCCGATGAACGCCGAGACCCAGCCGATCACCATTTCGGTGAACAAGGAAGGTCAGATCTACCTCCAGGAAACCGAAATCCCGATCGACGAGGTGGTCCCCAAGCTGACCGCTATCGCCAAGACCGGCTACGAGGAACGCATTTATGTGCGCGGCGACACCGCCGCCGCCTACGGTACTGTCATGAAGGTGATGGCGCGCGTCTCCTCGGCCGGGTTCCGCAATCTCGGCCTCATCACCTTGCAGGAACAGGACCAGTAGTCGGCCATGAAGGCGGGCTTCTCCACCTCACTCGTGCTTCACGCCCTCGTCCTCGGCATCGGCCTGGTGACGCTGAAGGCGCCGAAGCCGCATGAGGTGGGCGACATCATGGCCCTGCCCGTCGACATCGTGCCGATCGAATCGCTGACCGAACTGCAGCAGGGCGACAAGACGGTGAAGCAAAAGGCCGAGAAGCCGGCGCCGAAGCCGACCAAGCGCCAGGACCCGACGCCGGACGCCAGGAACGCCGGCGAAAATAACATCGACCTGGAGGACGTGCCGCGTCCGGAGCCCAAGCCGCAGAAGGTCGAGACCGCCAGCGCGCCCAAGGTCGAACCGGCGCCCAAGCCTGATCCTGTTCCAGCCGAAGCCAGGCCCGAGCCGAAGCCTGAGCCCAAGGTCGCCGAGGCCAAGCCTGAGCCGAAACCCGAACCGAAGCAGGTCGAGGCCAAGCCCGAACCGAAGCCGGAACCCAAGCCCGAGCCTGCGCCCGACCCGATCGCGGAAGCGATCAAGGCGGAGCAGCAGCCCGCCGAGCAGATCGAATTCCCCGACCAGTTGCCAAGACCCGAGCCACGTCCCGAACGCGAGCAGAAGGTGGCGACGGCCGAAACCAAGCCGCAGCAGTCCGAAACGACCGACAAGTCGAAAACGTCAGACAAGACCGCCAAGGCGCCGAAGCAGCAGGATCTCGATTCCCTGCACGACGAGACCAAGGCGCTGCTCGACAAGCAGAAGCCGGCCGGCGGCGGCGCCAAGCGGTCCGAGCGCCAGGCGGCGTTGGGCAACGACCGGCCCTCGACCGGCGCAAAACTGTCGGTGTCGGAGATGGACGCCCTGCGCCAGCGTCTTGCCGGCTGCTGGTCGATTCCCGCCGGCGTCGACGACGCCGAACTGTTGAAGGTTTCGGTGCGTTTCCGTCTCGATCGGTCCGGCGAACTCGAGTCGCGGCCGGAAGTCATCAAGGGCGGCGGCTCGTCCGGCCCGGCCCGCACCGCAGCGGAATCCGCCGTGCGCGCCGTCTCCAAATGCGCGCCGTTCAACCTGCCCGCCGACAAATACGACACCTGGGCCGAAGTCGTCGTCAACTTCGACCCCACCGACATGTTCTGAGCAAACTTCGAAAGAAAGTGCCCATGAAACGAATGATCCGATCCCTCGTCCTTGCGTCTGCACTCGCCCTCGTCGCGATGCCGGCGCTTGTTCCCCAGGCCAGCGCGCAACTCGTCGTCGACGTCAACAAAGGCGTTGTCGAACCGTTGCCGATTGCGATCACCGATTTCATCGCCGGCGACGAACTCGGCCAGGAGATCAGCCAGATCGTGTCCGCCGACCTGAAGCGGTCCGGCCTGTTCGCACCCATCGACAAGGGTGCGTTCATCGAGAAGATTTCCAACCCCGACGCCTCCCCGCGCTTCGAGGACTGGAAGGTGATCAACGCGCAGGCGCTGGTCACCGGCCGCGTCAGCCAGGAAGGCGACGGCCGCATTCGCGCCGAGTTCCGGCTATGGGACACTTTCGCCGGCCAGCAACTGACCGGCGAACAGTTCTTCGCCGCCCGCACCGACCGCCGTCGCGTCGCCCACATCATCGCCGACGCGATCTATGAACGGCTGACCGGCGAAAAAGGCTATTTCGACACCCGCGTCGTCTTCATCGACGAATCCGGCCCGCGCAACAACCGGAAGAAGCGACTGGCGATCATGGACCAGGACGGCGCCAATCTGCGCAATCTCTCCGACGGGCGCGACATCGAACTGTCGCCTCGCTTCTCGCCCAGCCGCCAGGAAATCACCTACATGTCCTATGAGGGCGATCGCCCGCGCGTCTTCCTGCTGCAGATCGAGACCGGCCAGCGCGAGGACGTCGGCACCTTCCCCGGCATGACCTTTGCGCCGCGCTTCTCGCCCGACGGTCAGCGCGTCATCATGAGCCTGCTGCGCGATGACGGCAATTCCAACATCTATGCGGTCGACCTGCGCTCCAAGCAGACCACCCGCCTGACCACCTCCAACGCCATCGACACCTCGCCGTCCTATTCCCCGGACGGATCGCAGGTCGTGTTCACCTCCGACCGCGCCGGCCGCGAACAGCTTTACGTCATGGGCGCCGACGGCTCGGGCCAGAACCGCATCTCGTTCGGCGACGGCAAATATTCGACGCCGGTGTGGTCGCCGCGCGGCGACCTGATCGCCTTCACCAAGCAGAGCGGCGGCGAGTTCCAGATCGGCGTGATGCGCCCCGACGGCTCGGGCGAGCGCATCCTGTCGTCGGGCAATCTGCAGGAAGGCCCGACCTGGGCGCCGAACGGCCGCGTCATCATGTTCCAGCGCCAGGCCGGCGGCACCGGTGGACCAAAACTCTATTCGATCGACCTGACCGGCCGCAACGAACAGACGATACCGACGCCGAACTTCGCCTCCGACCCGGCCTGGTCGCCGCTGCGGCAATAACCGCAGCCGACAGGACCGGCATTCAAGGGCGCGACAGTCAAAATGTCGCGCCTTTTTCGTTGTTTGCCCCGGTGTTGCCCCATTTAGGCCACCTCGGCGCGGGAATTGGGGGTCACAGCGGCGGATGAACGCGGCGCCGGGGGACCCTGGAGCAAATTCGGTTCAGCCACGCTTTGTTAACCACGATCCTTGAGGGGCGGTTAACCCAGACGTGGTTACTACAGCTTGAACGAAATCAATCAATTGCGAAGGAGTTGCGCCCCATGCGCCGTATCGCAGCAATGACCCGTAACCCCGCCATGATCGCGCTTGTCGCGGCGCTGGCGATCACCGGCTGCGCCTCCAAGAAGGCGCCCAACAGCGCCGGCGATCTCGGCCTGACGGCCGGCAACAACGCCGCGCCCGGCTCGTCGCAGGACTTCACCCTGAACGTCGGCGACCGCATCCTGTTCGACACCGACTCGTCGATGATCCGCGCCGACGCGCAGCAGACGCTGGCCAAGCAGGCGCAGTGGCTGAACCAGTATCGCAATTACGCGATCACCATCGAAGGCCACGCCGACGAGCGCGGCACCCGCGAATACAACATCGCGCTCGGCGCCCGCCGCGCCGCCGCCACGCGCGACTATCTGATCGGCCAGGGCGTTGCCTCCAACCGCCTGCGCACCATTTCCTACGGCAAGGAGCGCCCGGTGGCGCTGTGCGACGACGCCTCCTGCCAGACGCAGAACCGCCGCGCGGTCACCGTGCTCGGCGGTCAGGGCAGCTGATCGCCGCTGCCCGAATTGCAACACTTGCCACAAATTCAGCAAAGCGGCCCGTCAGGGCCGCTTTTCGCCTGTTTGGAGACGCTCTAAACAAAATTTGGCCGAACTCTCGGCGAGAAATGCGCCAACTGAACCTTCCGCCGCATCATTGCCCGACCTTGCGGCGCAAATGCCCACGGTGAATCGTCCATGAAGCTAACCTCCCTTCTCATCAGCGCCGTCGCCTTGCCTTTGCTCGCGGTTGCGCCGTCGCAGGCGCGCGAGGCGTCCGCCATCGCGGCTTTCGGCGTGCCGGCCCCGACGCCGGCGACCATGCTGCGGCTTGCGCCCGGAATGGCTGGCGGCGAGACCGGCGGCTATGTCCAGATCGCACAGGCGAGCGATCCCCGCGTCGTCGGTCTCGAGGAGCAGGTGCGCCAATTGAACGGCCGCATCGAGGAAATGAATTTCCAGATCCTCCAGATCCAGGAGCAGATGCGCAAGATGCAGGAGGACGTGGACTTCCGCCTGCAGGAGATGGAAGGCAAGCGCGGCGACGCCGGCCAGGCCGAGCCGACCCGCAAGGCCGAAGCCCGCCAGCCCGGCGCCAGCGGAAAGGCCGGACAGGCTGAGCAGACGGCGAGCGCGGAAACCGCGTCGCGCCCCGCGACCGCGCCTGAGGAAAAGCCGCTCGGCGCCATCGTCTTCGACGCAAACGGCAATGTGAAGGGCAGCACGATGGACCCGGCGGCAACGGTTGGAGCCGACCAGGCCGGCGAACAGGCGGCCGGCACCGACGACCAGAAGGTCGCGGCCCTGCCTTCCAGCGACAATCCGGCCGAACTCTACCGCGACTCCTACGAATATGTGCTGTCGGGCGACTACGGCACGGCGGAAGCCGGCTTCCGCCAGCACATCGAACGCTACCCCTCGGACCCGCAGACCGCCGACGCCCGCTACTGGCTGGGCGAAGCCCTGCTCGGCCAGCAGCGCTACCGCGACGCGGCCGAGGTTTTTGTCGAGGCCAACCGCGAGTTTCCCGATTCGCGCAAATCGCCCGACATGCTGCTCAAGCTCGGCGTCTCCCTGTCGGCGCTGAACCAGCGCGACGTCGCCTGCGCCACCTTCTCCAAGATCGGCGAGCGCTATCCCAAGGCGTCCAACTCGCTCAAGGAACGCGTCAAGCAGGAACGCGCCCTCGCCGGTTGCTGAACGGGCCCAACCTGCCGTTTGACCGGGCCTTTGTCGGCCTCGATCTTCCGTCCGATGCGACAATCGTCGCGGCCGTCTCCGGCGGCGGCGATTCCGTCGCACTGCTTGCGCTGCTTCGAGACCACCTCGCCCGCCACAGACCAGATGTCCGGCAGATTGCAGCCACCGTCGACCACGGCCTGCGTCCGCAATCGGCCGACGAGGCCGCGTCGGTTGGCCGCCTCGCCGCCTCTTTGGGCATTTCGCATGTCGTTCGGCGCTGGCTTGGCGACAAACCCGCCACCGGCGTCGCCGCCGCCGCGCGCGCCGCGCGCTACCGCCTGCTCGGCGAGATTGCCGGCGAGTTCGGCGCGGTCGCCATCCTCACCGGCCACACCGCTGACGACCAGGCCGAAACCATCGCCATGCGGCGTCAGCGCGGCGAAGGCCGTGGTCTGGCCGGCATGGCGCCGGCGTCGCTGCTCGACGGCGGCGTCTGGCTGCTGCGGCCGCTGCTTGGGGTCAGCCGCGCGGCGCTGCGCCGGTTCCTGGTCGAACGGCGGCTCGAATGGGTCGAGGACCCGTCCAACGAGGATGACCGGTTCGAGCGCCCGCGCGTGCGCCGTGACCTGACCGCCCGGCCCGATCTTGACGATCTGCTGGCGCTTGGCCGCGCCGCCGCCCGCGACCGCGAGCAGCTTGGGATCCGGTCGGCCGCCATCATTCGCGCTCTTGCCTCGCGCCCGGCGCCCGGCCTGACCCGGCTCGGCCTTGAGCTGTTGCGGCATCCAGATGGCGACGCGGCGGTCTACGCGATGCGCATCCTGCTCGCCGAGGCCGGCGGCCGCGAACATTTGCCTGACGCCCTAAGCGTCCATTCTCTGCTTGAGACGCTGGCGCAAGCCGACGGTCGGCGCTGCGCGACGCTGGCCCGGGCGGTGATCGACCGCCGTGGCGATGCGATCTTCCTCTATCGCGAAAGCCGCAACCTGCCCCGACCGGCTCCGCTCAGCCACGCCTATGTCTGGGACGGGCGATACCGGATCGAGGGCGACGCCGGTCCGGGGGCGGCGATCGTGCGACCTTTCGGCCGCAGCGGCGGCGATCCGGAGCCGCTGGCCTCGACGCCGATGTCGATCCTGCGGACGGCCCGCGCCGCCGAACCGGCATTGCATCGCGCCGACGGCGATCCGCAATTGCTCGACGGGGCGCGGCCGGTCGCCGCGCCCTGGGCGGCTTTGCTGCCGTCTTTCGACCTCGCGCCGGCCCGCGCCGTGGCCGAACTGGTCGGCGTGCCGATTCCGCCCGATCCGCCTTACCATGGCCACAGTGGCAGCGACGACTTAACGCAATCGTAGGAGCGCGCTTGGCAAGGTAGCGTCGCCTACCTATCTTAGCGACAACGTAAGGAACGACGCCGTCCTCCCTCGGCGTCAGCGGGACCCGAGATGAATCCGAATTATCGTAATCTGGCGTTGTGGGCGATCATCGCCGTGCTGCTCATTGCGCTGTTCAATCTGTTCCAGACGCCGCAGCAGCGCGGGGCGTCCAGCGAGATCGCCTATTCCGAGTTTCTCCAGTCGGTCAATTCCGGCCGCGTCAAGTCGGTGACCATCGCCGGCGACCGCATTACCGGGACCTATTCCGACAGCGCCACCGGCTTCCAGACCTATTCGCCCGGCGACGACACGCTCGTCCAGAAGCTCGAGGCGCAGAAGGTTACGATCAACGCCCGTCCCGAGAACGACGGTTCCGGCTCGCTGATTTCGGTGCTGCTCGGCTGGCTGCCGATGCTGCTGATCCTGGGCGTGTGGATCTTCTTCATGCGCCAGATGCAATCCGGCTCCGGTCGGGCGATGGGATTCGGCAAGTCCAAGGCCAAGCTTCTGACCGAGGCGCACGGCCGCGTCACCTTCCAGGACGTCGCCGGCGTCGACGAGGCCAAGGAAGACCTTGAGGAAATCGTCGAATTCCTGCGCGATCCGCAAAAGTTCCAGCGTCTTGGCGGCAAGATTCCGCGTGGCGTGCTGCTGGTCGGCCCTCCCGGCACCGGCAAGACGCTGATCGCGCGCGCCGTCGCCGGCGAAGCCAATGTGCCGTTCTTCACCATTTCCGGTTCCGATTTCGTCGAGATGTNNCCAGCCGTGTGCGCGACATGTTCGAGCAAGCCAAGAAGAACGCGCCCTGCATCATCTTCATCGACGAAATCGACGCGGTCGGTCGCCATCGCGGCGCCGGTCTGGGCGGCGGCAATGACGAGCGCGAGCAGACGCTGAACCAGTTGCTGGTCGAGATGGACGGCTTTGAGCCCAATGAGAGCATCATCCTGATCGCCGCCACCAACCGCCCCGACGTTCTTGACCCGGCGCTGCTGCGTCCGGGCCGCTTCGACCGCCAGGTCGTGGTGCCGAACCCGGACATCACGGGCCGCGAGAAGATTCTCAAGGTGCACGTGCGCAACGTGCCGCTGGCGCCCAACGTCAACCTCAAGGTTTTGGCCCGCGGCACCCCCGGCTTCTCCGGCGCCGACCTGATGAATCTCGTCAACGAGGCCGCCTTGCTGGCGGCCCGGCGCAACAAGCGCCTCGTCACCATGCAGGAATTCGAGGACGCCAAGGACAAGATCATGATGGGCGCCGAGCGCCGCTCGACCGCGATGACGCAGGAAGAGAAGGAGCTGACCGCCTATCACGAGGCCGGCCACGCCATCACCGCGCTGCATGTCGACAAGGCGGATCCGCTGCACAAGGCGACGATCATTCCGCGTGGCCGCGCCCTCGGCATGGTGATGCAACTGCCCGAAGGCGACCGCTATTCGATGAGCTACAAGTGGATGACCTCGCGGCTCATCATCATGATGGGCGGCCGTGTCGCCGAGGAGATCAAGTTCGGCAAGGAGAACATCACCTCCGGCGCGTCCTCCGACATTGACCAGGCGACCAAGCTGGCCCGCGCCATGGTCACCCGCTGGGGTTTCTCCGACAAGCTCGGCCATGTCGCCTATGGCGAGAACCAGGAGGAAGTCTTCCTCGGCCATTCGGTGGCGCGCACGCAAAATGTCTCGGAAGAAACCGCGCAGATCATCGACGCCGAAGTGCGCCGCCTGATAGACGAGGCTTACACCGCCGCCAAGCGCATTCTGACCAAGCACAAGAAGGAATGGATTGCGATCGCCGAAGGCCTGCTCGAATACGAGACGCTGACCGGCGACGAGATCAAGCAACTGATGAAGGGCGAAAAGCCCGCGCGCGACCAGGGCGACGACACCCCCACCCAGCGCGGCACGACCGTGCCGAAGGCCGGCAAGTCGGGCGGTTCGCGCAAGAAGGGCGGCGAGCCCGAAGGCGGCATGGAGCCGCAGCCGCAATAGGCCGGGCCGCGACGCGGCCGATACAGACTGTCAAAGGGCGTTTCCGGCCGGAAGCGCCCTTTGTCATATCCGGCGTCGAGCAGGCGCCGGGACGTGCCCGCGGCTTGCGCCGCGCAAACGTCGCGAAATCGTTTCTTCGCAGATTGGGCCTTGTTTCGGCGCGGCCGCTTGGCTATGTGTGCGCCGCGCACATGCGCGACCTTGCTTCCGGAGAGGTGGCAGAGTGGTCGAATGCACCGCACTCGAAATGCGGCATGGGTCTAAAGCTCATCGGGGGTTCGAATCCCTCCCTCTCCGCCAATTTTCCCAATTACGCATTGTTTTAATTATATCTTATTTGGCCGATTTGGATTTACGCACGTTTCTACGCACAGCATTGCCCCGCACGCGATTCAGCCCCTGTAGACATCTGACCCTGTTTTCTTGAAATTGCTTCGATCGAGCCATCGACAGGGAGGGGTTGTGGGGTCGGCAAGCAACTTAACCTTTCTTGGCGTCTACGACAAACGGCTGGTGACGCTGGGCGGTCTCGCGGAACGATACTTCCGCGATGACCCCTCGACGGCCATCGTCAAGCTGAGGCAATTCGCCGAGCTAACCGCCAAGATCATCGCCGCCCGGCATGGTGCCTATCGCGACGAGCGCGAGACCTTCGAGGAGACGCTGCGTCGGCTGGCCTACGAGCGGATCATCCCGCGAGAAGTCGCCGACATTTTCCATGCGCTGCGCAAGTTCGGCAACGTCGCGGTGCATGAGGCCAAGGGCAGCCACGACAATGCGCTGACTGCGCTGAAGTTCGCCCGGTCGTTGGGCGTGTGGTTCCACCGCACCTATGGCAAGCAGCCGAACTTCAACCCCGGCGCGTTCGTCCCGCCGCCGGAGCCGGTCGATGCCACGGCCTCGTTGCGTCAGGAGATCGAGACACTCCGGCAGAAAGTGGCCGAGACAGAGGATGCAGCCGCTGCTGCTCGCCGCGAGGCGGACGAACATGCCCGTGCTCGCGAGACGGTCGAGGCGCGTCTGCGGCGTGAGGCCGAGGAACGGGCGGCATGGGAGCAGCTCGCGCAAGAGAGCGAGGCCGAGAGATCGACGATTGCCGCAACGCTGGCTGCCATGCAGGCCGAGGCGGAGGCAGCGCCTCGCGCCGAGGGGCAGGAACTGGTGGAGCGCGGCGAGGAAGCAGCCAGCAAGCTCGATCTGGACGAGGCGGAAACCCGCGCCCTGATCGACCAACAGCTACGCGACAGCGGCTGGGAAGCCGACACCAAGACCCTGCGCCACAGTGCGGGCATCCGCCCCGCCAAGGGCCGCGACATGGCGATTGCCGAATGGCCGACCGCCAACGGTCCAGCCGACTACGCGCTGTTCGTCGGCACGATGCTGGTCGGGGTGGTCGAAGCCAAGCGCAGGCGCAAGAACATCTCGGCGGCAATAGACCAGTCGGAACGATACTCGGTCGGGATCAAGGTCAGCGCCGACTTTTCCTTCGCGGGCGGGCCGTGGGGAGATCATCGCGTCCCGTTCGTCTTCGCTGCCAATGGCCGGTCCTACCTCAAGCAGATCGAGACCGAGAGCGGCATCTGGTTCCGTGACACGCGGCGGCCCGCCAATCATCGCCGTGCGCTGGTTAACTGGCCCACGCCGCAGGGGCTGAGTGGGCTGCTGGAGGTCGATCAGGATGCAGCGGATGCGGCGCTGAAGACCCAGCCCTTCGAGTTCGGCTTCCCGCTGCGGCACTACCAGGAGGCGGCTATTCGAGCCATCGAGGCTGTGCTGTCGGACGAGCAGCGTTCGATGCTGGTGGCTATGGCGACCGGCACCGGCAAGACCAAGCTGGCGATTGCGCTTCTCTATCGCCTGCTGTCGGCCAAACGGTTCCGCCGCATCTGCTTCGTGGTAGATCGCTCGGCGCTCGGCCACCAGACCGGGGGCGAGTTCTCGACCACCAAGGTCGTGTCGGGCAAGACCTTTGCGGAGATCTTCGGTTTGAAGGGTCTGGGCGATGTGTCGCCCGACATGGAAACCAAGGTGCACATCTGCACGATACAGGGCCTCGTGAAACGGGTGCTCTACGCGGCGGACACGTCCGAGGTGCCGCCCGTAGATCAGTATGACCTGATCGTCATCGACGAATGCCACCGGGGCTATCTGCTCGACCGCGAGATGTCCGATGCCGAACTATCGTTCAGGGGCCAGGACGACTACATCTCGAAATACCGGCGCGTGCTGGAGTATTTCGATGCGGTGAAGATCGGTCTGACCGCCACGCCTGCGCTGCACACCACCGACATCTTCGGCGAGCCGATCTTTCGCTATTCCTATCGCGAGGCAGTGATCGACGGCTACCTGATCGACCACGAGCCGCCGATCAGGATTGAAACCGCTCTTGCTCGGTCTGGCATCGGTTTCGCGGAAGGCGAGCAGGTTGAGTATCTGGCTCCAGCGACCGGAGAGATAGACACGGCCATCCTGCCCGACGAAGTCCACTTCGAGGTCGAGCAATGTTGATTTCCGCCGAGAACTGA
>DDFA01000097.1:0-18583 GCA_002336975.1 Phyllobacteriaceae bacterium UBA1940
ACGGCCACAGCGCCGACGAGAACCAGGTATCAAGCACGTCCTCGTCGCGCTGCAGGATGTCGCCCGGCTCGAAATTCTCGAGCTTCTCCTCGACCCAGGCCTTCCACGGCCCGTCAAGCGCCAGATAGTGCTGGATGGCGGCGTCGAGGGCCTCGGCCTCGGTCTTTTCGACGAAGATGTGGCCATCGGGCCCGTACCAGGCCGGGATCTGGTGGCCCCACCAGAGCTGGCGCGACACGCACCACGGCTCGATGTTCTCCATCCACTCGAAATAGGTCTTGTCCCAGTTCTTCGGCACGAAATTGGTGCGCCCTTCGCGCACCGAGGCGATGGCCGGCTTCGCCATCGTCGCCGCGTCGAGGAACCACTGGTCGGTCAGCATCGGCTCGATGACGACGCCCGAACGGTCGCCGAACGGCTGCATCATCTTGTTGTTGTCGACCAGGGGCGCCGCATTGCCCTCGGCGTCGCTCGTCATCACAGCCAGCCCCTCGGCGGTGATCGCCTCGACGATCAGCTTTCGCGCCTCGTAGCGGTCGAGCCCGCGATACTCGTCCGGCACCAGGTTGATCTCGTCGACCTCCGCCTCGCCCGGCAGTTCGCCCGAACGGGCGATGCCGAGCGCGCGAGCCGCGTAGTCGGCGTAAGGCTCGCCGTCGGCGCGCATGGCGGCGCGGCTGTCCATAAGCCGGTAGAGCGGAATGTTGTTGCGCCTGGCCACCTGATAGTCGTTGAAATCGTGCGCGCCTGTGATCTTGACCGCGCCCGAACCGAATTTCGGATCGGGATATTCGTCGGCGATGATCGGGATCAGGCGGCGGTGAGCCTTCGGCCCGACCGGGATCTCGCACAGCTTGCCGACGATCGGCGCATAGCGCGCATCCGACGGATGCACCGCCACCGCGCCGTCGCCGAGCATGGTTTCGGGCCTCGTCGTGGCGATCGAGATGTAGTTGCGCTCCTCCTCGAGCGTGACATTGCCGTCCTCGTCCTTCTCGACATAGGTGTAGGTCTCGCCGCCGGCCAGCGGATATTTGAAGTGCCACATATGGCCGTCGACTTCCCTGTTCTCGACTTCGAGGTCGGAAATCGCCGTTTCGAACTTCGGGTCCCAGTTGACCAGCCGCTTGCCGCGATAGATCAGGCCCTGCTTGTAGAGCGTGACGAAGACTTCGAGCACCGCCTCCGACAGCCCTTCGTCCATGGTGAAGCGTTCGCGCGACCAGTCGCAAGACGCGCCCAGGCGCTTCAACTGGTTAAAGATCAGGCCGCCCGATTCGTCCTTCCACTCCCAGACCTTGTCGATGAACGCCTCGCGGCCGAGGTCGCGGCGGTTGACGCCCTGCTCCGCCAGCTTTCGCTCGACCACCATCTGGGTGGCGATGCCCGCATGGTCCATGCCCGGCTGCCACAGCACGTTCTTGCCGCGCATGCGCTCGAACCGCACCAGCACGTCCTGCAAGGTGTTGTTGAGCGCATGGCCCATATGCAGCGAACCGGTGACGTTGGGCGGCGGGATGACGATGCAGAACGGCTCCGCGCCAGGTTCCGCGCCCGCGCCTGCGGCAAACGCGTCGGCGTCTTCCCAGGCCCTGGCGATCTTCGGTTCTATCGTCTTGGAATCATATGTCTTGTCGAGCATGGCGGCGTCCGGACGTGTGTGAGCCGCATGTGTAAATCCGAGCCGACACAGCAAGTCAACCGAGGCAAATCCGCCCGCGCCTCAACGCTCGATCGCGATCATGCCTTGCCGCGGCCGAGCCTGGCCCCGGCAAGCGCCATCCGCTGCGCGCCTAGCGGGTCCCGACCCGGGCGATGCGTTCGATCTCTTCGCGCACCAGCCGTTCGACCAGCGTCGGCAGATTGTCATCGAGCCATTCCTGCAGCATCGGCCGCATCATCTCCTCGGCGATCTCGTCGAACGACCGGCGGCGGGTCGCCGCAAACGCATCCGACAATTCGCCGAACGCGGCGGCGACCTGACGGCCGGCAACGTCGGAGATGATCGAGGATTTTGCCGGCTCGGCCGGCAGCATCGGGGCGCTCGCGCGGGCCGGCTGTTCAAGGCGTGGCGACGGCTGATGTTCGCGCTCCGCCTGGGGCAGCAGCTGGTTCTCGGCGATGCGCGGCGACGCAACGGCTGGCCCGACAGCGCGCGGCGCGGCCTCGACGCGTTTGGGCGGTTGCGTGTTCGCCGGTTGATGCGGCGAGCCGGCGGCGTTGGCCGCGCTGTCATAGGGCAGTTCGGGACGGCCGTCGCTGTCCTCGATGATGCGGCGAATCGAGGCGAGGATCTCTTCCATCGAGGGCTCGCGCGGATTGGCGATAGGATTGGACAGATTTTCCGCAGCCTGTGCCGCCATGGTGATGGATCCCCGTTCCTCGCAAGTCCGGAGCGCGTGCGCTTCCGAATCATGGCCCAGCGTAACCGAGACGGGCCGCACGGTGAATCCCCCGCGCGCCCCGATCGGGCTTTCACACAGAAAAGCTTGGTTAACGGCCGTCCGGCGTACGCAGCCCGAACCACTTGTCCTTGACGGCCTCGTAGTGTTCTTCGGGCTTGTAGCTGGCGACATTCAAGCCGAGCCGGCCGATATTGAGACGGCCGGTAGCCGACAGGATGGCATAGCTGGCCACCACCAGATCGCGCTCGGTCGCCACCTGGTTGATCTGGGCGGAAATGACGTTGGCCTGGGCGTTGAGCACGTCGAGCGTGGTGCGCTGGCCGACATTGCGTTCCTCGACGACTCCGTTGAGCGCCAGTTGCGCGGCGGCGACGAGATCGCGATTGGCCTGCACGCCTTCGGCGGCGGCATGGTATTGCGACCAGGCGGACGCGACGGCGGCCCGCACCTGGTCGCGGCTGACATCGACCTCGATGCGCGCCTGGCCGAGCGATTCCTTGCGCTGGCGCACCGTCGCCGAAACGCGGCCGCCCTGATAGATCGGTATCCGCAGCGTCGCTCCGATCGACGCCCGGTCGTTCCATCCATTGTTTGTATTTCCGACCGGATAACCGCCGGTATTTGACGTGGAAACCCCGGCATCCGCGGTAACCTGAGGCAGCAGCGCCCCTTCGGCCGACTTGACGGCGAAACCCGAGGCGTCGACCAGATGCTGGTTGGCCCTGATCGCCGGATGCTCGCTCGCCGCCTGCGCAAAGGCCGTTTCAAGCGACGACGGCAGCCCTTTGACCGGGCCGGCGGCTTTCAGCTTTCCCGGGTTCTCGCCGACGATCTGGCGATAGACCGCCTCGCTGCTGGCCGCCTGGGCGCGCGCCGCGGAGGCTTGCGCGACCGCGGCTGAACGAGCGGCGTCGGCCTGGGCGACGTCGGTGCGGGTGCCCTCGCCGACATCGAAACGCGACCGCGCGGCGCGAAGTTGCTCAGCCAGCGATTTCACATTGCGTTCGGTCAGCGCCGCGATCTGCCGGTCGCGGATGACGTCCATGTAGGCGGCGGCGGCGTTGAACAGGATGTTCTGCTCGGTGTTGCGCAGACCCTCGTTGGAGGCGCGCACCTGCGCTTCGGCGGCGCTGACATTGTTTCTTGTCTGGAATCCGTCGAACAGCGTCTGCGAAATCGCCACGCCGAACGAGCCGGTGGTTATCTGATATCCGGACTGGCTCGCATAGCTGAACGAGTTGGTCGCCACGATCTGCGGCCGGTAGCCCGACTTGGCGATCGCCACGCCTTCGTCGGTGACCCGAACGCCAGCGCGCGCTGAATTGAGCGACGAATTGAACTGATAGGCCTTGCCGAGCGCGCCGGAAATGGTTTCGGCGAAGGACTGCGACGCCGCGAGAACACCGGTTACAGCGACCGTCGCAAAGATCACGCGCCTAGCAAACGACATATCCGACCCCTCAGCGACGCGACAAACCGTCTAGAATTAAGTTCGTTCAAAGCCGCCATGCGAAATCAGAATGCGCCAGCCGGCTTCAGGCAGCGTCAAGAAGTTAACGATTCCTCACTGCCGGGTAACGCAACATGGTCGCCAAGGGAAACCAAATCAAGCGCTCAAAGCACGAATGCCGGTTCGGTGTGGAAACCGGGCAACGGTCTCACCGAGGCGTTGAACGCCCGGCGTGACCGGGTGACCCCATCCTGCTTGACGAAGAGCCGCGCGACCGCGGAATTTCCCAGTCCTTCGACAACGACCAGCCTGCCGTCCTCTTTCAGCTGATCGAACAGCGTCGCCGGCAGTTTGTCCACGGCGCCTTCGACGACGATGACGTCGTAGGGCGCCTCGGCGCCGTAGCCGTCGGCGAGCCGACCCTCGACCACAGCGACATTGTCATAGCCGAGCGCGGCCAGCGTTTCCTGCGCCGTGGCGGCAAGGCCGCCGTCTTCCTCGAGCGCGACCACCGCCCCGGCGAGCCGTGACAGGATCGCCGCCGAATAACCGGTGCCGGTTCCGATATCGAGCACGAAGTCGCCGGGCCTGACGGAGGCGAGCTGGACGATGCGCGCGAACGGAGACGGCTGCATCAGATAGCGGCCGGGCGCGATTTCGATGTCGTCGTCAATATAGGCGAGCTTGCGCCTGGCCGACGGAACGAACCGCTCGCGCTCGACGCCGAGCATCGCGTCCAGCAGCGGGGTCGACGTGACATCGGTCGTCCGCACCTGGCCGTCGACCATCTTTGTGCGAAGGCTGGCGAAATCAAAAGCTGTCATCGGCGATCCGTCCTGTGTCCGCGCACAATAGTCGCGAACTGGTCGACACAACAGTCGGCAATGGAGGCCTCGCCCGGAATCGAACCGGGGTGCAAGGATTTGCAGTCCTCTGCGTAACCACTCCGCCACGAGGCCCCGCCATCGCGCGACAAGCCCTGTTAACAGAGGCGAATGCGGGCCACAAGCGCGACCAATTGCAGCGCAACAAAATTCGCGTGCAGCCGCCACTGGCGGTTCGGTCAGCGGTCGCGGCGCGTCTTGCGCTTGAGCCACACCCCCGTGCGGCGGTTGATCCTCCGGATTCGCGGCGAATCATGGGCGAGGATGAGGAGGCCGAGCGGCACCATCCAGTAGCCGAGCACCGGCAGCCAGCCGAACAGCCCGCCGACGCCAATCAGCGAAACGGCGACGCCGACCCGGACAGGCCGCGACCGCGGCAGCGGAATTTTGCGCCCCATAAGCTTCAGTCTCGGCGCAGTTCGTGGAGATTCGTCGTTGTTCATGCTTCGGCTGATGATCCCGCCCTTCTGGCGACCGGCTGACCGGCCTGCTCTCCTGCAATATCGGGCGGCGCGAGCCCGATTTCGAGGGTTGTTGGCGGCTCATGCGAAAAAAGACGCATACGGCAGTTGGCAAAGTGGAAAGGTGTTTGCTATAGGCACGCCCACTCAAGCGAGCCTCCGTTCCCCGGTAGCTCAGTGGTAGAGCAACCGGCTGTTAACCGGTTGGTCGCTGGTTCGAATCCGGCCCGGGGAGCCAATCGATCAATTAGCAGCTGTGTTTTCGGATTTGCGCGCCACCGTCCGCGAAGGGCTGGGCCGGCCGCCGATGCGGGCCTTTGTGGCCTTTGCCGCCGCCCACGCCGCGCCTGATCTGGTCGGCGGCCTCGCAATGCGCCATGTCGATCAGGTAGACCAGCATGTCCAGCCGCCGCCGTCGGGCGATCGACGCCAACTCGACCAGCATATCGTTCAGATAGTTCAGATCATCGGCGCCTGCATTGGCGGCGCCGGCGGGCGGCACGGATAAGGACGTCGACGTTACCCTGTCCATGTCGCCACGGGTCCCCCCACCCCATCACAACTTGAAAGAGCGCAAACTTTAATTCAAACATCCTGAGATAGCAAATCAGCGACGGCCATCATTGCCCGCAAATCGCGGCCGAGGCACGGCTCCGGCGATCTGCTACTTGACCAGCGTCGAAAGCGCCGCCATTTGACGTGATCTCCCGTTTCGGCAGTCTGCAGCAAGTGCAGCCGGCCGCACACCACCGGACAGGCCAATGGACGTCGTCGTCGTCGAATCGCCCGCCAAGGCGAAAACAATCAACAAATATCTGGGTCGGGACTACAAGGTCCTGGCGTCGTTCGGCCATGTCCGCGACCTGCCGCCCAAGGACGGGTCGGTGCGTCCCGACGAGGATTTCGCCATGTCGTGGTCGGTGGATTCGGCCTCGTCGAAGCGGCTCGCCGACATCGCCAACGCGATGAAGGGCGCCGACGGACTGATCCTGGCGACCGACCCGGATCGCGAGGGCGAGGCGATTTCCTGGCATGTGCTGGAAGTGCTGCGCGGCAAGAAGGTGCTGAAGGACAAGCCGGTCAAGCGCGTCGTCTTCAACGCCATCACCCGCCAGTCGGTGCTCGACGCAATGGCCAATCCGCGCGAGATCGACATGCCGCTGGTCGACGCCTATCTCGCCCGCCGCGCCCTCGACTATCTGGTCGGCTTCACCTTGTCGCCGGTGCTGTGGCGCAAGCTGCCCGGCGCGCGTTCGGCCGGCCGCGTCCAGTCGGTGGCGCTGCGCCTGGTGGCCGACCGCGAAAACGAGATCGAGCGTTTCGTGCGCGAGGAATACTGGACCATCGCCGCGCAACTGGCGACGCCGCGCAGCGACAGCTTCGAGGCGCGGCTGACCGGTTTCGAGGGAAAACGCCTGCAAAAGCTCGACATCGGCAATGCCGCGCGCGCCAACGAAATCAAGTCGATGCTGGAGGGCGCGAGCTTCCGGGCGGCGTCGGTCGAAGCCAAGCCGACCAAGCGCAATCCCGGCCCGCCCTTCACCACCTCGACGCTGCAGCAGGCGGCGTCGTCGCGCTACGGCTTTTCGGCCTCGCGCACCATGCAGATCGCGCAGCGCCTCTATGAGGGCATCGATCTGGGCGGCGAGACCGCAGGTCTCATCACCTATATGCGAACCGACGGCGTGCAGATGGCGCCGGAGGCGATTTCCGCCGCCTGCGCCACCATCGGCCGCGAGTTCGGCGACCGCTACCTGCCGGAAAAGCCGCGCTACTATTCGGCCAAGGCCAAAAACGCCCAGGAAGCGCACGAGGCGGTGCGGCCGACCGATTTCAGCCGCACGCCGGCGATGATGCGCGCCCATCTCGACGCCGACCAGGCAAAACTCTACGACCTGATCTGGAAGCGCGCCATCGCCAGCCAGATGCAGTCGGCCGAGATCGAGCGCACCACCGTCGACATCGACGCGGCGAACGGCGCCCGCACCGCTCAGTTGCGCGCCACAGGCTCGGTGACCCGTTTCGACGGTTTTCTCGCCGCCTATATCGATCCCAGGGACGACGACAGCGAGGACGAGGACAATCGCCGCCTGCCCGAAATCCGCTCCGGCGAGACGCTGGCGCGAGAAAAGATCGTCGCCGAGCAGCATTCGACCGAGCCGCCGCCGCGCTATTCGGAAGCTTCGCTGATCAAGAAGCTCGAGGAACTGGGCATCGGCCGTCCCTCGACCTACGCCTCGACGCTGAAAACGCTCGAGGACCGCGAATATATCGTCATCGACAAGCGCAAGCTGATCCCCCATTCCAAGGGCCGCATCGTCACCGCGTTCCTGGAGAACTTTTTCGCCCGTTACGTCGAATATGATTTCACCGCCTCGCTGGAGGAAAAGCTCGACGAGATTTCCGATGGCCAGTTGCAGTGGAAGGACGTGTTGCGCGATTTCTGGCGCGATTTTTCCACCGCCGTCGATGACATCAAGGAACTGCGCGTCACCGACGTGTTGTCGGCGCTGAACGAGGAATTGGCTCCCCTGCTGTTCCCGGCGCGCGACGACGGTTCGGACCCGCGCGTCTGCCCGCGCTGCGGAAGCGGCCAGCTGTCGCTGAAACTCGGCAAATACGGCGCCTTTGTCGGCTGCTCCAACTATCCCGAATGCGGCTTCACCCGGCAGTTGGGCGAAGCGGTCGACGGCAATGGCGAAACCGCCAATGGCGACAGCGGCGACCGCGTGCTGGGCAAGGACCCGTATACATCGGAAGAAATTGTGCTGAAGAACGGCCGGTTCGGGCCCTATGTCCAGCGCGGCGACGGCAAGGAGGCCAAACGCTCCAGCCTGCCCAAGGGCTGGACTCCGGAATCGGTCGACCACGAAAAGGCGCTGGCGCTGCTGGCGCTGCCGCGCGACGTCGGCAAGCATCCCGAAACCGGCAAGATGATCTCGGCCGGCCTTGGCCGTTACGGACCATTCCTGCTTCACGACGGCGTCTACGCCAATCTGGATTCGATCGAGGACGTGTTTTCGGTCGGCATCAACCGCGCGGTCTCGATCCTCGCCGAAAAACTTGCCAAGGGCCCGGGCCGGCGCGGCGCGACGCCTGCGGCGCTGAAGGATCTGGGCGACCATCCCGACGGCGGCGGCAAGGTGACGGTGCGCGACGGCCGCTACGGCCCCTATGTCAATTTCGGCAAGGTCAACGCGACCCTGCCCAAGGGCAAGGACCCGGCCAGCGTCACCATGGACGAGGCCGTGGCGCTGATCGCCGCCAAGGGCGGCGCGAGCGGCGGCAAGACCCGCAAGGCGGCCGCGCCAAAGGCGGCGGCAAAACCCAGGGCGGCTAAGCCCAAAAAGGCGGCGGCGAAGAAGACGGCCGCGCCCAAGAAGGCGGCGGAATAGCCATGGCGCGCCGGATTTCGCCTCCCCGCAGGTCCGGCGGCGCGCGCAAGCCGGACGACGCGGCCCTCGATAGCGACGGACTGCCGACGCGCGAGGCTTTGCTCGACTGGATCAGGGCCAATCCCGACCTGTCGTCGAAGCGCGACATCGCCAAGGCGTTCGGCGTCAAGGGCGACCGGCGGGCGGGGCTGAAACGGCTGCTGGCCGACCTGATCGACGACGGCGAACTGACCTCCGAAAAGCGCAGTTTTCGCAAGCCCGGGAGCCTGCCGCCGGTGGCGGCGCTCGAAATCTTTTCCCGCGACGCTGACGGCGGCTTGCTGGCAAGGCCGGTCGAACAATCGCCCGACGCAGACCCGGCCATTGTGTCGATCCGCCAGCCGCGCGGCCAGAAAGGCCCGGCGCCGGGGGTCGGCGACCGGGTGCTGGCCAAGATTTTCGGATCGAAGGACAAATCCGGCCCTGCCTATTCCGGCCGGGTGATCCGGATGATCGACCACCGCCGCGAGACGGTGCTGGGCGTCGTGCGCAAGCTGGACGACGGCAGCTGGCGCCTCGATCCGGTCGAGCGTCGCCAGCCGGAACTGATGGTGGCCGAGGCCGACCTGGCCAATGCCAAGCCCGGCGACCTGGTCGAGGCCGAACCCGTCAGCAGCGCCCGATACGGCCTGCCCCGCGCCAAGGTCGTTGCGGTTCTCGGCTCGCTCGCCAGCGAGAAGGCGGTCTCGATGATCGCCATCCATGCCCACGAAATTCCCCACATCTTCCCGCCCCAGGTCATCGAGGAAGCGCAGACTGCCCGGCCGGTGACGATGGACGGGCGCGAGGACTGGCGCGACCTGCCGCTTCTCACCATCGATCCGGCAGACGCAAAGGACCATGACGACGCGGTGTTCGCCACGCCCGACGACGACCCGCAAAACCCCGGAGGCGTCATCGCCTATGTCGCCATCGCCGATGTCGCCGCCTATGTTACGCCGGGTTCGGCGATGGATCGCGAGGCGCTGAAGCGCGGCAATTCGGTCTATTTCCCCGACCGTGTCGTGCCGATGCTGCCGGAACGCATATCCAACGATCTGTGTTCGCTGCGCGAGGGCGAGGACCGCCCGGCGCTCGGCGTGCGCCTGGTGTTTGCCGCCAATGGCCGCAAGCTGCGCCACGCGTTCCACCGGGTGATGATCCGTTCGGCGGCGAAACTCGCCTATCCGCAGGCTCAGGCGGCGATCGACGGCGCGCCCGACGACAAGACCGCGCTACTGCTTGAGAGCGTGCTGCGGCCTCTGTGGGACGGCTACAAGGCGCTCAAGCGCGGCCGCGACGCGCGCAATCCGCTCGAACTCGACCTTCCCGAGCGCAAGATCATCCTGAAACCCGACGGCTCGGTCGACCGCGTCATCGTTCCCGACCGCCTTGACGCCCACAGGCTGATCGAGGAATTCATGATCCAGGCCAACGTCGCCGCCGCGGAGACGCTGGAAGCCAGGCGCCAGCCGCTGGTTTACCGGGTGCACGATACGCCGTCGCTGGCCAAGCAGGAATCGCTGCGCGAGTTTCTCGCCACCATCGGCATGAGCCTGGCGCGCGGCCCGCAATTGCGGCCCGAGCAGTTCAACCAGATTCTGGCGCGGGTGCGCGGCGCCGATCATGAGGGACTGGTCAACGAAGTGGTGCTCAGATCGCAGAGCCAGGCTGTCTACGCGCCGGCCAATCTCGGCCATTTCGGCCTCAACCTGGCGAAATACGCGCATTTCACCTCGCCGATCCGGCGTTATGCCGACCTGATCGTCCACCGCGCCCTGATCAAGGCGCTGAACCTCGGCCCGGGCGGCCTCACTATCGCCGAAGAAGGCCAGCTCGAGGAGGTTGCGGCGCTGATCTCGGCCGCCGAGCGGCGCGCCATGGCGGCCGAGCGCGACACCGTCGACCGGCTGATCGCCGGCTTCCTGTCCGGACGGATCGGCCAGACCTTCGACGGACGCATCACCGGCGTCACCAAGGCCGGGCTCTTTGTTCAGTTGCCGACCTATGGCGCAGATGGTTTCATCCCTATATCTTCGCTTGGAAACGAATATTTTCTGTTCGACGAGGCCGCGCACGCCCTTTATGGCGACCGCAGCGGACGAGGCTACCGGCTCGGCGACGCGGTCGAGGTCAAGCTTGTGGAAGCGACCCCGCTGGCGGGATCGATGCGTTTCCAGATGCTGACCGAACCGGTCGCGTTGCCGGGAATGCGGCAATCGTTTCACAAGTCGGGCGTCAGGAAGCAGTCGCGCACACGCCGGGGAACGACCGGACGGGCGCGCGCAAGGAGACAATAGATGACAACGCTCGAATTCGGCGGCGAAGATCATTCCGGCCGCCCGGCCCGCAATCTGCGGCAGGCGATCACGCGCGGCTTCAAGGGCCGTTGCCCGAACTGCGGCGAAGGCAGGCTGTTTCGCTCCTACGCCAAGGTAGCCGACGAATGCGCGGTATGCGGCGAGGAGCTGTCGCACCATCGCGCTGACGATCTGCCAGCATATCTGGTCATCCTGATCGTCGGCCACATCGTCGTCGCCGCCTTCATGGCCGTCGAGGCGACGGTGGTCCTGCAGATGTGGCAGCACCTGGCGATCTGGGCGCCGCTGACGGTCATTTCGTCGCTGGTCCTGCTGCAACCGATCAAGGGCGCGGTCGTCGGCCTGCAATGGGCCAACTACATGCACGGCTTCGGCGGCGAGCCCGATCTCATCGAATCCCATCCCGAAGCATGAAACCGACGCCTGACGCCGCGGGCATCACCCGCACCGAACTCGACAAGCGCGAATCGAAGGACTTCGCGCTCGGTCCCGGTCCCAAGCGGCCGCGCGACGCCGCGACGCTGATCCTGCTCGACAAGACCGGCGGCGAGGTCCGTGTGCTGATGGGCCGCCGGTCGAAAAAACACGCCTTCATGCCGGGCCGCCTGGTGTTTCCAGGCGGCAGGACCGATCGTGACGACGGCAGGGTGACGACCGGCAGCGAACTGCTGCCGGAAGTGTTCGCCAAATTGCAGGGCGGTCGCGGCAAGGCGCTGTCGGCGACGCGCACCCGCGCCATCGTCTTGTCGGCGGTGCGCGAGACTTATGAAGAAGCAGGCCTGCTGATCGGCGAGCCGGGCGACTATCAGTGCCGCAGCGCCGCCTGGCAGGCCTTTGCCGACAACAATGTGGTGCCGGGGCTCGCCAATCTCCGGATCGTCGCCCGCGCCATCACCCCGCCGGGCCGCGTGCGCCGGTTCGACACCTATTTTGTCGCCGCCTGGCGCGACTCGGTGGCTGTCGTCCTGCCCGACGGCGGCCCCACTCATGAACTAGAGGAACTGGTCTGGCTGCCGATTGCCGACGCAATGCATCAGGAGGTTCCGCTGATCACCAAATCGATCCTGCAGGATTTGCAGGCGCGGCTGGCCGAAGACCCGGGGCTCAGCCCCTCCTACCCGATCCCGTTCTACCGGATGCGGCACGGCAAATTCCTGCGCGACCTGATCTGAGCGCGCGAAAATGCGCCTTGCCCTTGACTTTTGGCGGCCGATCCGTATTTGGTCGCCGCAGTTTTCCGCGGCCGGGCAATCGCTTGGCGCTCGCGCGCGAAGTGAACCACCGAAAAGACACGGACCAGACCGATGGCAAAAGCCGCAAACATCAAGATCAAGCTTCTTTCGACGGCCGACACCGGCTTCTTCTACGTGACCAGCAAGAACAGCCGCACCAAGACCGAAAAGATGTCGTTCCGCAAATATGACCCGGTCGCCAAGAAGCACGTCGAATTCAAGGAAACCAAGATCAAGTAGATCTTGCGCCCCGTTTGAAAAGACGCCGCCTTCGGGCGGCGTTTTTGTTTTGGACGACAAGCATTTAAGCCTGCCTCCTCACCGGATGCGCGAACAGATTTTTGCGATCATCGCGGAAAGATGGCCGGTCGGCAGCCGACAGCGGTACGAGGAGGCCACTTGCGCCAGCGCCGACCGACCAACCCCAAAGATCCCAGGAGATGCGGCGGACCTGAGCATCAAGGGGTATTTTCAGGGCGAAAGACACGAAACCATCGAGGCCCCCGCCCCTTACCTTTGGACAGTCGCAAAAAATGCCTGCGAAATCAATCTTTTCTTAACCAACGAAGAGAGCTGGCCGCAATTGCAGTTAATCAACGCGGTAAACTGGCAATAGTTAGAATACGAACCATCTATTCAGGCGTTGCACTTGCACATCCAATGGGTTGTCACGCAGCCTTCGCGACAACCCTGTTGCGACCGTTTCGTTTTGCTTCGTAGAGCGCCGAATCTGCCCGCGCCATCAGCGACTGCGCCCCCGGCTCTCCGCCCGACATCGAGGCGACGCCGATCGAGACCGTAACCGGGATCGACTGTCCCTCGCCGGTCGCAAACAGGTCGCTCTCGATCTCCTTGCGAACCCGTTCCGCAACCAGTTCCGCGGTCGCGTGATCGGTATCGGGCATCAGCACGACAAACTCCTCGCCGCCGAACCGGCAGGCCAGGTCAATTCCCCGGACATTCTTGCGCAGCCGGCGGGCGAACTCGACCAGGACCCGGTCGCCGACAATGTGGCCGTAGGCGTCGTTGATCGACTTGAACCGGTCGATGTCGGTAATCATCACCGACAGTTCGCGCTTGCGCGCAGCGGCGCGCGCAAACAGCGCGTCGAGGTGATTGTCGAGATAGCGGCGGTTGTGCAGCCCGGTCAGCGGATCGGTGATCGCAAGCTCGATTGTCTGCGCCATGGAGGAGCGCAGATGCTCGGTGTAGCGCTTACGACGCACCTGGGTGCGCAGCCTGGCGGCGAGTTCCTGCTCGTCGACCGGACGCACGAGATAGTCGTTGGCGCCGAGGTCGAAAGCCCTGGCGACCAGATCGTCTTCGCCTGCCTCGACGATCAGGATCAGCGGCGCCAGCCGCGTCCGGTCGAGCGAACGCAGTTGCGAGCACAGTCTGAGCGGATCGAAATTGTCGAAACGGGCCGAGGCGACGATGCAATCGAAATCGCCTTCGGCGGCGCGGAAAACCGCAAGCTGCGGGTCCTCGCACAGCTCGACGTCGGCGATCGGCTGCAGCATTTCGGCCATCCGCGCCCGCGAGGCCGGCCGCTGGTCGACCAG
Source organism: Phyllobacteriaceae bacterium UBA1940 (assembly GCA_002336975.1). Classification (GTDB taxonomy): domain Bacteria; phylum Pseudomonadota; class Alphaproteobacteria; order Rhizobiales; family Rhizobiaceae; genus Mesorhizobium_A. The sequence continues at coordinate 13,729 of DDFA01000097.1, forward strand.
CAGCACCGAAGGCCGTTTTTCAAACGCCGGCTGGCCGCCGCCGAGCAGTTTCTCGATGCCCATGTCGCGCGTCGTCGACGCCCGCAGGCGCAATTCGTCGCCGAGCATCTTGAGGCGCACCAGACTGCGCAGCCGCGTCATCAGTTGCATGTCGTTGACCGGCTTGGTGAGGAAATCGTCGGCGCCGGCCTCCAATCCCTGGATGCGGTCGGACATCTGGTCGAGCGCCGTGACCATGACCACCGGAATGTGCGCCGTCGACGGGTCGGCCTTGAGCTTGCGGCACACGTCAAAGCCGTCCATGCCGGGCATCATGATATCGAGCAGCACGATATCGACGCCGCCACGCGCGCAGATCGCCAGCGCATTCGGCCCGTTGGAGGCAGTGACAACGTCGAAATATTCGGCGAGAAGCCGGACTTCCAGCAGCTTCACATTGGCCGGAACGTCATCGACGACGAGAATCCGTGCGGTCATCAGCCATAACTCCTGACGCCCGACGGTGTTAGTCAGGCGTCGCCAAGATACGACTTGATCGTTTCTATAAACTTAGGAACCGAGATCGGCTTCGAAATATAGGCCTGGCAGCCGCCCTGCCTGATCCGTTCCTCGTCGCCTTTCATGGCGAACGCCGTCACCGCGATCACCGGGATCGGCCGCAGGTCGTCATCGTCCTTGAGCCATTTGGTGACTTCCAGGCCCGACACCTCCGGCAGTTGAATGTCCATCAGGATCAGGTCGGGCCGGTGTTCGCGCGCCAGATCCAGGGCTTCGAGGCCGTTTCGGGTCCGCACCGTCTCGTAACCGGTCGCCTCGATCAGGTCGCGGAAGAGCTTCATGTTGAGCTCGTTGTCCTCGACAATCATAACCTTTTTGGCCATGCGCCCGTTCCCCAGCCCTCGCCGTCGCGAAGCCCGCCTGCCCCAGCCGGCGTGATTCTCTGCGAATTCTAACCCAAATTCATTGAGGAACGGAAAACCGCACTTGCAAGTCCCAGGCGCCGCCGATCGCCCTTGTGCGCACCGGCCGCATCTTCCATAAGCGCCGCAGGAAAGGCTGGCATGATCGACAACCGCAAATCGACACCGATCGGGCGAGAGGCCGCCGAGGCTCTGGCGATACAGACGCTTGGCTTCATCGCCTCGGACCCGGCGCTGCTGCCGCGCTTCCTGGCGATCACCGGCATTGACGCCGGCCAGATCAGGGCGGCGGCGATGCAGCCGGGATTTTTAGCCGGCGTGATCGAGTTCGTGCTGGCGCATGAACCGACGCTTATGGCGTTCGCCGAGCAGGCGGGCGTCGATCCCGCCGATGTCGGTCGCGCCCGCCAGGCGCTGCCATTGGGCGACGACAGTCATGAGAGGTCAGTGTGAGCGACGATCCAGAAACGCTGCGCCAGATCGAAGAACTGTCGCAAGACGACCGGCCCCTGCTCGTGCTCGACGTCGACGACGTGCTGCTGGAATTCGTCAGGCCGTTCCCGAAATTTCTCGAGAAGCGGGGTTTCCACCTCGCCCTCGACAGTTTCCGGCTGTTCGGCAATGTCACCGAGAAGGCCGGCGGCCGCACGCTCGAGCCGCAGGAAGTGACCGTCCTGGTCGATGATTTCTTCGGCGAGCAGGCGCATTGGCAGGCGGTTACCGAGGGCGCAGCCGATGCGCTGGCGCATTTCGGCGACCGCGCGGAGATCATCCTGCTCACCATGATGCCGCACCGGCACCGCGACGCCCGCCGTCTGCATCTCGAAGCTCTGGGCATGACCTATCCGCTGCTGACGACCGAAATGGCCAAGGGACCCGCGATCAGGCGCCTGCGCGGCGACAGAGGACGGCCGGTCGCCTTTGTCGACGACCAGCCGCGCAACCTGGCCTCGGCTCTGGAACACGTGCCCGACGCTCACCTGATCCATCTGATGGCGGACAATTCGCTGCGAAAGATGCTGCCCGAGCCGCCCGGCGGCGCTCACGTCGTCGAAGACTGGCGGGAGGCGACGCCGATCATCGCCAGGGTGCTCGGCATCTGACACGATGCGCCTTGCTGGCGCGGGACCGCTCGCGTAGGATGGCCGCGTTCCACTTCCGTTCACACACAGATGCAGCCCGCCAACGATCCGACGTCAGGCTTTTGCCGCGACTGTCTGGCCCGCCAGCAAAGGGCCGGACGACGCTGCGAACGATGCGGCAGCCCGCGCCGCGCTGCCCATCCCGAACTCTACGCCCTGTCGCTCGCCCATATCGACTGCGACGCGTTTTACGCATCCGTCGAAAAGCGCGACCGGCCTGAACTGCGCGACAGGCCGGTGATTATCGGCGGCGGCAGGCGCGGCGTCGTCTCCACCGCCTGCTACATCGCCCGCATCAGCGGCGTGCGTTCGGCCATGCCGATGTTCAAGGCGCTCGAAGCCTGCCCCGACGCGGTGGTGATCAAACCCGACATGGAAAAATACGTTCGGGTCGGGCGCGAGGTGCGCACGATGATGCAGGCGCTGACGCCACTGGTCGAACCGATCTCGATCGACGAGGCGTTTCTCGACCTGTCGGGCACCGAGCGGCTGCACGGCATGCCGCCCGCCGAAACGCTGGCGCGGTTTTCCCGGCAGGTCGAAACCGACATTGGCAATACCGTGTCGGTCGGCCTCTCCTACTGCAAGTTCCTCGCCAAGGTGGCGTCCGACATCGACAAGCCGCGCGGCTTTTCGGTGATCGGCGAGGCCGAGGCCGTCTCATTCCTCAAGGACCAGCCGGTGACGCTGATCTGGGGCGTCGGCAAGGCGTTCGCCGCGACGCTGCAGGGCGACGGCATCCGCGCCATCGGCCAATTGCAGACGATGGAACTGGCGGACCTGATGCGCCGCTACGGCTCGATGGGGTCGCGGCTCTATCATCTGGCGCGCGGTCAGGACGAGCGCACGGTGCATGTCGAGCGCGAGGCCAAGAGCGTATCGGCGGAAACTACCTTCAACGAGGACCTGTCGACGGCGGCCGATCTGGCGCCGATCCTGCGGGCGCTGTCGGAAAAAGTCTCGGCGCGGCTGAAGAAATCCGGCATCGCAGGCCGCACCGTGGTGCTGAAGCTCAAGTCGGCCGATTTCAGGATCCGCACCCGCAACCGCCAGCTGGCCGATCCGACCCGTCTGGCCGACAAGATCTTTTCGATTGGCCGCGAAATGCTGGCGAAGGAAACCACCGGCGTCAGATACCGGCTGATCGGTATCGGCGTCTCCGACCTGACCGATGACGGCAAGGCCGACCCGCCGGACCTGGTCGACGTGCAGGCTGCCAAGCGCGCCAGGGCAGAGGTCGCGGTCGACGCGCTGCGCGGCAAGTTCGGCCGCCTGGCGGTGGAAACCGGCTATACGTTCGGCAAGGGCCGCAACGCCCATCCGCCCGAAACGCCGGATGACGAGTGACGATGGGCGCGGCCGCGGGGAAAGCGGGGACGCTTCGCCAAAACGGCTGGACGCGAACGGGCCGGTCCCGGACAATGGACGGCGAGTCGGACAGCGGCGAGCGAGACATTGGCTGACAGGGACACGATCAAGGACCCGCTGCGGCGGGAGGCGGCGGCTATCGAGGCGCGCGGACCGGCGCCGGCGCGCCCGTTCGTTCATCTGCGGGTGCATTCGGCCTATTCGCTGCTCGAAGGCGCCCTGCCCCTGAAAAAGATCGTCGGCCACGCGGTCAAGGACGCGATGGCGGCGATCGCGGTGACCGACACCAACAATCTGTTCGGCGCGCTGGAATTCGCCCAATACGCCTCCAAGGACGGAGTGCAGCCGATCATCGGCTGCCAGGTCGACGTGATGTTCGAGGACGCGGCGGCTGACCAGCCGGCATTGCGCGCGCCCGGCCAGCAGCGCGGCCAGACCTTTCCGCTGGTGCTGCTCGCCGCCACCGAGACCGGCTACGCCAATCTGGTGCGGCTGGTTTCGCGCGCCTATCTCGACAACCCGGCAGAAATCGGCGTGCAGGTGCGGCTCGACTGGCTGCGCGAACTGGCTCCAGGCGTCATCTGCCTCACCGGCGGCGAACGCGGACCGGTCGGCGCGGCGCTCAAGGCCGAACGGACCGACGTCGCCGGAGAACGGCTGTCGCAACTGTCGGCCATTTTCGGCGACCGACTATATGTCGAGCTGCAGCGCCCCGTCGGCTACGACCGCCAGGTGGAAGGCGCGACGGTGGCGCTGGCGTACGATTTCAGGCTTCCGCTGGTGGCCACCAACGAAGCGTTCTTCCTCGCCCGCGACGACTACGACGCCCATGACGCGCTGATGGCGATCGCCGAAGGGTCCGTCGTCGCCGTCGACGAGCGGCGCAGGCTGACGCCCGACCACTATCTGCGCAGCCAGGCAGAAATGTGCGACCTGTTCGCCGACCTGCCCGAGGCGATCGACAACACGATCGAGATCGCCATGCGCTGCGGCTATTATCCCGCCAACCGCAACCCTATCCTGCCACGCTTCACTACTGGCGCGTCCGATGATCCGGCGGCCGCCGAAAAGGCCGAGGCCGACGAGTTGCGCCGCCAGGCGCGCGAAGGGCTGGAGATGCGGCTGGCGACCGTCGGCGGCACGCCCGGCTACACGTTCGAACAATATTCCGAACGGCTCGAATTCGAGATCGGCGTCATCGAGCGGATGAAATATCCGGGCTATTTCCTGATCGTGTCGGACTTCATCAAATGGGCCAAGGCGCAGGGCATTCCCGTTGGGCCCGGCCGCGGTTCAGGCGCCGGCTCGCTGGTCGCCTGGGTGCTGACCATCACCGATGTCGACCCGCTGCGCTTCTCGCTGCTGTTCGAGCGCTTCCTCAATCCCGACCGCGTGTCGATGCCCGACTTCGACATCGACTTCTGC
>DDFA01000097.1:18593-18741 GCA_002336975.1 Phyllobacteriaceae bacterium UBA1940
TGGTGCCGCAGAACCCGGCCAATCCTGTGTCGCTGAAACAGGCGATCGAGGACGAGCCGCGGTTCCGCGAGGAGATCGAGCGCGAGCCGGTGGTGCAAACCCTGCTCGACATCGCCCAGAAACTCGAAGGCCTCTACCGCCACGCCTC
>DDFA01000026.1 GCA_002336975.1 Phyllobacteriaceae bacterium UBA1940
CGACGCCGCCGAGGTGTTGCCGTGCTGCGAAACGGTGGCGACGACTTTTTCGGGCGCGATGCCCATTTTGCGCGCCGACGCGTCGATGATGCGAAGGTTGGCCTGGTGCGGCACGAACCAGTCGAGGTCCCGGGCGGTGACGCCGCCGGCGTCGAGCGCGGCGACGACGACGTCGGTGATCATGCCGACCGCGTGCTTGAAGACTTCCTTGCCTTCCATGCGCAGATGGCCGACCGTCTGGGTGGTCGACGGCCCGCCGTCGACATAAAGCTTGTCCTTGTGCGCTCCGTCGGAGCGCAATGCCGAGGCCAGGACGCCGGTGTCGTGCAGGCCGCCCGGCTGCTCGGTCGCCTTAAGCACGATTGCGCCGGCGCCGTCGCCGAACAGCACACAGGTGGTGCGGTCTTCCCAGTCGAGGATGCGCGAAAATGTCTCGGCGCCGATCACAAGGACGCGCCGCGCCATGCCGCCGCGGATATGCAGGTCGGCCACCGACACCGCGTAGACAAAGCCCGAGCACACCGCCTGAATGTCGAAGGCGAAGCCGTGTTTCATGCCGAGCCGGTGCTGGATCTCGACCGCTGTCGCCGGGAACGTGTTGTTGGGCGTCGAGGTGGCGAGCACGATCAGGTCGATGTCGGCGGGCGTCAGTTCGGCATTGTCGAGCGCCGCGCGCGCCGCCGCCTCGCCCAGCGACGCCGTCGTCTCGTCCGGTCCGGCGATGTGACGCTGCTTGATGCCGGTGCGTTGCACGATCCATTCATCGGACGTGTCGACCATCGCCGCCAGTTCATCATTGGTCAGAATACGACGCGGCAGCGCCGAACCGACGCCTTTGACCTGCGAGCGGATCATCAGCCCTGTTCCTCGTCGGACGGCGTTGCCCGTGTGCCGGAGAATTTCGGCGCGCGCTCGTGGAATTGTTCGAGATCGGCCTTGATCTTGTCGATCAGCCTGTTGCGGGCCATGTCGTAGCCGAGCTCGACGGCGGACGCGAAACCTTCGTCGTCGGCGCCGCCATGGCTCTTCACCACGATGCCGTTGAGGCCCAGAAACACGCCGCCATTGATCTTGCGCACGTCCATCTTCTCGCGCAGCCGGGCGAACGCGCTGCGCGCAAACACATAGCCGATCTTGGCCATGATCGTGCGGCTCATCGCCTCGCGCAGATAGCCGCCGATCTGGCGGGCGGTGCCTTCGGCCGTCTTCAAGGCGATGTTGCCGGCAAAGCCTTCAGTCACCACCACGTCGACAGCGCCCTTGCCGATGTCGTCGCCTTCGACAAAGCCGCGGTAGTCCATCGTCGACAGATTGGCTTCGCGCAGCAGCGCGCCCGCCTCGCGCACTTCCTCGGCGCCCTTGATTTCCTCGACGCCGACATTGAGCAGACCGACCGAAGGGCGATCGAGATCAAACAGCGCCCGCGACATGGCCGAGCCAAGGATGGCGAAGTCGATCAACTGCTGCGCGTCAGCTCCGATCGTCGCGCCGACGTCGAGCACAAGGCTCTCGCCGCGCGAGGTCGGCCAGATCGCCGCCAGCGCCGGTCGGTCGATCTTGGCCATCGTGCGCAGGCAAAACAGCGACATCGCCATCAGCGCGCCGGTGTTGCCCGCCGACACGCATACGTCCGCCTCGCCGGTCTTCACCGCCTCGATCGCCTGCCACATCGACGATTTGCCGCGCCCCTGGCGCAAGGCCTGGCTCGGCTTGTCGTCCATCTTGATCGACATCTCGCAATGGGTGAACTCGCTGATCGCGCGCAGCCGCGGATATTTGATCAGGTTCGGCGACACTGCGTCTTCGCGGCCAAAAATCAGAAACCTGACATCGGGACGCCTTTCGGCGACCTTGAGCAGGCTTGGAAGCACCACGTCCGGCCCGTGATCGCCGCCCATGGCGTCAATGGAAATCTTGATCACTCGTATCCCTAGCGCCTGTCGGCGAGACTGTTGTTCTGCCGCCCGGATCCGTCACCGGACCTGCTTCGTGCAATTCGGGCGAAAATAGCGGTTTTGGCTAGCGGCACAACCGCCAAATCGACCGCAAACCCGGTGGGTTCAGTTTTTCCGCAGACTGTCCCGCAATTTCGCGAACGGGGACGTTTCCTCGCCGTCCGCAGCGTCGGTCGGCAATTGCGCATCCGCCTTGCGTGGATAGGGATCGATCCCGAGCCCGAAAAACTCCTCGGCCAGCGCGCCGACGTCGAGGCTGTGGCCGTCGAACGTTTCGGGGCCGTCCGGGCCGTCGGCCTGCAGGAACATCTCGCCGTCCTCGACCGGGTTCCTCGCCAGCGGCGAGCCTTCCGGCACGAACACCGCCTCGACCGGCTCGTCGATCGACGCCTCGATCGGCTCCAGCGTGACGATGCATTGCTGGGTGATCGTCGCCGTGACATGGCCGGTGACGCTGACGCCGGATTTTTTCCAGTCGCGCACCAGGAATTCGGCGCGAAACGCGTCGACCGAAATCAGGCCGTGGACCCTGGCCAGCGCCTCGCGCTCGGCAGGCTTCGGCTCGATCGTCAGCGGGAAGCCTTTTTGCGGCAGGCGGCGGGTGTCGACGACAAACGAAATCGGGCTCTTGGCGGCAGTCATTGTTCGTTCTCCGCTGCGGCGGGAAAGGTCAACCGGCCCGCGAGCAGCGCCTCAAGCGGCTGTTGTGCGAGCGACGTCCGGGCCCGCATCATATAAGCGGCAAGTTCTGCCGCTTCAGGCCATTCCGGGGTGTCGGGCCGGACGTTTCGCGCCAGCGCCGCCGCCAGTTCGCCGACATTGCCGGCGTCGATCGCCGCCTCATAGCTGGCGACGCGGCCGTAAAACATCCGCGTCAGCTTCTTCATCCGCTTGGGCACGCCCATGTCGGCGATACCGAGTTCGCGCAGTGAATGGTCGACGTCGAGGAAGAATGCGTCGGCCAGTTCCTGGCCGAGCGCGTTTGCCGCCGCCCCCTGCCCCTTGATCCGGTGCAGAAACAGGAACATCGCCAGCGACAGCATCTCGAAACGGCCAAGCGGCGTGTCGGGCGCATTCCACCGGGAATAAAGCCAGGGCTGCCGCGCCATTGCCACGATCTCGGCATAAACGCCGTCGGCAATGGCTCGGTTAGCCTTGCTCGCAGTGCTGAAGAAACGCTTGAACATGCCTTGGAGGGTCTTCCGCTGTTCGCTGATCGGTTGCATCGGCGCAAAAGCTGGTTTACCGAGTTCGCGGCTTCGCGCAAGCTCCGCGCCGGGGTGAGATGGAGATGTCCTTGCACGCAATGAAAATCAAGGCCCGGCCTGCTGCGGCGGTGACGTTTGCGCTTGCAGCGTCCGTGGCGCTGGCCGGCTGCAACGCCGCTTCGACGCTGGCGCCTTCCGAAACCCTCACCCAGGGCTATGTCATCGACCCGCAGGCGATCGAACTGGTGCCCGTCGGATCGAGCCGCGAACAGGTGCTGCTGGCGCTCGGCACGCCGTCGACGCAGGCGACCTTCGACAATGAAGTGTTTTACTACATTTCCCAGACCCGCAAGCGCAGCGCGGCGTTCATGAAGCCGAAACTGGTCGACCAGCGGGTGCTGGCGGTTTATTTCGGCCCCGACCAGCGCGTGTCGAGCATCGCCAATTACGGCATGCAGGACGGCAAGGTGTTCGACTTCATCTCGCGCACCACGCCCACCGGCGGCAAGGACCAGAACTTCCTGGGCCAGCTGCTCTCCGGCTTTGGCGGCAACAGCAAGAAGCCGCCGAACCTGTTCGGCAGCCCGGGCGGCTGACCGCCGGCAGATCCTTTCGCCAGTCTCGATTGACCGGCTCAAACAAAAACCCCGCGGATCGCTCCGCGGGGTTTTTCGTTGGGGCCGACCTGCCCGATCAGGCCGAATGCGCCAGGACCGCCAGCAGCAGCAGCGCCACGATGTTGGTGATCTTGATCGCCGG
>DDFA01000056.1:0-2485 GCA_002336975.1 Phyllobacteriaceae bacterium UBA1940
GTTGAGCGGATGCGTCAGCGGCAGGTTGTTGCCGTATTTCAACTCGATCTCGGCGGCGCGCGCGACAGGCGGCGCGGCGATCGAGGCGAGCGGCGCGGCGGCGAGCGTGCCGACCAGTGAACGGCGGGTGAGGGCCATGATGTTTCTCCCTTGAGGCGTTTTGATTGCTTGACGCGATTTTCATCATGCTCGCTAAATCATTGGCCAAGGACAAACGGCGTTTCTGATGGATTTTGATGGAATGCGCGCACCGCCCGAAACGTCTCCGCGCCGCGCCCTGCCGACCGTGGCGGAGGTCGCGGCGAAGGCTGGCGTCTCGACCGCGACGGTCGATCGCGTCCTCAACCGTCGCGCCGGCGTGCGCGCGGCGACGGCAAGCCGCGTCGTCGCCGCGGCCGAGGCGCTCGGCTATGTCGCCGACAGTTCAGTCTTTTCGACCGCGACGCAGCGCCCGATGCGGCTGCTGTTTCTGCTGCCCGCCGGCCCCAACCGCTTCCTGTCGCTGCTCGGCCGCGCGATCGCGGACGCAAAGACGCAGTTTGAAGCCTTCGCGATGCGCCCGACCGTCGAACGCATCGAGAGCTTCCGGCCCGATCTGCTGGCGCGGCGCCTGCGCGAGGCGGGGCGGGAGGCCGATGGCGTCGTCTTCATGGCGCTTGAAGATCCGGCGGTGCGCGACGCCGTCGACGCGCTGGCCGGGCGCGGCGTGCCGGCGGTCACCATCATTTCCGACATCGGCGCGAGCCGTCGCGTCGCTTATGTCGGGCTCGACAATCGCGCCGCCGGGCGCACGGCGGCCTACATCATGGCTCGCTTCATCGGCTCCCGACGCTCGAAGGTGGCGATGATCGCCGGCAGCCTCAGCTATCGCGCCCATGAGGAGCGCGAGATGGGCTTTCTGCATCTGTTCGCCGAGACGTTCCCGCAGGTCGAGGTCGTCGGCCTGCGTCAGGGCTTCGACGACCCCGAGAAGAACTTCCGCCAGACCCGCCGCCTGCTCGCCGACCACGCCGATCTCGCCGGCGTCTATTGCATCGGCGGCGGGCCGGAGGGCGTCGCCCGCGCACTTAAGGAAGCCCGGCGCGATCAGAACGTGGTGCTGATCGGCCACGGCCTGACGCCGGAATCGCGCGGGTTCCTGCTCGACGGGGCGATCGATGCGGTGATCACACAGACGCCGCAGGCGACCTTGATGAACTGCATCACCATCTTCGCCAATCTGCGCGCGGGCCGCAGCCCGCTCGAAGGCGCGCAACCGATGCGGGCCGAGATCATCTTTCGCGAAAACATGCCTTGAACGCCTTTGACGCCCGATATTTTGAATAGCAGCACATGTGCATACAACTGCGCAAAAGAGACTTTAAATGCAGCACGCAAACGCATTGATCTTTGAAGCGTCGGGCGCGATCTTAAATGCGGAGAGTTGGTCCGCACCTCCTTCCTCCTCCCCCCAGCGCTGCAGAATACCCCATTATTCTGCAAGTGCGGACCAGCTCTCTAAATACTCCCCCGGAATGAGGAGGCCGGAACAGGACATTGAAGACAGGCGATGATCGCTTCCGGTTCTACGCCGACAAAGACGTCGCGGACGTCGTTATTGCTTCAAATCTTTGCGACAACAGCGACTTAACAGCAGGAAGGCTTGCGTCGTGCTGACTGGCTTCGGCGATAGAATCGTAGTCGCAACCGCTATGCTCCTGAGCGGTTGGGTCGGGATTCAAACTCAGCACAGCTTCGCCGCCAGCCGAATTCATAACTTTGCTATTCTGGAGAGTTATTCGACGACTGGGGCGGCCGGCGAAATATCCGACCGCCCCCTTTTAATATTAAAACACGCGGACGCCAATCGCGCCTATTCAACCGCGCAGGCTTCGCGCTCCGAAATAGATCCGACGCCGACAAGCGCCGCAATCGCTGACGCGGGACGCGAGCGCGCGACCGGGCGGCGGGGCGTCCAACTGGCGGTTGCGGATAGCTCGAGCCCGCCGGCGAACCCCGGCGCGGCGCGGCGCGACGCAACCGGCGCAGCGGGTTCGGCCATGCCAACGATCTGGGCCGGCCTCATCTCGGCGCTTGCCGTTTTGGCCGTTTTGTTGGCGGTATGCCGTATTCGCCGCGATGCGTGGCGGCTGCACGCTCTTGCCCGGCACGATGCGTTGACGCGCCTGCCGAACCGCCAATTCATCCTCGAAGAACTGCGGGACCTGGCCGTCCAACGTCCAAACAACGAGTCGTTCGCAGTCCATCGCGTCGACATCACTCGTTTCAGACGCGTCAATGATTGCTACGGTCAGGAAGTCGCCGATGCGGCCCTGGTCGAAATCGCGCGTCGCTTCCGCAAGATCACGCGTCCGGGCGACGCCGTCGGGCGCATCGACGGCGATGAATTCCTCATCATCCAGCGCCGTGTCGCTTCAGACGCCGACGTCCAGGAAATGGCGCTGCGGATCTGCGAAGCTTGTCGGGTTCCTTTGATCGAAGGCCG
>DDFA01000056.1:2521-3746 GCA_002336975.1 Phyllobacteriaceae bacterium UBA1940
GAAGGGCTCAACTGCGTTCGGCTTTTCGAAAAGTCGATGTTGAACGACGACATCGAAGCCGAAAAAATCGAAGCAGGATTGCGCCGCGCGATCGCCGATAACGCGCTTCAAATCTTCTATCAGCCCATCATCAACGCGTCCGAACAGCGGATAAAATCAGTCGAAGCGCTCGTGCGATGGTCCGATCCCATTCTCGGAGACGTTTCACCGGGCAAATTCATCCCGATCGCAGAGCGCAGCGGACTGATCGTCCCCATCAGCGACTTCGTGCTTCGGCGCGCCTGCCGCGACATCTCACGCATACCGATCGATGGCCTCTGCCTTTCCGTCAACATTTCGGCGATCGACTTCTATCTCAGCGACGTCAATCAGGCGGTGTGGCACGCGCTTCACGAAAGCGGGCTGGATTCCAGCAGACTCACCATCGAGATCACAGAGTCCTTCATTCTCGGCAAGACGGAAAACGATCTGTCGCAGATTGAGCGGCTTCGCCAGATGGGCGTGCGCGTGTCGCTCGACGACTTCGGAACAGGCTATTCCTCGCTCTCCTATCTTCACTCGTTCCCGCTCGACTGCATCAAGATCGATCAGTCCTTCGTGCGCAGAATCGTGTGCGACGAGAAGGTTCGTGCGATTGTCAAAGCGATTATCGACATCGCGCGCGGCCTCGATGTCTATACGGTCGCCGAGGGAGTCGAGACCGCGGCGCAAGCGGGCATGCTCATCGAGCTTGGAGCCACGCATTTGCAGGGCTATTACTTCGGCAAGCCGATGCCGCTGGAAAGTCTGATCGCCCATATGGACCTTTGCCAGGCCTGCTATCCCTGAGATGAACGACGCGCCGCTCGACGCGATGACGGCTCAAATTGTCGGCTTTCGCGAGGCGGGACGTTGGCGGATCGCGCGGTATGCATCGGTGTTTTCATCACCGATGAGTGTTTTCATGCTTCACTGGCTTCTGAATCGTTACAGCGCATGGCGGCTCGATAGGAATGTCGAACGTCACAATCGCGAAATGCTCAAATATGCGCGATCCCGCGCCGAGAGGTAGCGTCCACGGAGGTGGTGTAAATTCGGGTGGCCTCGCCGGTGTGGAAACTGGTGGAGTTTTCGGTGTGCTGGGGTGGTCATCGCGGCAGGCGGTTTAGGGTGGAGTTGCTGAACTTCACTTCGACCGGAGAAGCCACGATGACCGAGGACAGAAGTGGCTCGGTTTGTTTGAACA
>DDFA01000006.1 GCA_002336975.1 Phyllobacteriaceae bacterium UBA1940
CCGCGGCGGCCGTGGCGGCCGCGGTGGCGCTGTCCCTGGCGGCCGGCCGGGCGGCGGCGGCCATCGCTCTGGCCGGGAATTCGGCCGAGAACACCGTGCCGTTGTCGCGGCGGTATTCGAACTGGCCGCCCAACTGCTGCATCATGCCCGAGATCAGCTTGGAGCCCATGCCCTTGCCGGTCTCGTCGACGTCGAAGCCCGAACCGTTGTCCCTGATGCGCAGCCTCACCCTGTCGTCGGCGACCGACAAGAGCGAGATCGACACGCGGGCGTCGGCCTTGCCGTCGAAGGCGTATTTCAGCGCATTGGTGACGACTTCGTTGAGCAGCAGCGCCAGGCCGGTGGTGTGTTCGCGATCGATGGTGACCGGGTCGATGTCGTATTCGGCCGTGACCTTGGCGTCGAAACTCTTGATCAGCGGATCGACGATGGCGGGAATGAAATCCGCCGCGCCGACATCGACATAGGTGTCGGCGCGATAGATGTGCTCGTGCACCGCGGTCATCGCCGCGATGCGGCGCTGCAGGTCCATCTTGGCGGCGGCGGGGATCGCCTGCATGCGCACCAGCGACTGCACCGATTGAAGATTGTTCTTCACCCGGTGGTGGGTGTCGCGAAACAGCAGCCGGTTTATTTCGAGCGCGCGCTGCAGTTCAGCCTGACGCCGCCGCTCCCGCGTCATCAGCCCGACGATCCAGAACGACGCCACGGCGAGGCCTGCGCCGGCGGGAAGGGCGAAGGCGAAGGTGATGGCGGTGTTGCGCCAGAACGACGCCATCGCCGTGTCGGTGGCGATGGCGGCCACCGCATAGATATCGGTCCCGGGCACCAGGCGGTAGCCGACGATCCGCGATACTCCGTCGGTGATCGAATTGGCCCGATAGGTGCCTGCCTGGCGATCCTTCTGCCTGAACAGCGGCGAGCCCGACTGGTCCATCGCGCCGGCCACAGGCGGGTGCCGAGCAATCAGCTTGCCGTCGGAACGGATCAGACTGACCACGGAATTGTCGTCGAACTCAAGCGAATTGGCGATGTTGACGAGTTGCCGCACCTCGAAGGAAATGGCGGCGGCGCCGGCAAGCTTGTCCTCGCGTTCGAGACGCTGGGAAATCGTGAAGATCTGCTGGCCGTTGACCGGATTGGTCGTCAGGGCGGACACGTGCAACTGCCGGTCGGTCGCCGCCGTGGCCGCTGTGAAGAATTCACTGCCGGACTGGTCCGCGTCCTTGGCGAGCTGGTCGGTGGTGAACAGCGTCTCGCCGTCGGCGTTGACGACATAGGCCTGGACATAGATCGGCAGTCCGTCGATGGCGTCGTCAAGATCGCGCAGTTCCGCCCGCGTCACCCGGCTGGTGATGCGGCGGCCCAGCGCCGAATCGATTCGCTTCAGCGCCTGGGTGGCGAGATCGACGTAAGAGCGGGCGTTGAGCTCCACCACCTGGGAGGCGGCGAAGGCGCGCTCATGCGCCCGCCGCTTGGCTTCCTCTCGCGCCTGGAAGGTGAAATAGCCCAGCGACAGCAGAAAAAGCACGAAGAAGGCGGCGATCAGGGCGAAGATCGCCGTGGTCGCGTCGCTCTTGTGTCGGCGGATATTGTCCAGAAACTGCAAGGCGGGTCTCTCGTTCGGCCAGTTGTCCTTCGCATTGTAAGTGCGCGGAATGATGGCATGGCGCGGTCGAATTTTCGAGACGCCGGCTGCAGACCGTTCCGGCAGCTGAAAATCAGGGCGAGGCTGCTGCGTTTGGCCAGCTTGACCGCCGTTGCGAAGCCCATAAAAGGGGCTATCGAAGGGACGGAGCACCGATGTTCAAGAAAATCCTGATCGCCAACCGTGGTGAGATCGCCTGCCGGGTCATCAAGACTGCCCGCAAGATGGGGATCGCAACCGTCGCGGTCTATTCCGACGCCGACCGCGACGCGCTGCATGTCGAGATGGCCGACGAAGCGGTGCACATCGGTCCGGCCGCTGCGGCGCAAAGCTATCTGATCGCCGACAGGATCATCGAGGCTGCGAAACAGACCGGCGCCGAGGCAGTGCATCCCGGCTACGGTTTCCTGTCGGAGCGGGCGTCGTTCTGCGCTGCGCTGGAGAAGCAGGGCATCGTCTTCATCGGTCCCAAGCCGAAAGCCATCGAGGCGATGGGCGACAAGATCGAATCGAAAAAATTCGCCAATGCAGCGAAGGTTTCGACCGTTCCCGGCTTTCTCGGCATCATCGAGGACGCCGACCACGCGGTCCGGATCGCCAACGACATCGGCTACCCGGTGATGCTCAAGGCGTCGGCGGGCGGCGGCGGCAAGGGCATGCGCATCGCCTGGAACGACGCCGAGACCCGCGAAGGGTTCCAGTCGTCGAAGAACGAGGCGAAATCGTCCTTCGGCGACGACCGCGTCTTTGTCGAAAAGTTCATCGTCGATCCGCGCCACATCGAGATCCAGGTGCTGGGCGACGGCCACGGCAATGTCATTTATCTGGGCGAGCGCGAATGCTCGATCCAGCGCCGCAACCAGAAGGTCGTCGAAGAGGCGCCGTCGCCTTTCCTCGACGAGAAGACCCGCAAGGCGATGGGCGAGCAGTCGGTGGCGCTGGCCAAGGCGGTCGACTACCAGAGCGCCGGCACGGTCGAGTTCATCGTCGACAAGGACCGCAATTTCTATTTTCTCGAAATGAACACCCGGCTGCAGGTCGAGCACCCGGTGACCGAACTGGTCACCGGCATCGATCTGGTCGAGCAGATGATCCGCGTCGCCGCCGGCGAGAAACTGGCGATCAAACAGTCCGACGTGACGCTGAGCGGCTGGGCGGTGGAAAGTCGGCTTTACGCCGAAGACCCGTACCGCAATTTCCTGCCGTCGATCGGTCGGCTGACGCGCTACCGGCCGCCGGCCGAAGGCAGGTTCGGCGAGGTGATCGTGCGCAACGACACCGGCGTGGTCGAGGGCGGCGAGATCTCGATGTATTACGACCCGATGATCGCGAAACTGTGCACCTGGGCGCCCGACCGCATCCATGCGATCGAAGCCATGTCGGAGGCGCTGGACAATTTCGTCGTCGACGGCATCGAGCACAACATCCCGTTCCTGTCGGCGCTGATGCAGCATCCGCGCTGGCGCGAGGGCCGGCTGTCGACCGGCTTCATCGCCGAGGAGTTTCCCGACGGTTTTGCGCCGCGCAAGCCCGACGGTAAGGAAAAAGCCGTCCTCGCCGCGGTTGCGACGGCCGTCGAACTGGTGCGCCGCGACCGGCTCGACCGGCTGACAGGACGTCTGGCGCCGCATTCGGGCGAGGTCAAGCCGGACTGGGTGGTCAAGCTCGATGACGACTACATCGACGTAGTCTTCAAGGACGGGCTGATCGGCTCGCCCTTCGAGGCCGATTTCTCAATCGGCGGCGCGAAGCCGGTGACGGTCGTCTCCGACTGGCGGGCCGGCGATCCGGTGTGGGTCGGCGTCGTCGGGGGCACGCCGTGCTCGGTGCAGATCAGGCCGGTCGCCAACGGCATGAAGCTCGCCTGGCGCGGCCTGTCGGTTGTCGCCCGGCCGATGCTGCCGCGCGCCGCCGCGCTCGACAGGCTGATGCCGGTCAAGCTGCCGCCCGACACGTCGAAGCTGCTGTTGTGCCCGATGCCGGGCATGCTTGTGTCGGTCTCGGTGTCGGAAGGCCAGGAGGTCAAGGCCGGCGAGACGCTGGCCGTGGTCGAGGCGATGAAGATGGAGAACGTGCTGCGCGCCGAGCGCGACGTCACCGTCTCCAAGATCAACGCCAAGCCCGGCGACAGCCTCGCCGTCGACGCGGTGATCATGGAATTTGGATGAGCGGCGCAGCCTCCGCCGACCGCGCTTTCGACGCCTACATCATCTGCGCGACGCCGCGCACCGGCAGCACGCTGCTGTGCGACCTGCTGACGGCAACCGGCCGGGTAGGCGCGCCGGATTCGTTTTTCGGGCGCAGGTTCATCTCCTGGTGGGCCGGACAATGGGGCTTGCCGTCAGTTGAAGAGCTTGGCGAGCCGGCATTCAGTCGAACCTATCTCGACGCCGCGATCCGCGCGGGCAGGGGCGGAACCAAAGTCTTCGGCCTTCGCTTGATGCGCGAAAACATCAGCGATCTGAATCGCTTCATCGAACAGGTTCACCAAGGGATTCAAACTGATCTGGCTCGGATCGAGGCGGCATTCGGCAAGGTGCTCTTTGTGTATCTGTCGCGAGACGACAAGCTCGCACAGGCCGTTTCGCTGGTGAAGGCCGAGCAGACCGGGCTCTGGCATATTGCGCCCGATGGAACCGAAGTGGAAAGGCTGGGACCGTCAGGCGAGCCGGCCTATGATTTCCAGCGACTTCGCCGGAAAGTCGCCGAACTTGAAACCCATGATGCGGCTTGGAACCCATGGTTCGAGGAGCAGGGCATCGAACCGTTGCGCATCGGCTACGAAGCGCTTTCCGCCGATCCCGCAGCGGGGCTCGGCGCGATCTGCAATGCGCTCGGCATCGTCGCGCCGCGCGCCGACGAAGTCAGGCCGGGCGTCGCAAAGCTTGCCGATGCGGTGAGCCGGGACTGGATCGATCGTTACCGGCGCGACATCGGCGCGTTGCGCTGATCGGCGGTCGCGCCGCCCTCACACCAGTTCGACGTCCACTACGCCCGGCACCGACTTCAGCGCCGCGGCGAGTTTCGGCCCGAGCAGGAAGCGGTCTTTCAGGCCGATCTCGACCTCGCCCTGGCCTTCCGGCTTGATCACCACCAGCGAGACCTGGCCTTCGCCACGTTCCCGGAGGTGTGACTGGATCAGTTGGGCGGGCTTGTCGTCGCGCAGAAATATCCTGAGCGCCTTCTGGTGGCGGCTGGCTTCGGCGTCGAGCGACTGGGCCGATTCGACCCGCAAATTGACGCCTTCGGGTCGGTTTTCGGCCGACACGGTGATAATCAGCGACTTGCCCTCGACCAGCAGGTCGCGGAACTTGTTGAGCGTCTCGGAAAACAGCACCACCTCGTATTGCCCGGTCATGTCGGACAATTGCGCCACGCACATCTTGTTGCCGGTCTTGGTCTTCCGCTCCTTGGCCGACGTGACGGTGCCGGCCAGCCGGCCCGCCGTCGAGCCGCGCTTGACCGCCGCCTCGAAATCGGCCCAGGCCTGCACCCGCATCTTTTCCAGCGTGAGGCGGTATTCGTCGAGCGGGTGCGCCGAGAGGTAGAAGCCGACCGCGGCGAATTCGCGTTGCAGCCGATCGGCGGGCAGCCACACTTCGGCCGGCGGCAGCCGGATCGGCTCGGGCGCGCTGCTGCCGCCGCCGGCGCCAAAAATGTCGATCTGGTCGCTCGACGCCGCGGCGTGGGCAAAATTTCCCGCCGCCAGCATCTTGTCGACGCCGGCGGTCATGGTGGCGCGGTCGCGGCCGAAACAGTCGAGCGCGCCCGCCGCGATCAGGCTTTCATACACGCGCTTTCCCGCAATCTTTGGATCGACGCGCGAGCAAAAGTCCTCGAGGCTCTTGAACGGCGACTGCCCGCGCGCCTCGACGATGTGCCGGACCGCCGCCTCGCCGACGCCCTTGATGGCGGCCAGCGAATAGAAGATGCGGTTGCTCGCGACATCGACCTCGAAGTCGCGGTGCGAGGTCATCACCGACGGCGGCACCACCTCGATGCCGAGCCGCATCGCATCCTGGCGGAATTCCGAGAGCTTTTCGGTGTTCGACATGTCGAGCGTCATCGACGCTGCGAGAAATTCGACCGGGTAGTGGGCTTTCAGGTAGGCGGTCTGGAACGAGACGATGGCGTAGGCGGCGGCGTGCGACTTGTTGAAACCGTAGTCGGCGAATTTCGCCAGCAGGTCGAAGATGAAATCGGCCTGCTGCTTGCCGACGCCGCGCTCCACGGCGCCCGAGACGAAGCGCACCCGCTGCTTGTCCATCTCGGCGCGGATCTTCTTGCCCATGGCGAGGCGCAGCTGGTCGGCTTCGCCCAGCGAATAGCCGGCCAGTTCCTGGGCGATCTGCATCACCTGTTCCTGGTAGACGATGACGCCCTGC
>DDFA01000122.1:0-4709 GCA_002336975.1 Phyllobacteriaceae bacterium UBA1940
GCCGGATCGAGCGGCGGCAGTTGCGCGGCAAGCGCGATCGCCAGCCGCCGGGCGGCGGATTCGGCCGGCCGCAACAACCGCAAAATCGCGGTGCGAACCTGGCGGGGAAGGGTGGCGGCGGGGCCGGCGACGCGGTCGAGCTCGATGCTGGCCCAGCCCGCCATGGCGACGAGCGTGGCGACGATGCGCAGCAGCGCCTGCCGGTTGGTTTCGATCACCGTCGTTGCGTCCATCCCCGTCTCCTTTCGATCGGACGGCGCAAGTGTGGGGGCGGCGTGGAGGGTGGGGGACAAAAACAGCTTCAGAACCGCGCAAGCCGCTGGATTTGTTCGGCGCGCAATGGGATCGGCCGCCGGTTTGTCCCCGTCGCCGGGCTCGCCGTCCGCTTCAAAGTGCGCCGTGCATGTCGCGGAACAGGCGCGGCGAGACGCCGAATCGGCGCTCGAACGCCTCGACGAAACGCGGGGTCGGAAAAAGGCCGACCTGGACCGCGACCGACTTGAGCGACGCGCCGCCGGACAGCAGCAGCCGCGAGGCGTCGAGCCGGGCGGTCTCGACATAGCGCGCCGGGGTCTGCCCGGTGGCCGCCTGGAATTTCCGGTGAAAGGTGCGCTCGCTCATGCCCGCCTGCCCGGCCAGCGCCGGCACGTCGAGCGGCTGGTCGAGATGGTCGTTGATCCAGTCGACCAGGCCGGCGAACGGACTGTCGGCCCTGGCCTGCGCCCTGTGCACCGGGCTGAACTGCGACTGGAAGCCGGGGCGGCGGGCATAGAGAACCAGCCGCTTGGCGATGTCGCCGGCGATCCTCGGCCCCAGATCCTGCGCCACCATCGCCAGCGCCATGTCGATGCCGGTGGTGACGCCGGCCGAGGTCCACAGATCGCCGTCGACAACGTAGAGACTGTCGGCGATCGCCTCGAGCAGCGGCTGGCGTTCGCCGCTGGCGATCAGCACGGTTGCGACGGAGCGGCATTCCACAGCGTCGAGCGGCGTCGTGTCGACGACGATGCCGCAACTGCTGGTCACCGGTCCGCCCGCAGCAGATGCCATGGCGATGGCGTAGACGGGCGGCCGCCCGGCCTGCCGCCGGCCCGGGCGCTCGACGAGACCCTGAAATCGATCGCCCAACGCTACGGCCAGCCGACGGCGCATGTCGTGGCGATGCAACTCGAATACCGGATCGAATAGGCGGCGGCTCAAGAGGCGATGCGTCCACGGGCGCACTTGCGTTGCGCCGCCGTTTCCCCCATCAGGCGCGGTCCTTGCAGTGAGCCCGCCCATGATCCGTCTCGAATCCATTTCCAAGCAGAACGGCAAGCAGATCGTCTTCATCGAGGCGTCGGCTGCGATCCAGCGCGGCGAAAAGGTCGGGCTGGTCGGCCCCAACGGCGCCGGCAAGACGACCCTGTTCCGCCTGATCACCGGCGAGGAACAGCCCGACGAGGGCCAGGTGTCGGTCGATAAGGGCGTGCGCATCGGCTATTTCTCGCAGGATGTCGGCGAGATGGCCGGCCGTAGCGCGCTGGCCGAGACGATGGACGGGGTCGGCCCGGTGTCGGCGCTGGCCGCCGAAATGGCCGAACTCGAGGCGGCGATGGGCGACCCCGGCCAGGCCGACCGCATGGACGAGATCGTCGAACGCTATGGCGAGGTTCAGCACAAGTTCGACGAGCTTGACGGCTATGCGCTGGAGGGCCGGGCCCGCGAGGTGCTGGGCGGGCTGGGCTTTTCCGACGCGATGATGGCCGGCGACGTCGGCAATCTGTCGGGCGGCTGGAAGATGCGCGTCCAGCTGGCGCGCATCCTGCTGGCGCGTCCCGACGCCATGCTGCTCGACGAACCGTCGAACCATCTCGATCTGGAAAGCCTGATCTGGCTGGAGAATTTCCTGAAGAATTTCGACGGCGCGCTGCTGATGACCTCGCACGACCGCGAATTCATGAACCGCATCGTCTCCAAGATCGTCGAGATCGACGCCGGCGCGCTGACGTCATATTCGGGCGATTACGAGTTCTACCGGCAGCAGCGGGCGCAGGCCGACGCGCAGTTGCAGGCGCAGTTCGAGCGCCAGCAGGCGATGCTGGCCAAGGAGATCGCCTTCATCGAGCGATTCAAGGCGCGCGCCAGCCATGCCGCGCAGGTGCAGAGCCGGGTAAAGAAGCTCGACAAGATCGACAAGGTCGAGCCGCCCAAGCGCCAGCAGACGGTGCGCTTCGAGTTCCAGCCGGCGCCGCGTTCGGGCGAGGACGTGGCGACGCTGAAGGGGGTGAGGAAGGCCTATGGCGACCGCACCATCTATGACGGGCTCGACTTCCAGGTGCGGCGGCGCGAGCGCTGGGCGGTGATGGGGGTGAACGGCGCCGGCAAGTCGACGCTGCTGAAACTGGCGGCCGGCGCCTCGCAACCCGACGACGGGACGGTGGCGCGCGGCCCCTCGGTCAAGATGGGCTATTTCGCCCAGCACGCGATGGAGCTGCTCGACGGCGAAAAAAACGTGCTGGAATGGCTGGAGGATGCGTTTCCGCTCGCCGGCCAGGCGCCGCTGCGCGCGCTTGCCGGCTGTTTCGGCTTCACCGGCGACGAGGTGGAGAAGAAGTGCCGGGTGCTGTCGGGCGGCGAGAAGGCGCGGCTGGTGATGGCGCGGCTTTTGTTCGATCCGCCGAATTTCCTTGTGCTGGACGAGCCGACCAACCATCTCGACATCGCCACCAAGCAGATGCTGATCGAGGCGCTGTCGAAATATGAGGGGGCAATGCTGTTTGTCAGCCACGACCGGCATTTTCTCGCCGCGCTGTCGAACCGGGTGCTGGAACTGACCGGCGAGGGCCTGCGCGCCTATGGCGGCGGCTATCTGGAATATGTCGAATCGACCGGCCGCGAAGCGCCGGGCCTGCGGAGCTGAGCCCACCCCGCTGCGGGACGGGCGCGTGAACGGGCTGCGGAGGGGAAGATACCCCCACCTCTTGCTCCTCCCAACAAGGGGGAGGGGGATTCTGAGGCGTTGACGCCTGTCGTTCATGCGGCGAGGGTGGCGGGGATTTCGTCGCGCCAGGCGGAGATCGCGGTGGACGCAGGCGGTCAAGTCCCGGCGCAACCTTGGTTTTTCCGGCGCAAATGCCTATATTTGAGACTGGATTCCGGTCGATTCGATATCGACCGGCGCAATCGTCAATTCCGCCTGCTAGCGAAAGTTGTACATGAGCGACGAGACCGAAAACGTCAACGCCGGCTCCGCCGAATATGGCGCGGATTCCATCAAGGTTCTCAAGGGCCTGGATGCTGTGCGCAAGCGGCCCGGAATGTATATCGGCGACACCGACGACGGGTCGGGCCTGCACCATATGGTCTACGAGGTCGTCGACAACGCCATCGACGAGGCGCTGGCCGGCCATGCCGACCTGGTGTCGGTGACGCTGAACGCCGACGGATCGTGCACCGTCGCCGACAATGGCCGCGGCATTCCGACCGATTTGCACCCGACCGAAGGCGTTTCTGCGGCCGAAGTCATCATGACGCAGCTGCACGCCGGCGGAAAATTCGACCANNCGTCTCGGTGGTCAACGCGCTGTCGATCTGGCTGAAGCTGAAAATCCGCCGCGACGGAAAAATCCATGAAATGAGCTTTACCCACGGCAACGCCGATGCGCCGCTGGCGCCGACGGGCGCCTATTCGCCGCGCAATGCGCCCGGCACCTATGAGGGCCGCAGCGGCACCGAAGTGTCGTTCCTGCCCTCGCCGCAGACATTCACCATGGTCGAGTTCGACTACAACACGCTGGAGCACCGGCTGCGCGAGCTGGCCTTCCTGAACTCCGGCGTGCGCATCGTCCTGACCGACGCCCGCCACGCCGATGTGAAGATGACCGAGCTGCACTATGATGGCGGCCTGGTGGAGTTCGTGCGCTATCTCGACCGCGCCAAGAAGCCGCTGATCGACAAGCCGATCGCCATCCGCGCCGAGCGCGACAATATCGCCGTCGAGGTGGCGATGTGGTGGAACGACAGCTATCACGAGAACGTGCTGGCCTTCACCAACAACATCCCGCAGCGCGACGGCGGCACCCATCTGGCCGGTTTTCGCGGCGCGCTGACCCGGCAGGTGACGAGCTATGCCGAATCGTCGGGCATCGCCAAGAAGGAAAAGGTGTCGCTGACCGGCGACGACTGCCGCGAGGGGCTGACGGCGGTGCTGTCGGTCAAGGTGCCCGATCCAAAGTTCTCCTCGCAGACCAAGGACAAGCTGGTGTCGTCGGAAGTGCGGCCGGTGGTCGAGAACCTCGTCAACGAGGCGCTGGGCACCTGGCTGGAAGAACACCCGGCCGAGGCCAAGGTGCTGGTCGGCAAGGTGGTCGAGGCCGCCGCCGCCCGCGAGGCGGCGCGCAAGGCGCGCGAGCTGACGCGGCGCAAGGGCGTGCTCGACATCACCTCGCTGCCCGGAAAACTGGCGGACTGCCAGGAGCGCGACCCGGCGAAGTCTGAACTGTTCATCGTCGAGGGCGATTCGGCCGGCGGTTCGGCCAAGGGCGGCCGTTCGCGCCAGAACCAGGCGATCCTGCCGCTGCGCGGCAAGATTCTCAATGTCGAGCGCGTGCGTTTCGACCGTATGCTGTCGTCGGAAATGATCGGCACGATGATCACGGCGCTGGGCACCGGCATCGGCCGCGACGAGCAGAGCGGCTTCAAGATCGACAAGCTGCGCTACCACAAGA
>DDFA01000122.1:4732-5152 GCA_002336975.1 Phyllobacteriaceae bacterium UBA1940
CGCCCAGCCGCCGCTCTACAAAGTGTCGCGCGGCAAGAGCTCGCAATATCTCAAGGACCAGGCCGACTATGAGCGGTTCCTGATCGATTCCGGTCTCGAGGACGCGACGCTGACGCTGGCGTCGGGCGAGGTGCTGGCGGGCGCGGATTTGCGCCGCGCGGTCGAGGACGCGCTGGCGGTCAGGGGGCTTATCGCGGGCCTGCACTCGCGCTACAACCGGCTGGTGGTCGAGCAGGCGGCGATCGCCGGCGCCTTCAGTCCGCAGGTACTCGCCGACATCGGCCGCGCCGAACGCATGGCCGGCGCCATCGCCGAACGGCTGGACGCGGTGTCGGAAGACATCGAGCGCGGCTGGGAAGGCCATCGTTCGACCTCCAACGACAGCGCCGGCGGCTATGTGGTGGAGCGGGTGCTGCGCGG
>DDFA01000075.1:0-86513 GCA_002336975.1 Phyllobacteriaceae bacterium UBA1940
GACATGACCATCCACGACTTCGACATGGCCCGCTTCCTGCTCGGCGAAGAGGTCGTCTCGGTCTCGGCAACCGCTGCGGTTCTGGTCGATCCCGAAATCGGCAAGGCCGGCGACTACGACAGCGTCTCGGTGATCCTGCAGACGAAATCCGGCAGGCAGGCGATCATCTCCAATTCCCGCCGCGCCACCTATGGCTACGACCAGCGCATCGAGGTGCATGGCTCGAAGGGCATGGTGTCGGCCGAAAACCAGCGCCCGGTCTCCATCGAGGTCGCCAATGGCGAGGGCTATACCCGCCCGCCGCTGCACGATTTCTTCATGACCCGCTATACCGAGGCCTATGCCAACGAGATCGCCAGCTTCATCGCCGCCATCGAAAAGGGCACCGCCATTTTTCCCTCCGGCGCCGATGGCCTCGCGGCCCTCGCACTGGCCGACGCTGCAGTAAGATCGGTGGAGGAAAAACGCCAGATCTCCGTCGCCTGACGGAAACCTTCTCCCAAGCAACTGACCGGGCGACTGCGTCGTCCGGTCTTTTTTATGGAGAAACGTCTACTCCGCACCCGTCCGGGCCGTGATGATATCGTGGTCCATCTCCGAAAGCGCCCGGTCGAGATGCCCTTCCAGCACCAGCGTCGCCTCCTCCGGCACGACGGTGATCGGCGGCGCACCCAGGAGGCGCACCTGCTGCGATTGCCCCAGCCCCTCCTCCAGGCCGCGCCGGATAAGGTCGAAATAGCGCGTGCCGGGTCCCGTGATGGCAATCGGCATGTTCTCGTAGAGGCTGACCATGCGCGACAGCCCCTGCCCCAGTGCAAGACCAGCCTGCCGGAAGGCATATTCCGACATGCGATGACCCTGCCGGGCGCGCAGAGCGATCTTGTCCATTTCCGCAAGCGGCACGAATTTCGCAGGGATCGTATCCGGCGGCACCTCGAAGGCCGTGCGCAGGATGCCGTAGAAACCGGCGGAAGCCTCGATGCAGCCTTGCGAACCGCAGCGGCAGAGCTTGCCATCCGACGAGTTCAGCATGTGCCCGAAATTCGGCGCGGTGACGGACAGGTCCCCGCCTCGGTCGAACCGCGCGATGCCGAGCCCGATACTATGACCGAGGGATAGCGCCGCGACGGCGTGGAGGTTCTCCACGCCCGCCTTCTCCATGCGCAGCGCCATGGCATGGGCGACAAGCAGCGTCTCGTTCGAAAGCAGGATCTTCGCCCGCCAGCGCGGCTGGAGCAGCGCGGCGAAATCCACCTGCTCGGCCCCGAAGACCGGCGACCAGAGGAGCCGCGCGGATGCGGGATCGACCAGCCCCTTGCTGCTGATGGAAACGACCAGCACCTCTTCCCGCCCGATGCGCGAGCGGTCTGCCAGCCTGTCGAGCGCGGCGACGAACGCCTCCGCGAAAGGCCGTGTCGAGCTATCCGCCTGGTTGCGCGCCTCCTCGAACCGGTCGGTGAGCGTGCCGCCGTAATCCGCCAGCGAATATTGCACGAGATCGGAGGAGATGCGCACGGTGACGAGATAGCCCGCGCCGCGCCGCTGGCCGAAAATGACGCGCGGCCGGCCACGCGAGGCCGCGGCCTGCTGCTCGCGGCGCTCCAGCACCTCGGCCTTTTCCAACTCCGTGGTGATGGCCGAGACGGTGGCCGAGGCAAGGCCCGTGTGATGGGAAATATCCGTATGGGCGAGCGGCCCGTGCCGGCGCAGCGACGCGAGAACGAGCGCACTGTTCTGCTGACGCACAAGCTCCGTGCTCGACTTCACCAGCATCTTCCGTTTCCGCCCGCTTTCATAAGCTGCAACACATGCCCCTCCCAAAGCATCTGTCACGCCGTCATTCAAGAGCTTTCGAAGCCATGTTGACAGCCTGAAAAAGTTCTGACATCTATTTTCTCGACTGTCGAGAAAAAAGTCCCGACACCGTCGGGAGAGGTATCGAGACAGTATTATCGTGGCCGGTCGTTGATTGGGCGGGAGGTTCGCCCGGACGGCCGGTGTTCACTTGGGAGGATATTATGAAGTCCGTTTTGAAGCTGATGGCAGGGGCTGCCATCATCGTTTCGCTGCATTCCGTCGCACACGCCAAGGACCTCGTGGTCGGCGTTTCCTGGTCGAACTTCCAGGAAGAGCGCTGGAAAACCGACGAAGCCGCCATCAAGGCAGCGCTCGAAGCCTCCGGCGACAAGTACATTTCCGCTGATGCCCAGTCGTCTGCCGCAAAGCAGCTGACGGATATCGAGTCGCTGATCGCCCAGGGCGCGAACGCCATCATCGTTCTGGCGCAGGATAGCGACGCCATCGGCCCGGCCATCGAAAAGGCTGCGGCAGAAGGCATCCCGGTCGTCGGCTACGACCGCCTGATCGAGAATCCGGCCGCCTTCTACATCACCTTCGACAACAAGGAAGTCGGCCGCATGCAGGCCCGCGAAGTGTTCAAGGTGAAGCCGGAAGGCAACTATGTCTTCATCAAGGGCTCGTCGTCCGACCCGAATGCCGACTTCCTCTTCGCAGGTCAGCAGGAAGTGCTGAAGGAAGCCATCGACGCCGGCAAGATCAAGAATGTCGGCGAAGCCTATACCGATGGCTGGAAGCCGGAAAACGCCCAGAAGAACATGGAACAGTTCCTGACGGCGAACGACAACAAGGTCGACGCGGTCGTCGCCTCGAACGACGGCACGGCCGGCGGTGCGATCGCCGCGCTGACCGCGCAGGGCCTTGCCGGCTCCGTCCCGGTCTCCGGCCAGGACGCCGACCACGCCGCGCTCAACCGCGTCGCGCTCGGCACGCAGACGGTCTCCGTCTGGAAGGACTCCCGTGAACTCGGCAAGCGCGCTGCGGAAATCGCAGCCTCGCTGGCCGGCGGCAAGACCATGGACCAGATCGAAGGCGTGACCACCTTCAGCGGCGGCCCGAAGGGCGTCGAGATGAAGTCGGTCTTCCTCGCACCGCTGCCGATCACCAAGGACAATCTGAACGTCGTCATCGACGCCGGCTGGATCTCCAAGGAAACGGCCTGCCAGGGCGTCGCTGCCGGCTCGGTCGCGGCCTGCAACTGAGCCACCGCCACCCGGTATTGACCTGATCATCACCAGGCGCCGCAACGAGAACCGTTGCGGCGCTTGCGCAAGATGGGCAGCGGGCGGAGGATGACGTGACGACGATCCTCGAAAAGCCCGGACGACACGTTCAACAAAAGTGAGGGGGACGGCAAGCGATGGCCGACATCACGAATACCGCACATGCCAATCGCGCGCGAGCCGCGAGCGAGAATCCGGTGAAGCGCTTCTTCCGCGCCACCGAGATCGATACGCGCCTGCTCGGCATGGTCGGCGCGCTGCTGATCATCTGGATCGGCTTCCACATCCTGTCCGGCGGCCTCTTCCTGACGCCGCGCAACCTCTGGAACCTTTCCGTCCAGACCGCCTCCGTCGCCGTGATGGCGACCGGCATGGTGCTCGTCATCGTCACGCGCAATATCGACCTGTCGGTCGGCTCGATCCTCGGCTTCGTCGGCATGAGCATGGGCGTGCTGCAGGCCGAGCTGCTGCCGCAGCTTCTCGGCTTCAATCACCCCGCGATCTGGATCGTCACCCTGCTTGCCGGCCTGCTGCTCGGCGCGGCCATCGGCGCGCTGCACGGCTCCATCATCGCCTTCCTCAACGTGCCGTCCTTCATCGTCACGCTCGGGGGCCTGCTCATCTGGCGCGGCGCCACCTGGTTCGTCACGAGCGGCCGCACGGTCGCCCCGATGGATGCAACGTTCCGCCTGATGGGCGGCGGCACCGAAGGCTCCATCGGCGCAACGGCAAGCTGGATCGTCGGCGCCCTCGCCTGCATCGCCATCGTCGTGACGATCGCCAATTCCCGCAAGCAGCGCAAGCGCTTCGGCTTTCCGCTTCGCCCCATGTGGGCCGAATATTTCCTGGTCGCAGTCGGCTGCGCACTGGTGCTCGGCGCCGTCGCGGTCGTCAACGATTACCCCTGGCCCGTCGCCATCGCCCGCAAGTTCGCGGACGCCAACGGCATCGCCTGGCCGGACGGCGGCCTGTTCATCTCGCACGGCATCGCCATCCCCGTGCTGATCGCCATTGTCGTCGGCATCGTCATGACCTTCATCTCGACGCGCCTGCGCTTCGGCCGCTACGTCTTCGCACTCGGCGGCAACCCGGAAGCGGCGGAACTCGCCGGCATCAAGACCCGCTGGGTCACGGTCAAGATCTTCGCGCTGATGGGCATGCTCTGCGCCATCGCCGCCGCCATCTCGACGGCCCGCCTCAACGCTGCGACCAATGCCCAGGGCGAGCTCGACGAGCTCTACACCATCGCGGCTGCCGTCATCGGCGGCACGTCGCTTGCCGGCGGCATGGGCACAATCGCTGGCGCCATGCTCGGCGCCCTCGTCATGCAATCGTTGCAGTCGGGCATGGTGCTGGTCGGCATCGACACCCCGTTCCAGCGCATCGTGGTCGGCATGGTCCTCGTCGTCGCCGTCTGGCTCGACACGATCTACCGCGCCCGCGCCAAGTAAGAGGAGCCAATCCAATGACGGACACCCGCACGCCCCTCGTGGAGTTGAAGAACATCTCCATCTCTTTCGGCGGCATCCATGCCGTGGACAACGCCTCGGTCGATCTCTATCCCGGCGAGGTCGTCGCCCTGCTCGGCCATAACGGCGCCGGCAAATCGACGCTGATCAAGATCCTCTCGGGCGCCTACAAGCGCGATGCCGGCGAAATCCTGATCAATGGCGAGCCCGCCGACATCGCCAACCCGCGCGACGCCAAGAAATACGGCATCGAGACGATCTACCAGACGCTGGCCGTCGCCGACAATGTCGACGCCGCAGCCAATCTCTATCTCGGCCGCGAGCTGCGCACCCCTTGGGGCACGCTCGACGACGTGGCGATGGAAGCCAAGACGCGCGAGGTCATGGGCCGCCTCAACCCCAACTTCCAGCGCTTCAAGGAGCCGGTGAAGGCGCTCTCGGGCGGCCAGCGCCAGTCGGTGGCGATCGCCCGCGCGATCCTCTTCAACGCCCGCATCCTTATCATGGACGAGCCGACGGCGGCCCTTGGACCCCAGGAGACGGCACAGGTCGGCGAGCTGATCAAGCAGCTCAAGAAGGAAGGCATCGGCATCTTCCTGATCAGCCACGACATTCACGACGTCTTCGACCTCGCCGACCGCGTCTCGGTCATGAAGAACGGCCAGGTGGTGGGTCACGCCCGCACCGAGGACGTGACGAAGGACGAGGTGCTCGGCATGATCATCCTCGGCAAGGTCC
This sequence comes from Phyllobacteriaceae bacterium UBA1940, assembly GCA_002336975.1. Classification (GTDB taxonomy): domain Bacteria; phylum Pseudomonadota; class Alphaproteobacteria; order Rhizobiales; family Rhizobiaceae; genus Mesorhizobium_A. The sequence continues at coordinate 5,288 of DDFA01000075.1, forward strand.
CGGAAAAAGCCATCCCCGGCCCCGGCGCCATGCAGACCGCCTGAGAAACAGAAAAGCCGCCGGCCCGGCCCGGCGGCTTTTCCATAGAAGCGCATCCGCCTGCAAACCGCACAAGAGATTGCCCAACCCGCAATTTCCCGATTGAAGCCCGCCCCCAGCTAGGCTAAGAACCCCTCATCGGACAGGCGAGTCATCGCCATGGGATGCACCCGTAGCTCAGCTGGATAGAGTGTTGGATTCCGATTCCAAAGGTCGCAGGTTCGAATCCTGCCGGGTGCGCCACCGAACTAACTGATTTTATTGATTTATCAGTCTTTTATTGATCTCTGATATTACGGAAATAAGCTAGCACAGTCCTAGCCCAGTCGCATTTTTGCGTTGGAAAAAACTCAAGCTTTTCAATGCCGGTGAAAACTGTGCGGGACGCCCGTTAGCACAGTCTTAGCGCAGTCGCGCTATCGTAGTAACACCATTGGAAACCGGGTTCATGTTACAGCGTACCAAGCAGCCTTTCGTTCTTTTCCAGCGCCCAGGCACGAAAAACTGGTCCATGAGATACAGTTTGGACGGCAAGCAGATCAAAAAATCCCTACAAACGCACGATGAAGCCGAAGCCTTGCGCCTCGCAAATCAGATTTGGCACGAACAGACTTATCGTTTGAAGCAGGGCCTCACCATTGACGAGCAGCCGTTCTCGAAGGTGGCGGAAGAATTCATCAAGAAAGTCGAGTTCGAGGCATCCGCCGACGAGCGCAGCAAATATCACCCGATCTATTGGCCCCCGATCATCCGCCGTTTCCCGATGGCTTATTTCGGCGATAAGCCCATCGACACGATCACGTCGGCCGACCTTGAACGCTATCTGCTATGGCGCAAGACCTATTGGACATCTGGCCCCGGAACGAAGATCGAGAAAATCCGCTGCGAGCGTAATGGTCGAATCTATAGTCGTGCTGCACCTCGAAAGGTGGCCGCGCTCAGCACCCTGAATGGCGAGATGGTCATCATTCGCGGTATATTCGAGCAAGCGGCTCGTTGGGGGTATTGTCAGCCACTCGTCATGCCGTCCACGAAAACCCGCAAACGAGTGGATAACCGTCGCCCGAGCTTCACAGGTACGGAATACAACACGTTGCTCCGCGTTTGCGAAAAGCGCATCTACGAGAGCTTTACGGACGAAAGACAGGTTCAGGCAAAAGACGGCAGAACGTGGAAGCTACCGCCGCCAAGCAAACATATTCGTGCTGATCGTGTCCGGCTCTACGCCTATATCCTTCTCATGGGAAGCACCGGCCTACGCCCAACAGAAGCGAAGAATCTGACATGGGGCAACATTCTGCTGTTCCGCGAAACCCGCGATAAGCCTGACCATCAGAAGGATGCGCGACTACAGGTGCGAGGCAAGGGAAAACACGGCATAAGCGTGCCCCTTCCAAGCGCTATATACGCCATAGGGATGCTGTGGGATTTGTTTGAGAAGGAACTTGAGCGAGAGCCGAACGACGACGATCCGTTGTTCGCCAATCATGAGGGAAAGCGGATCAGTTCGTTCAAGCGCGGATTTGCCGAAGCGTTGAAGGCGGCCAATTTGGAACGCGATCACCGTGGAGTGCGCCGTACGCCCTATTCCCTTCGGCACTACTATATCTCGTCACGGATCGAAGAAGGCGTATCCCACTCAGCCACGACCGCATGAAGCTCCGCACCTGTGCGCGGGAGCTGGCGCATGCCTATGGCTTGACGTTGCCCGCCGGCCTCGCCGAGGACCGGGGCGACGCCCGGTTCGAGAAGAACCGGGATGTGACCTTCGCCGAGAGGGCGATGGCCGACGCCTCCGGAATTGCGCCCGAGCAGCGCCGGGCTGACATCACCACCCTGTTCCGGTCGTCCGACCGTGCGGAAGCCTTCCGCGCCGGACTGGAACGGGCAGGTTATGTCCTAGCCCAAGGCGAGCGGCGTGCCTTTGTCGTGGTCGACCGGGCCGGCCATGTCCATGCGCTTGCGCGCCAAATCGACGGTGCGAAGACCAAGGATGTGAAATCGCGCCTCGCCGCGTTGCCGGCTGAAAGCCTGCCGACCGTCGAGCAAGCGCAAGCCCAGCAGCGCGCGCGCCAGTCGGCGTTCGATGAACGGCTGCGGGAAAAGGCCCGCGCGCGCGGCGCTAAGTCCGCAGCCCACCTGAAGGCAAAGCAGGAAGCTCGCCGCCGCCGCCATATCGAGCAAAAACGTCAGCAACTCGCCGTCACCCATGCCAGCGAGCGTATGGCGTTACATGCCGTGCAGAAGGCCGAAGATGGCCGACTGTTCAACGTTATCGCCGGCAAGGTCTTTGCCTTGTTCGAGCGGGTGCCTGCGCTTCGTTCGGTGCTTGCACATATGTGGCGCAATCCGGCGGTTAATGCTGGTGAGCGCCACCGTCTGGAGGACGAGGCGCTGGACCACCGTCACGAGCGTGAGAGCCACGCCATTGACCGACGCGCTGTCGCCCTTGACAAGATCGAGGCGCGCGAGCGGCGTGGTCTGATCCGCGACTTAATTAGGCAGACCCGTGTCGAGGACATCCAGCGGCAGGCGCAGACCGAGCAGCGCGAACGTGAAGCCCGTGAAACGGCCCATGACATTACGGCCGTTACGCCCGATGATGCACAGCGCACGAGCGCGGACGATCGCCGCGCGCGAATGCAGGAACGGCTGGCGCAGGCACGGCAAAAACCCTCAGGCCCGCAGCGCGGCCAGCCGGGATGGGAATAGGCTCAGCAAGGGAGGAAACACTTATGGATAAAGATCAATACGAAGTGGAACGCATTGCGGCGCTCAAGAAGCGGCGGCGCGACGAGGCCCGCCGTCCGGTTCTGGACAAGCGCAGTCTGGAGGTGCGATTTGGGCCAGGATCGTTCGGCTGCCATGAGGCCATGCATGTAACGAATCTCGTTGTCGAGCTGATCGAACAGCAACTGACGACCCATAGCGCCGTGCTGCTCAATCCCTATTGGTTCCACAATGTCCGCGAGGCGCAGGCGCTGCTCTACAGTGCCTACAATGCCATTGGAGGTGATCACCTGTCCGCGCCCTTGCCGGAGGGCGATGATCCCCGGCTCACACTTGTTCCGAAAGATTGACTGTTATTCTTCCGAACTGTTCGCAGCGTGGAAGCCAATGGCGTGCTGAAAGCGGTACGAGCAGCTTTCTAGGATGCCTATGCGGTGGGTTATCAGCCGGATATAGATTGCTGCATGAGCTATGAATCGGAAAATGTGCTTCCGGCAGGCTGTAGCCTCAGCCGACTAAAGGAAGTCGTAGAACTACTGGGCTATAAAGCCGTCTCGGACGGATTGCAGGTGCCAAGTAGGGTTGGCTGCTATTACTGGCATGATCCGCAAGAGTATAAATCTTGGACTGGTGTGGAGTTAGACCTCTACCGTGACGGTAGCTCCATCAAAATGACCACAAGGTCCCGCAGTTCCCGCAGCTATTGGGATCTGACGCATCAGAACAAAACTATAAAGCTCGTTCGAGACCTGTTTGGCGGAACTTTCGAAACCGATGCTGGAACGGGGAGATATTGGCGCCCGGACAAATCGCCGCCATCTGCGCTATCGTCAGGGTGCTATTTGGCCCGATGGAGATTTCATAATGCCCTGATGAAAGCAAATATCTATCTGATGAACAGGAAGCTTGAGGGCGACATGGCAAAGAATGAGCCCACCGGCCTCCCGTTTGTCGACGACATTAATCCGCGTCTTCTTTCGAACAATTTCCTCATTCCGTTTGTGATTGCCGTATGGGAAGAGTACTACCGAGCCACGTTCACGGCGGTATTACGGTATGCCGACAAACGCGAAGCCGTATTGAAAAAGGCACGGCTTAGCCACGCTCAACTTGAGCAGATCGCCGCAGAGAAACAAATCGAACGGTCGATTGCCGAATGCTTCGCGTTCCAGCGGCCGAGCATGATCGGTGACAATTTCAAGCTGATTGACGCCAGACTCGATCTGGCTTCGGCAATGCGGAAACCCTACCGGAAGCGGAAAACCACGCTTTACGAATCCATTGAAGCACTGGTCGAAGGCCGAAACGCGTTTGTTCATGCCGGAGAAATGGATATGTCGCTTTTTGATAAGCGCCTAGAGACTATTCTCAAAGACATCGTGACGGCAGTAGATCGCGCCTATGATGCGATTGGTGTTCATTTCGGTTTCACGCCAATACGCGATTACTAGTCGACGCGTCGGCGGTACGCGGAAATTATAAAGGCCCCGCAATGACATAGTGGTGCCCATATTCATCCTCTCCAGCGCGCCATCTCAATGCAAAACCAATAACGCCGAATTCCGGCTAGATGTGGAGAAGGCCGCATCGGTGGCTAGCCATGCTAGCGGGCGAGGCTTGTGATCGTCCCGCTCGTGGACGCTCGCCAACCTCAATGCGACAGCGCCGTGAGACGGTCGAGGGCGGTACCGAAGCCCTGGAGGGAGACGGAGAACGGCGCGGTCGCGCCGCCGTCGGCCGTGGCCTTGATCTTCAGGTTTGCGCCGACACGAAGGGCGGCGATTGTCGCAGCATCGAAGCTGATATTGACGAGGCAACCGGCGGGAACGCAGGTGCGGAAGCGCACAGGAGCCATCGCCGGCGTCTCGTCGATCTGGAAGGTGACGCCGGGATCGAGCGCGAGGCCGAACGGCAGGACGAGTGTGCCGGTGACGTCGTCGCCGGCGGGCGCGCCGAGTTCGATGGCAAGCACGCGCTGGCCGTTCTGCTGTGCCTGGGCCTGCGACATGGCGCATTGCTTGGTCGTGCCCTGCTGCACGCAGGCGACGCGCCAGTCGCGATAGGTCTCGTTGAGCGAGGATGCGCCGCCCGGCAGCGTCGAGCCGCCTATCTGGGCCTGCGCAATCTCGAAGCGCTGCGGCGCGGGATCGCTAAGCTGGTCCTTGGTCGAGGCGGCGAGCGCTTTTTCGGGGGCGGCGATCCCCGGCATGACATAGAGCGCGGCGCCCGCGCCGAGCAGGAGGATTGCGGTGGCCGACAGACCGAGAATGCCTTTCCTGCTCATCATGCGAGCGCCTTGCGTTCGTTGGCGCGCAGCGCGTTGAGATCGAGGAGGTTCTCGAAGCGCTGCAAGGAAGCGAGATGCAGGTTCACCAGCGCGAGCCAACCCCTGGCGTGCCACTCGACAACCATGGCTTCGGGCAGTGCGCGGCACGCCTTCTCGTTGACGGCATGGAAGCCGTTCACCTGATGGAGCGTGCCGTCCGGCAGGCGGAAATCGGCGCGATAGGGCTCCAGCACCTTGGCAGCGATCAGCGCGCGGCCGAAGGCGACGGTGTCGGCGTAGTCTGCATGGAAGGCATGGCAGAGGGCCATCGCCATCTGCGCGGCCCCGGTGGCGTTGCCGCTCTCGTCGAACAGGCGCTGAGCGTCTGCGCGGCCCTTCACCGAGGAGACGAAGCGATCGCTGGCCCGGTCGATGGAAAGGAACCGCCCCGCACCGTCCTCCGTCTCCATGGCGATGAAGGGGTAGCGGCGGACATAGGCGGGCACGTAGCTTCCCGCCCTCCAGCTCCCGCCGCGCTCGATGAAGAGATTATGGTCCTTGCGGATCGCGACCAGCGCAAGCGGGGACGCCTGTTCGTCCATGGCGAAGACGATGGGATAGTGCCGCATCGCCTGCATGAATTCGCCCTTGGACAGCGGTATGGCAACGGCTTCGCGGGCGAAGCCGAAATCGCCGCCCGGCATCAGCCCGGCATCGCCATACGCCTCGAAGCGCAGAAGCACGGGGTCTTTGTAGAAAAGCGGCAGAGACGAAGCGTGTTGCAAGGCCTTAATATCCGTGTTGAGCGTCGTGGTTCGACCGGTCGGCCCGGCTGTCGCTGTCCGCTCCTGAGGCGTGGACGGCGTCGTGGGATGCACCGATCATCAACTGTGCCAGCGACGTGAAGGCGTCCAACCAGGCGCCTCGGACCTGCGGGGTGAAGGCATCGCCCAGATGATGCTCCAGCGTCCAGATCAGGGTCTCGCCGACGACGGGATAATGGGCGTCGGCGACGCCATAGTCCTTGTGCCGGCGGGCAAGCGCCTCGACCTCGGGCTGGATGGCGTGCAGCCGGTGCAGGCCGTTCACGACCATGGCCAGCATCTGCACCAGCTTCCTGGCCTGCGGCCGGATATCCTCGGGGAACATCGGCCGCACTTCGGGATGGGTCTCGAACAGGCGGGCGTAGAAGGTCGCGCCGACGGTATCGGCGATCGGGGCGACGTCCCTGAAACTCTTCTGCACGAGCACGATCATGTCCTGGTTCATGGAAGAGCCCTCAGAATTTCACGTTGAAGCTGGCGCGCAGGGTCTGGTCGTTGACGCCCGAACCGAACTGGCCGCCATAGGAGATGCCGAGCGTTCTGCTCGCGCTCAGGTTCATGTCGAGGCCGAGATCGACCACGGCCACGTTCCTGGCGATCGGCACACCGCCGATACTGAAGGGGGCGCTGCCGGCAAAAGACATGACCGAGTCAGGAGTCGTGTCGCCGAAAGCATGCCGCCAGCCGACCATGCCCCTGGCCGTCACGGACACGCCGTTGAGGTCGAAGCTGCTCGCAGCGCGCAGGCCGAGCGTGGTGAAGGTCGTGTCGATCGTCGACGATCCACCCGCCAGCGCCGCAACGCCGCCCCTTTCGGTGAAGCCGTCGGTGCGCAGGTTGACGTAAGCGAGATTCGCGAACGGCTCGAGCGCGACATTGCCGGCCTGCATCTTGTAGCCGAGTTCGCCGAAGACCTGCGCCGTTCCGGCGCGGTAGCCGGCCGAAAGGCTGTCACTCAAGCCGGAGAAGCTTACGTTGCGCGACGTCGCGATGTCGTGCCACGTATAGGCCGCACCGGAGCGGAACGCGAGATCGCCCGACGTGGTGCCGCCATAGAGGCCGACGCTGTAGTTGTCGCTCGTGCCGCTGGAGTGGCGATCCTCGGCGTTGAAGCTCGTCCGGCTGTAGCCCGCGACCGCGCCGAAGCGCCAGTTGTCGAAGACGGGGGCGTCGGCGCCCATGAAGAAGCCGCCGATGGAGCGATCGAGGCGCGCTGCGTTGCCGTCGCTGTTCCACTGGCCCCACGATCCGAAAGCCTGCCCCCAGACCGCACCGCCGTCCTTGTCTGCGGTGGCCGCGTGCGCCTTGCCGCCCGAAGCGCCGACACCGCCGAAGGCCGCACGGAGGCGATCGTTGACCGCGCTACGCAGGAAGCGGCTGTCCTCGATCATCACCGTCCGGGCCGAGGCATGCACTTCGCCGGAGAGCTGGTCGAAGGCATATTGCGCGGCGGCATCGGACGACAGGCTGGCGACAGCGCTCGCCAGGGTGCCGCCGGGCGGCAGGGTGTCGAGCCCGCCGGCCGTGGCGATCTGGTTCGCGGTCAGGCCCGCCGACGCGAAGGTCTTGGTCTTGGTGATGTCGATATAATAATTGTTCGCGTCGGAACTGCCGACCAGCCCCATGAAATTGGTAAGCTGGGTATTGTCCAATGTGAAGGCGCCGGTCAGGCCCAGATCCGCCGTCAGCACCGTATAGTGAGCACCGAGGACATAGGGCGTGGCATCGGTCTTCACGACCGAGAGCAAGGCGCCATTGGCAAGCGTCGCAGTGCCTTCGATCTTGAGAAGGTCCGATTGGCCCGTGCTGGCCAGATCGACCCGATAGGTCGAGCCGGCCGCAAGGCTGGCATTGCCCTTGACGGTCAAGGTGCCGACGCCGCCATTGCCCGGCGCGACGAGCGCGCCCGACTGCGCCGTGAGGTCGCCGATCGTGCCGATACCGCTGAGGCCGGCACCATTCGACACGGTGACGTCGCCGCCGCCGAGCAGGCCGTTGACGGCCAGCCGGCCGCCCTTGACGTTGACCGCACCGGTGAAGCCGCCGGAATTGCCGGTCAGGCTGGTCACACCGGCATAGTGGTCGATCGTGCCTGCGCCGAGCATGGAGGCCGCGAAGGTATAGCTGGTGTCGGTGTGGTTGAAGTTGAGCGTGCCGGTGCCCTGGCCGAATTCAAGCGTCCCGGCATTGAGCGTGCCCGCCGCCTGCGCCGCCGAGCCCGCCGCGCTACCGATGTTGAGCGTGCCGGTCGAACCCGCCTGGCCGGCGAGCAGAGCAGTGCCGCCGGTGCTGGCGACTGCGCCATTGGACAGGGTCAGCGTGCCGGTGCCGGCTACACCGACATAAAGGTTGCCTGCATTGGTCCAGCTCGAACCCGCCCCGGTAATCGTCGCCGTGCCTTTCCCGGTGGCAAGGAGGCCGAGCGCCCCGTCACCGGCGTTGCTGAGCTTGCCGCCATTGGTGACGTTCAGCGTTCCATCACCGGCCACACCGATCAACACGGTGGCGCTGCTGGCCGTGGAACTCGCGCCGTCCACCGAGAACGCGCCGGTCGAACCGGCCGTAGACCCCACATACAGTCCGCTGGAATTGAGGCTGCCGCCGGAATTGACGCCAAGCGTGCCGGCATCGACCTGAACCCCGCCGGGGAAGCCGCTTGAATTGCCCGTGAGGTTGAGCGTACCGGAGCCGCTCTTGAGGATGGCGCCGGTGCCGGAGATCGCGCCGGCATAGGTCCAGACATCGGAACGGTTGAAGATCAGCAAGCCGTTGTTGACGATATCGCCGGTGACCGAGCCGCTGGTTCCGCCGTTGCCGAGCTGGAGCGTCCCGTCGCTGATGGTCGTGCCGCCGGTATAGGTGTTGTCGGCGGTGAGGATCAGCGTGCCGAGATCGGTCTTGTCGAGGCCGCCAGATCCCGTCAGAACCGAGTCGATGGTGGCCTTGTAGTTCGCGCCCGCCCCCGTGCCATCGCCGACGCGGATGATGGAATGGGAATCGGCGAGCGTGATCGGCGCGCCGGTGAGCTGATAGCCATCGGTGGCGAACTGCATTCCGGTGACGGAGATCGCGCCGGCGCTGGCGTCGGCCGTGACCGTGCCGGCCGTGCCCTGGAAGATGGCGAAGGTCGGCTGCGGGTGCATCACGCCGTTGGTGGTGCCGTTCGCTTCGGTCCAGTTGGTCGAGGTCGCGGTCCAGACACCCGAACCGCCGTCCACCATGTTGTTGTCGGCATTGCCTGCGCCGTCGCCGTCCCAGAAGGCGAGGTTCGGCAAGGCGGTGCTGACGAGGTTGACCTTGCCGGCGACGCTGGTCTGCACCGTGAAATTGGCGCCGGTCGATCCGGCGGGCGTCCCGCCGATGTCGAGGCCGTTATCGGTCAGAGTGCCGCCATAGGTCATCAGGCCATAGACGCCCGGCCCGAACATGCCGCTCGAGGTGATGTTGAGCGTGCCGTCGAGCGTGAGGTCGTTGACGACATCGAAGAGCGCCGCGCCGCCGGGTGCACTGAGGGTCACATTGACATTCGCGCCGCTTGTAAGGTCAAGGTTCTGCACGGTCAGGGTCTGGCCCTGAATGCCGCTGAGGATGCCGCCGGAAGCGACTGTGACGGTGCCGCCGATCGAGCCCTTGCCGCCGAGCGTGCCGCCCGACTTGACATCGATCGCCCCCGTGCCGAGCTTGCCGTCCACCAGCAAGGTGCCGCCGTTGACGTGCGTCAGGCCTGTGAAGCCGCTGGAATCTGCGGTCAGGCGCGTTATGCCATCCGCCTGATTGATCGTGCCGAGGCCGGTGATTGCCGCGGTGAAGCTGTAGTTCGTGCTGTCGTGGTCGAAGCTGAGCCGGCCGGTGCCCGCGCCGAAACGGACGGTCGTCGCGTCGACCATTCCCGGTATGGTGCCGCTGAGCGTGAGTCCACCCGTCGAGCCAGCCTGATTGGCCAGAACCAGCTCGCCGCCGACGGAAACCTTGGCGCCATTGTCGACAAGGAGCGAGCCCTTGCCACTATCGCCAACAATCAGATCGTTGGTGACAGTCCAGACCGAACCTGCCTCCCGAACCGCCACGACACCCTGGGAACCAACTTGCGCGCCAACCGTGCCCGTAGCGCTGTTGACTTTGCCGCCATCGTCGAGATTGAGTACGCCGAGGCCTTGGGCGCCAACTGTCAAGCTTGTGGTGGTCCAGTTCGAACCGGCGCCCTCGACCATTACTGCCCCGGTCACGCCGCTGGTAGCAGCGATCGTACCAACCAGATTGCTGACCTTGCCGCCATTGCTGATTGTCAGGTCGCCGTAGCCGAAGCTTCCGACGGTCAGGTTGCCGGTTGCGGCGAGCGTGGAACCCGGACCGTCCACCTTGCCGATGCCGGTAGTGCCGACCGAGCTGCCGAACGATGTAAAGCCGGCGTTGACTTCGCCGCCGTTGGTGATGTCGAGCGTGCCCGAACCGTCGTTGCCGACATAGAGGCTGCCACTATTTGTCCAGACCGAGCCGGGGCCATCGACGGTCACAAGGCCAGAGCCGCCCGCGCCTGCGCCGATGAAACCATCGGCGTTGGTAACGTTGCCGCCATTCGTGACGTTCAGCGTGCCCGAGCCGGCCTCGCCGACATGCAGATCGCTGCTGTTGGTCCATTTCGAGCCCGTGCCGCTGACCTTCACCGTCCCCGTCGCACCGGCGATGTTACCGATATAGCCGATCAGATTGCTAACATTGCCGCCATTCGAGATGGTGAGGGAACCGGCCTTGTGCTGGCCTATCGTCAAGTCCCCGGTGTTGATCCAGGTCGAGCCCGCTCCTGCAACCGTGACCGTACCTGAACCGTTCCCCGCGCCGACGGCAGCAAGGGTATTTTCGACCTTGCCGCCATTCGAGATCGTCAAGAAGGCTGTCCCGTTGGCACCGACATTCAGGTAGCCTGTATTGATCCATGACGAGCCAGCGCCATCGACCGTCATCGTGCCGGAAGAGCTTGAGAGCCAACCGAGAAAGCCCTGATTGCTCGTAACAGTGCCCCCATTGGTAACATCCAGCGTCCCGACACCCACGTCGCCAATCGTCAGGATTCCTGTATTGGTCCACTTCGAGCCGATGCCGTCGATAGTGACGATCCCGCTGGAGCCTGCATTGGCACCGATCGTACCCTTGACGTTAGTGACCGTCGCGCCGCTGGAAACGTTCAGAGTACCCGTGTTGGCGTCGCCGACGATGATGTGGTTCGCGACCCCATCCTTACCGACGCCAGTAATCGTCGGCGACTGAACATTGTTGTCGATGATCACATCGTCGGCAGCCGTTGGGACGTGGCCAGGATTAGTCCAGTTTCCAGCGTCGAACCAGTCCGCCGAAGTCGCTCCAGTCCACTCCTGCGCCTGCGCGGAAATGGGAAGCGCAAGACCCACCAGCGCTGTCGAGGCCAGCGCCAGACGTTTGAACGTAGCGGCCTTGCGACCCGTATTCTTGTTGTGCATTTCCAGAAAACTCCCGACGAGCCGGACGATCGGACTCAATTGAAAGACCTATCGCACCGGGCAATCGGGGAATCTTGGACGAGGCCGCACCCGTTTTGGACGGGGACACGCGCCTGCGTTTTTTCTTGCGGTTCGTGACGAATTCGCCGGCCTGCGAACGCAAAACGGCCTCGCGAATCGCTTCGCGAGGCCGGGATAGGAACCGGATCCGGCCGGTCTGGAACGTAGCTAGCCGAACGTGCCGTCTTCCGGCAAACGGGCCGGCGCATCGACTCGGCCGACACTCAGCGGCGCGCCGATATCGGCGATGAGCTTGACGAGATCGGGCTGACGGCTGGTGCCGGTCTTTGCGTAGATACGGTTGAGATGGGTCTTCAGCGTGTTCTCGCCTATCCCCAGCGACAGCGCCGTCGCGGATGCGCCGGCACCACTGCCGATCTTCAGAAGCACGCGCGCTTCCGCCGGCGTCAGGTCGAAGAGCGTGATCAGCACGGCCTCGGGAATCGGCGTCGTGGCAATCGTCGTCGAAACGAAGACGGCGGCCCGCGCCGGACGAAACGCGGCGCGCGCGGTGCCGGCCGTCAGCGGCAGGACATAGGCGACGGCGGGCGTTTCCCCCGCGCCCGAGATCGGCAGGCCGATGCCGCGTGCGCCAAGCGTGACATCGGCATTGGCGGCCGCGGAGATGGCAGTCAGCAGCGCGCCGGCCATGGCGGGATTCCGCGGCTGCAGCACGCCGCCGCGCGACTGGATCGGCGCATTGGCCGACAACATCCGCTCGGCGCTGTCGTTTGCATGGAGAATGCCGCCATCGGCATCGGTGAGGACGATGGGGGTCGAGAGCGCGTTCAGCGTCTGGCGGTAGAAATGCTCCATCACGCGCGTCTGGTCGAGCAGGTCGCCGATCAGGGCAGCGCGGCGCAGATGCGGCGAGAGCAAGGTGAGGAAATGCTGCTCCTCGGCCGAGATGACGTCGCGGTTCGCATAGATCGAGGTGCCGAGCAGACCGATGCGGTCGGTCGTGTCGACGAACTTGACCATGCAGCCTTCGCGCAATCCCTGCGGCCCCGCCCATTCCTGATAGAAACGGGTCGCGCGCAGCTCCGGTTCGCTGAGGCAGGACAGCGTCGTCAGCGGCGTGTCGATGTCGCCGATGACGGCCGGTTTGAGACCGGGTATGTCGTCGAAACCGTAATCGACCTGGAGCACGCGCATCTGCTCGGCGTCCCACGCCGAATGCGCGGCAAAACGGCCGTGACTATCGTTCGTGCTCGCCAGGGCTATGGTCGTATAAGCTGCATCCGTTGTCTGCGTTATACGGTCCAATACGCCGATCCAGCCATCGGGATCGAGAACGCAGTCATAGATATCGCCAATAATAGATGACAATTCATCAGCATTAAGCTTCCCCACGCAGCGCTCCACCATCTTCCGCAAGATCAAGAAGTTGTTCTTGCATCGCTATAGTCCCGCACTCGCCAGTCTGTCTTCAGCAAAATAGGAAAACGGGCAGCCATACGCGAAATTCTGCAACGTCATACTTTCCGGTGACGACATGGACAGGCGCGCACGAATACAGGTTTGAAGCGTTCGATTCGAACCTTGCGGCGAGCAACGCCTGAGCCTGCCCGAGCCCGCCGCTTTGGCCGGTCAATCGGGCCGGCAGCCTTCGAAAAAGAGCAAGGCAGGCTGTTGGGAAGGGACTCGCCGTGCCGCCGAAACAGGAATTTTCATCCGCCAACCTGCCTGAGCATCTGAGCCATCTGGAGCGTTTCCACCTGTGGCGCGACATCCATTACGCCGAGGTGGCGACGGTCGAGGTCGGCATTTCCGAAAAGCCGTTCGAGGCGACGCTGGAGGCGTCGGCCATCGGCCAGCTCACCTATGCGAAGATGTCAGGCACGATAAACCGTGTGACGCGCACGCTGCACAGCATCCGGGTTAACCCACTCGACGTCTATCTGCTGGTGATGAACCTCGGATCGTCGGCGATCGGCGGAACTTACGGCTCCAGCGAGATCGTGATGAACCGGGGAGACGCCTTTCTGGACGCCTCGCAGCCCCAGCATTTCACGGGCGGCGATCACAATGTCTGGGCCAACCTCGTCGTGCCGCGCAAGCTGCTGACCGACAAGTTTCCCGGGATTGCGGACAAGCAAGGCGGGCTGATCGCCTCGAACAACGAGGCGCTGGCGTTGCTGCGCAACTATCTGGCGATGCTGGACGGCATGAACCTGCCACCGGAATCGCTCCTGCTCGATCATGTCAGCAACACGATCGTCGATCTGGTGGGCCTTGCGACCGGGGCGAAGGGCGAGGAGGCGGAGCTGGCGGGTACGCGCGGGCTGAGGGCAGCGCGATTGCAGGCCGTGCTGAAGCAGATCCGGATGAACTCCCGCAACCCCGCGCTGTCCGCGCCGCTGGTCGGTTTGCAGCTCGGGCTATCCGCTCGCTATGTGCAAGACCTGCTGGCGGCGACAGGGACGAGCTTTTCCGAACGCATCCTGGAGCTGCGACTGCAAGACGCCAGAGCGATGCTGACCGATCCACGCCATCAGGAAAAGCGCATCGGCGACATCGCCCTTGAAGTCGGGTTCAGCGACATCTCCTATTTCAATCGCAGCTTCAAGCGCCGGTTCGGATGCAGCCCACGTGCCGCGCGTTGAACCACCCGCCGGCGCGCCGTACCCCGCAAGCTGGATGATGTATGCGGTCCATGGCATCGCCCTCATCGAGATCGCCGTGGTGCTCTCTCCCGCGCTCGATATCATCGGCGGCCCCGGCGATGGCGGCGGGCGGGAGATGGGGCTGTTTTTCTTCATCCTCTTGCCCTTCGTCCCGATCCTCGCCGGCCTCGCCGCCTTCCATTTCGGATCGCGCCGGTTCATTCGCGGCGCGGGCGTGGCGCTGCTGCTGCCGCCGCTGGCCGCCATCATCTGGATCTCGTGAGCGATGGCGTGCCGGCCAGCCACTCAGCCGGCCGGAGCCACGACCCGCAGCGGCGTGCGATAGGGTTCGATGCGCAATACGCCCTGCGCCCGCACGCTGACCTTTTCGCGCGGGGCCTGTTCCAGCTCGCCGTCCGACGCCTTGCGCACCGCATAATGCCAGACCGTCAGAGCCCCCCGCTCGGCGAGCGCCTTGCCGATCGTCGCGGCATCGGTGCCGAGCGCGGCATCTTCGGCCGTGAGCGCGATAACCGTCTCGTCCTTGTCGGTGACGATGGTGAAAAGCTTGACGGCCTGCTCGGCGGCAAATGCCGGGGCAGAGAGGAGCGCGAGCATCGTGGCCGCAACGAATGTGCGACGGTTGAAGGGCGAGAACATGGAACGCAGTCCTTTCGGTTAAAAATGCCCATCCGGCTTGGCTGGCCGGCTCGGGCGAGGGCTATGGTGATCGGTCGCGGCTGGAGAAGATTTGCGGCCAGGAACCGGCCATGATCCCGCGACAGCTATTCATCAGTGTCAGGGACACAGCCTGAAACACCCGGCCGTCCCAGCGCCAGACGCCGGTTTCGCCGCAATCGCCATAGCCGCGCCCCCTGGAGAATTGGCTGATCTCGGTCGAGTTCGCCGCAAAATCGGCGTTCCAGAGCACATTGTCGGGTATCGGCTCGCGGTCGGGCTCGTCCTTCTGCTCGACCGGGCGTGGAAACAGCGCGGGCCGCACCTTCACGGCCTTGCCCTCCTCAACCAGAAAATAGGCGCGCCCGAAATTATAGGCACCGCTGATACAGGGCACGGACGCGAGCAACAGGTCCGGGTCGAGCCGCACCAGGCTGCGGCTATCGGAATCCGGCCCCCGTTCATCGTCGCAATAGCTGGCCGACTGACGGTTCATCTCGTCACGGATGGCAGCCGCCAGCGCCTCGGGCGGCGGGCCGCCTTCAGTCTTGCGCTCGGGCACGACGGCCGGCAGGAGAGGAGCCACGGGCACGGCCTCGGCGGGCTTGCGGCCGGGGTGAACCAGCGCCGTCACCGTATCGAGCCGGTGTTGAAGATCGTCCATGCGCAGGAGCGCGGCCGCCGCGCCGGCCAGCGAGATGCCGACCCGCACGTCGCCCCCCGACGGCTGCTGCGCGAAGACGATGTCCATCGTCTGCACCTTGCCCATGGCGGCGATCACGGCAGCGACGGCGGCATGATCCATGACGAGCAGGCCATCATCCTCGAGACGGACGCCATCGCCGAATGTCAGCCCCGCGATGTCGGCATTGCCAACGCGCAGGCGCATGACGCCGGAATGGGGATAGGTCTCCGATTGCGGCATCAGCATGAGACGCACCGGCGCGGTCGCCGCAGCATCCCGGTCGAGACGCAGGAACCAGCCTTCCAGTTCGCTTTCCGTCGGCAAAAGGCTGACGGCATGGCACGCGCGGCCATTGTCGCAGCCGATCACCCAATCTTCGAAGGTGCGCAGGCTTCCAGGTTCCGTCGCGCTGACGGCGGTTGGCATAGCGGCGAGGACAGCGGCAAACATGGCGGAGCGGGTCATGACGCGGCTTCTCATTGCGCGGCCGTCTCCTGTTGCAGCCGGCGCACCGCATCGCTGTCGGGACGGAACGCGGCCTTGCCGGCGTCCCAGCGATAGATGGTGCTCGCGCTGCGATCATAGGGAAGCGGCGCGGAGGCGTCTTCGCAAGGCGCTTCGGCCCCCTCGCCCCGATCGCGCATGGTAACGGTGATCGCATAATACGGCGTGGCGCGTGCCTCGCGCGCGGCGTTGAACGCAAAGCTCTGGCTGGTGGTGAGCGCGCAGGTCCGCGAGCCATAGGCGGTGAAATTGTCGATGAGGCCAAGCTTGCCGCCGCGCAGGAAGAGGAGCGCGGTCGCATCATAGGTCTCGTCGGCATTGAAATGCCCACTACGGGTCAGGATCGCATCGTCCTGCTTGCCGATGCGGACCAGCGCCGGCTCGGCGAAGCTGGTGAAGCGATCCGTCCCGACATTCACCACATCGCTCAGGGCCGGCATTCGGCGCGCAATGTCGAAGACGGCGAGCAGCGCAGGCTGCTCGCCCATATCCGCGCTTTCGCCGAAACCGATCAACATGGCGAGACGCGGCTTGCTTTCCGCGATGAAGGGCAGCGTTCGAAGCACGCCTATTCTGACCGGCCCCGGCATGACACCGCCCGAGCGCTCCCCCGCGATGTCTCGAGGGAGGATGAAGCGATGGGCGATGCCTCCATCGGCATCCTTGATAAGATCGGGAATGACCTGCCGGATCAGATCGAAGGCGGTCACGCCGGCGTGGCCGGAGATTTCGGACGAGAGATCGACCGTGCGCAGGCCGGAGGTCGCGTCGCTTGCGAAGCCGGCAGCGGAGCAAGTCAGGGCGATGACGATCGCGGCAGACGCTGCGGCCAATGACATTCTCATGGCGTCCTCCTCCTCAGCCGCGCCTCATGGTCGGGCCTGCGAATGCCTGCCCCGCGAGGCATCGCTCCGTGTCCATGTCGTGGGAGATAGCGCACCTGCCGCCACCGGTCTTGGACCAGGCCACGGCCGAATTGTCCCGGCGCGCAGGGAAGCAATTTTTCCGGAGAGCGCGGGCGAGCGTAATTCGGATCGGCCGTCAGAATGCCGCGATGGGATGCGCTCGGCTCCAGATCGCGCTTGAGCCGATTGTGGTTTGCCTCGAATGCGCAGGGCAAGGACCCAGCCATTTCCTGATCAGGCGCGTCGACCACCGCAAGCGTGCGCCGTCGATCCGCCGGAGGGTGCCGCGGCCCGGCTGTGCAAGAGGCAACGTCTGGCAGGACTCGCCGCGCCACGATGGCCGGCACGATATCGCAGCGACAGAGGAGCGTGCCATGCTGGGTGCTTGATCCGAGACTTGAATGGCGCCTTGGTTCCTCGACGCGCTGCGCTTCGCCTACCTTGAGCGTGCCCGCATGCGTCCCGAACTCGTCCTGCGGCACTCCCATCACGCCTATCGCAAACAATACGACATTCCCCTTGCGGAAGCGCGCGAAAGGGTCCGCAAGCAACCGCGCACCCTTTCATATCGTATGGCTTAAACGTGCCTCAGAACCCCGAGGGGGCCGCATCCAGCAGGCTGGGCTTGCCGCGGGTCAGGCGATATATGGCAAAGCGGCGTTCGGCGCGGCCATTGGCATCGAAACGGAAGACACCCGTGGCGCCCGCAAAGCCCGAGGCGGCATGCAAGGCTTCCGGGGTCAGCCCCTGGTCGCCCTTCGCCCGCACGATGCCCGCGGCAACGGCAACGGCGTCGAAGGCATAGGCAGCCTCGATGGAAAGCGGACGGCCATAGGCTGCCTGGAACCGGGTAGAGATGCGCTTCAACGCATTCTGGTCCACGAGCGCAAGCAGCGAACCCTCCAGCGCGGGTTCGGAATAGCTGTCGGCAGGCCATGCGCCGGTGCCGAGGAACGGGACGTTGGCAGGCAGAACACCGCCCTGCCGCAGGATCGGGCCGATGACCTTCGGCGCATCCGCGCCGATCAGCAGCACCGCCTGCACATCCCCCAGCTTGGCAAGGCTCTTCTTGCCTGCTGGCGAAGCGGGATCGCTCACGATGTCGACGAGCGTCGCACCCGCCTTCTTCATGCCGCTGCGCAGCCGTTGCGCCTGCGCGTCGCTGAGCGGATGCGCGGCCACGGCCATGATCTGCGTCCGACCCGAGCCGACCGCATAGGCCGCTACCTCGATAAGGCCGTCGATCTCGTCGGAAATGATGGAAACGCCGCCGCCGGCCGGCTCGCTCGAGAGCAGCACCAATGCAGAGCCACCCGCCCCGGCGGCAACCGTCTTGGCCAGAGAAGGTGCGCCGATGAAGAACTTCGTGCCCTCCGCCGCGGCCTTCTGCACCTGCCCCGCGGCATCGGCAGACCCCGCCGCAACATCCTGCACGGTGAGCGCCAAGGTGCCGGCGCCAAGCTCCTTGACCGCCAGTGCCGCACCGTCACGGTAATCGCCACCGCCCGCACCGCCCCGCTCGGTGAAGAGCGCAACCTTCGCGCTGCCCGCGCCGACGCTGACCGGCGTGCCGGACGCAGCAGCGCTGCTTTCCTGCGCCGCGCTGTCAAGCACATCGGGCGTCGAGGCGGACTGGCAACCGGCCAGCACGCCGAGAGCAAGCGAACAGACGCCGGCAATGCGGTGGCAACGGGAAAGGAGGCGCATGGACGGGATCAGTTCATGTATTGCAGCATGCGCGAATGGAAGCATTCGCACTTGTTGAGCGTATCCTCGTCACGGTAGCTGGCCTTGAGATAACCATAGGCCTTGCCGCAGGCGACCTTGGCCTCGGACGCCCAGGTAAAGGCCGGCTGGCGAGAATTGATCCAGCGCGGATCGTCGGCGACGCCCACAGCTTCGTTCATCAGCCGCACGACCTCGTCGGACAGCGCCGCATTGCTCTGCTGGCTGGCCAGCGTCGAGCCCGTTGCAAGGGCGCATTGCGCATAGCTGCCGCCAAGATCGGCCGCCTGGGCAGCCACGCTGCCCGCCAAAAGGAGAGCAGCAGCAAGAACGTTTCGCATCGAATTCATGAAATCCCCCCGGAAACAGTCGCCGAGCGACTGGCTTCACCTATCTATAGTCGAAATCCGGCCGCCTCGAAAGGCGGCCGGAAGAATACGTGTCCGATCAGACGGTCGCATTCTGCGTGTGATGCTGATCGTCGTTGTAGAGGATCTTCACGCCGGTATTGGCATCGAGCACGGCCACGGTGACGAAGTCATTCACATGGCCGGTCGTGCTGACCTGGAGTTGATCCGCCGCCCCGTCGCCGCTCTCGACCGTACGGACGAAATCACCGACCGTCTCCGGCGTGACATTGTCGCCGAGAAGCTGGGACAGATCGACGACATCACCTTCGGCGGCGTTGTAGCCGGTCAGGATTTCCGCCATCTGCGCACCGGAGACCAGCACCGACGGGTCGATCACGAACGTATCCGCGCCGCTGGTGCCCGAAGCCGTGCCGGCATCGACATTGCCGCCGTCACCGAGGATCGCGTCGAGATGGACCTCGACATAATTCCCGGTCGATCCATCGGCATAATAGACCGTGCCTTCGCCGGCGATGGTCTGGCCATCGATCGTATCGACCGCCGGCGCCGTCGTCGCCGTGCCGATACCGATGATGCCATGGTCGCTCAGATGGCTCAGCTCACCGGCTTCGCCAATACCGTCGCCATTGGTATCCTGCCAGATCAGCAGCTTGCTGAAAGCCTCGTCGTCGGCATTGATGATGCCGTCGCCGTTGCTGTCGAGCGAAGCCAGCGCCGCCGCCCCGCTGGCAAACTTGCCGCCAGCGAAATCGGGCGTGAAGATCTCGCTCCCGCTATCGATCTTGCCATCGCCGTTGACATCATAGGCGAGGATACCATCGTTGCTGGTATTCCATGCCACCTTGTCGGCAGAGCCATCGGCGTTGATGTCGAAGTGGATACCGTTCTCGACGCCGGAGAAGCTGTAGCCGTTGTGGTCGAGATCAAGGATGATCGGGTCCACGGCACTGCTATAGGCGACAAAACTGCCGGCCGACAGCAGGTTGTAGAACGCCTGATACTGCGCCTGAGTGGTTACATTCTCAAAGGTGGCGATCTTAGTGCGACCCCCGATGTTCCCCCAGTCCGCATCGAACCATATCTCCGCGTATCCCGAGGTTGTATTAAAGACAACAGCATAGTTGTTTGTCGCACCGTTAACCACTGTGCTCTTGATGGTGGCCTCATCCAACGCGGTTGCAATCTTCAGAACCTGGTTATCATGACTATTTGTCATGTTGCCCAACGCGGTTAGCGCCTTGAAGTTGCTGGCGCTCAATGCGGCACCGGCTGTCGTACCCGTAATACCCGCGAAATTGACACTACCATTGCTCGTTCCTCCGTTGTCGAAGAAGCCGATCTTGTCAACTGCAGCATTAAAGTCCTTGATTGTATCCGAGCCAGTATTCGTGGCAAGGAAGAACTTGTCGGCACCCGCTCCGCCCGTCAGCGTATCGTTTCCACCGCCCCCGTTGATGATGTCGTCACCATCGCCGCCATCAATTACATCATTACCACTGCTGCCGATAATCTTGTCAGCTTGGGCGGAACCGATAATCTTGAAGCCGTCGGACTGATTGCTGAGATTGATCGTCACGCCGGCCGAGGCACCGGCCGCCGAAATCGTGCCAACATTCAGCAAAGCCGAGTCGGCGAGGCCGTTCAGCCCAGTCGATGTCGACGTCAAGGCGATCGTGTTCTGACCGCCTCCAAGATCAATCGTCGTGGTGCCGCCGATCAGGGCGTTGAGCTGAGTGCCGGAAAGGGTCAGCATATCGTCGCCCGCGCTACCCGTAAGGTTACGCGTTTCCACACTGGTCAGTGTTGTCGTTCCAAGCGTGGAAACATCGACCGCCCCGCTGACCTGAATATTCAGCGTGTCGGTTCCGGTCCCGAGGTTTATGCTGGAAAGCCCGGCCCATTGCTGGGCAGTCATCGTAATTTTATTCGCAATATTACTGTTGGAATTATCTCCCACGACGATGTTCTCGACACCGGCAAGCGTGGCGTTGCGAATGTCAACGAGAGTGGCGCCGGAGAAGCTGATTGCGTCGCCACTTCCTCCGCCGAGATTGATCGTGGCCCCAGCACCAGCCAGGGTGTGAAGTTGCTCTCCGGTAAGCGTCAAACTGTCATTGCCATTGCTACCAATGAAGTTGATCGTCTCCACGCCGACAAGCGTCGGAATAGACGTCGGAAGGCTGAAACTGCCGTTTACCTGGATGTTCAGCGTATCCGTGCCATCGCCCAGATCAATGATAGAAAACGCAGCCCATTGCTGGACCGTCATCGTCACGCTGTTGGCATTGTTCCCGATAGCCTTGAAGTTTTCGACACCGCTGATAGTCGCGCCCGTCAGGTCGATTGCAGTTGCATCCGTCACAACGATCGTGTCGGTTCCATTGCCCAGGTCGATAGTTCTGGTTCCACCACCACTGACGAAGGTCATCAGTTGTGCCCCGGTGAGCGTCAGGGTGTCGTTAACACTCCCGCTGCTTCCAACGATATTCACGGTTTCCACGCCAACGATGCTGGTGGGACCCGCGGTGGAGATATCGACGCTGCCATTGACTTGAACATTCAGGACATCGGCCCCGTTGCCCAGGTTGATGGTGTCGAACCCTGCCCATTGCTGGGCCGTCATCGTGACGACGTCGGCGCCAGTGCTACCGCTAAGAGTCTCGACATTCGTCACGGAGCCTGTGGCAAAGTTCACAGTGGTGGCGTTCGTCAGCTCGATCGTATCATTGTTGGCGCCGCCATCGATGATTTCGCCACTGGCGAAATCATTATTCGCAAGACGGAACGTATCATTGCCATCGCCACCATACATCGCGTCCTTACCGGTGCCGCCGACGATGATATCGTCGCCGGCATCGCCGTAGATGGTGTCATTGCCTTCCTGGCCGTAAATGATGTCGTTGCCGTCACCGCCATGGATGATATCGTCACCGCCACCGCGGCCACTTTCCTGGGCGAGCGCCGCGTGATTGGCCCGAATATAGGCAATAGTCATCGCACGGGTCCAGTTGGCGCTAGGCGTGTTTTCAAGCGCCTGGAACACGGCCCAGCCGGAACCTGCCGGCAGATTGATGCCCTTGCTCACCGCAAGGCTGTCGGTGTTCACAACGTCACCGAAGATGACATCCGCACCGGCGCCGCCGTTGATCGTGTCCTTGCTCGCAGCGGCGAGTTCCGTAGAGCCGCCAAGCACCGTGAGAGCCGCCGCCAATTGCTCCGCCGAGGTGGCATTGGTCGCAGAACCACCGCCCGCAGAACCGGATACGCCGTCTTCGATGTCGCTGAGACGACCGAGCAAGGTATTGTTCACATTGATACCGATCGCCTCGATTCCGTAGCCGGTCGCCAGGATCAGCTTAGGCTCGTTGGAGCCGTCGGTTCCGAGCACCTCTCCCTGGGCGCTTGCCACATTGTTGGCGCCTTCCTGGCCGTCACCGCCCAGGGTGGTCCCACTGGTGTACCAGTATGTCGGATTTCCGTCGGAAACGAACACCACCTTCTTCACATCGGCATTGGCAATGCCGGATCCGCCGTTAATCCATGAGAGTGCGGCCTGTAGCCCCGCCTCATAGTTTGTCCCCCCTCCGGCGACCATCAAGTTTACGGCCGCCTTCGCATCTGCAATCGCCTGGGTGTTCACCACACCATTTACGATCAGGTTGAAGGTTCCGAGGTTGGTTGCTCTAGTATCGAAATCGATGACCGTGATACGGACATTCTCCGCTCCGGACGCTGCGAGGCTGTCGATCAGGGCTATCGTTCCGTTCTTCAGCGCCTGCATGCGGCTGATGGTGCTTCCGCCGAAGGAAATCTCGTCCGTCATACTGCCGGAGCTGTCGAGCGCCAGAACGATGCTTGCGGATTGCCCCTTGGTAACCGTAACAGCGCCCGGATCACCGACGAGCGTGTCGTCGCCGCCGCCGCCGTTGATGGCCCCGACCACGTTGTTCCCTTGCGGATCGACAACATGCCCCGTCCCGCCGACCCCACCATCGTCACCTGCGGATCCGACGATCAGGCGCGAAGAGTCGGCCGCATTTTTAATGCTGACTGTCAGAGTGGCCGTCGATAGATCTCCGTCGCCGTCCTTGATCGTGTAGACAAAAGTATCGGTCTCATCCTGAGATACTTTGTCTGCAGTGGAATGATACTCATAAGAGCCGTTAGCGTGCAGGACTAGCGTACCATATTTGCCCTGGATCGTGGCATCGACACCCGTTTGAACAGCAGTCGTCGTGTCGTTACCTGCAGCGCGTACACCGACAACGCCACCGGCCGCATCCTTCCCGTCAGCCCCGAACACATCCGGCGTGCCACCCGTCAGCACGTTGCCGCCAACCGTCGCACCCTCGATCACCGTCGCGACATCCGCATTCGCATGCGGCACGTCGTCAACGACATTGATCGTGATCGTGTTCTGCACCGTGTTACCGTGCGCGTCCTTCACCTCGTAGATGAACGTCTCGACACCATTGACCGTGTTG
This sequence comes from Phyllobacteriaceae bacterium UBA1940, assembly GCA_002336975.1. Classification (GTDB taxonomy): domain Bacteria; phylum Pseudomonadota; class Alphaproteobacteria; order Rhizobiales; family Rhizobiaceae; genus Mesorhizobium_A. The sequence continues at coordinate 28,639 of DDFA01000075.1, forward strand.
GCGCCCTGAACCGCACCGCTGTCCGTCGCCGAACCCAGCGTATAGCTCCACGTCCCGTTCGCCTGCAGCGTCAGCGTACCGTGCGTACCCGCACCGTTGCTCACGAGCGTAAACGTGTACGGTCCCGTGCCGCCGCTCACATTGTCCGTAAGCGTGCCGCCCGTCGTCTCCTCCGAGCTCGACGAATTGCTGCCCGTGTCCAGCGCCGCTTCCTTGACCGTGCCGCTGTCCGTGCTGCTTGCAAGACCAGAATCCGTCACGCTGATCTTCAGCGTCGCGTGCGAAAGGTCCCCGTCGCCATCCTTGATCGTATAGGTGAACGTATCCGTCGCACCGGCAGGCGCAACCGCGTTCGGGTTGGCCTTGTAGGTGTAAGAGCCGTCCGCACCCAGCGTCAGCGTACCGTAAAGACCGGTGATCGCCTGCCCGACATTCGACGTGCCGTCCACGCCAGTGTCGCCCTTGGCAACACCGACAACGCCACCGGCCGCATCCTTCCCGTCAGCCCCGAACACATCCGGCGTGCCACCCGTCAGCACGTTGCCGCCAACCGTCGCACCCTCGATCACCGTCGCGACATCCGCATTCGCATGCGGCACGTCGTCAACGATGTTTATCACCAAGTTGCCTGGCGTCGCGCTGTCCCCGTCCGCGTCCTTCACCACTACCGCAAACGTCGCACTCGTGTCTTTGCCGTTCGTGTTGTCGGTCAACGTGAAGGTGTAGTGAATCGTGCCCTGACCCGTTCCGGCGTCAAAGGAGTACCATGCCGTGAGCCGGCCCTTTGTCCCATTCGCCAACGTCTCCTCGGCAAAGGTTTGGGAGGCCGTCGTCAGCACGTGCCCGCCCAGTGACACGACCTGCAGTCCGTCCTTCGAAACGAACCCGATATTGCCCGACGTCGCTTCACGCGGATCAGCGTTATTGCCCGTTTCGCTCGAACCGGCCGGCTCACCATTGCGCGCCGGAAGCGCCGCTTCGTGTACAACGGTACCATCGCCGCCTGCCTGCGGCAGCGATATTGTTGGCGTCGCATCTTCGATCTGGATCTTCACCGAGCCAAGCGAAACAGCATCGCCGTCCCCATCGACCGCGAGGATATATTTCCCGAAATCAAGCGTCGCGTTCTGGTTCGGCGCATGATCGATATTTTGATACAGCTTGAAGACGGCCTTCCCGTTGATGATTTCCAGCGTAAAGACCGGATTGCTCTCATTGCCGGTATGGCCAACCAGCTTACCGCCGATCGTTTCGATCCTGATCTGGGCACCCTGCGACTTGAAGGAACCGAAGTCCGTCTCAGCGACAGTCTTGAGCTGGAAGCCACCGGCCGCGTTCTTGCCGTCAGAGCCGAACTGCGCCGCCTGACTAAGATCGATCGTGACCTGATCAGGCTGTACCTGCGTATGCGTGATCTGGTTCAGCTGCAGATTATCGACATAGAGCCGTCCGGCAAAGCTCGCTGCAGCGGAGAACGTGACCTGCGTGAGTTCTACTCCCGCAATCCCAGCACCCGGCGTGTAGATCCCCGTTGGCGTTGCACCTTCAAACGACACCAGCCCGGCCGTAAAAGTACCAATATGCGTCACGCCATTCACATCTACCGCAGTGATAGTGATCGTCGTGCTCGACGGCACCCCCCAAACGCCAAGCGCAATGCTCTGGAGGGTAAAGGATGTGCCGGGATCAGCCGTAAAGATGAGCGGGCTGGAACCTGTGGGCGAATTTCCTGGCGCATCCGGGCCACGCAGAACGTGGTCGGCACCCATGACGACAATGCCATTGCCACCGCTTACGGTAAGGTGCGCGCTGCTGAGATTCGGCGGCTGCAGCAAGGTATCGGCCGTGAAGTTCACTGAGATCGGCTTTGAGACCGTTTGGGCAGGAACAATATCAACCTCCTGCACTGCCGCAGCAATCGAAACGTTCGTCGCCTTCGGCGAGTCGTCGTCGACATTGACGGTCAGGGTCGCCTTGGCGGTGTCATTATCGCCGTCGGTCACCTTGTATTCGAAAACGAGGCGCAGATTGTCTTCCCACGACGTTTCAACAGTCGAGGTCGCCGGGTTGTCGGTCAAAGGGTGGGAGAGCGGAGCATGCATCTCCAGCGTATAGGTTCCGTCCTCATTGACCGTGAGTGTGAATACCTTGAACGTCGGGCCGTCCGCGCCGTTGACGAAGGCGGTACCGGAAAGCGCTCCCCCGATACCGTTCTGTGTCCACTCCACCGTTACATCGCGCGGGTGACCGACGCCCTCCGCATCGAGCCAGATCGCCTTCAGCGAGTCCAGGGGAACGCTATTGCTGGCCGAGCCGAATACCTTCACCTCAGCCGAAACTTCCAGTTTCTTAAGACCGTCCATACCCGCGTTGAACGGCAGCAAGCCGGAAAGCTTCGTACCGTTGCCGTCATCGCCCGGGCCGCCATTGACACCTGGAGAAACAGGATTTTGAAGGCTTTCGTCGTCGAGTGAACCTATCAGGAGACTCGGCCGGCCCACGGCGTCATATGCCGATGGCGCGTCGTCGCGGAAGCCGATCTTGCTGGAAACATCCACCGTGGTGGTAGCGGTATCGCCGTCGCCGTCCTGAGCGGTCACCACGACGGACAGGCTGCCCTCCGCGAGCGTATCCAACTCGTTGCGGCTTTCCGCGTCGCTGTTGGCAATAGAGAGCCACTGCACCATGCTGACGACACCGTTGGCGTCAATATGCAGCGCGAAAGCGGCTTCTCCGTCGTGATCGCCACCGACCACACGGCCAACGACATAGTCGACCCCACCATGGGTCTCCGCATAGAGGCGGATATCTTGTCCTTCCGTGATTTTCAGGCCGGACAGCCCGCCGTTCCCGACCGAAAGCGCATAGGCTAGCGACGGGCCCGGTCCGTCCGCGCCATAATTGACGGTGACATCGACGACCGAACCGGCACTGCGAGCGAAACCGAGAGGCAGGCCTAGGGACTGCGGATCCATACCCTTGTCAGAAACCGGAGCGAACAGCAGCGCAGCCTTCAGGTTTGGAATAATGCCGCTGATATCGTCGGCTTCGACGGACTGCCAACCGGGAGTTTCATCATGAATGACGCCGGCCACTGCGCTGGCAGAAACAAAAGCCGGCACGTCATCCACGATATCGATACGCAAATTCCCTGATGCGCTCAGCCCCCCTTTGTCCGTGACAGTCAGGGTAAAGATATCCTTGTCATTCTCGGTATTCGCAGCAGGAACGATCGTACCGTTGTCCGTGCTGTGGAAAGGCTTCGTCAGCGTATAGACATACGTTGCCTCACCCGTAGCCTGGTTGAAGCTGAGGATCGTCAGTTTGCCGTACTCTCCGACAATGGTCTGGTTGACCAGGTCGCCAAGCGCAAAAGTCTTGCCATTGATGGTAAGGCTGACGATATCGCTCAGGCCGTCCGGGTCCGAAACGGTGAACGTACCCATCGCCATCGATGGGTTCATTTCCCCCTGCCCCGGCCCCTCGCCCTCGCCCTCGCTGAGTGGCATCATGTTGCCGGGGAACTGCGCCGACCCGATATTCGGAAGGTACGCTTCATAGACGAGCAGATCGCTGATGGCGATACCGCCAGCGGCGCCGCTTGTGCCGCCGCCGAAGCTGATCGAAGGCCCGCGGTTCGCGAAACCGGGCAGCAGGATTTCCTCATCCAGCGTACCGAACTGCAGCGCGGTCGGGTCGAGGAGGTCGATGGCCGGGCCGGCGTCGCCGATGCCGGGGATGGCTTCGCTGAAGTTGCCGCCGGCGCTGGCATTGCCCGCAGCCGAGGCCGTCAGCGTGCCGTCGGGGCCGGCCGCGACGTTGATATTGCTCGCTTCGAGCGCGGCGACCAGGGCTTCCTGCGGGATCTCGACGTCGTCGATGACGAAGGTCGGCACGTGCAGGGCGGCGTGCTCGATGACGACGCGGCTGCCGTCGGGCTGGACGAGGACGAGGTTATCGCCGTCGATCTCGACCTTTTCGATGGACGTTCCGGCCGGCAGCTTGACGACGTTGCCTTCCGCCTCGACCGTCTGCACGCCGGGCTGGGTGCCGGCGGCTGCGCCGAGCGCCTGACCGCCCTGCTGCGTTTCGGCCTGGGCCACATGCTCGAGCCGAGCCCCGCGGAACTGTTCCGCCGCCTCGCCGGGGAACGCCGCCTGGCGCTCGCCATCTTCATGCGAAGCGTTGGAAACAGACAGATTTTCGATAAAGCCCTCGGTAGTCATAGCCGAACCCCTTCTACAATTGCGCTAGTCAAGCCACGGAATTTTGGGCCGATCAATAGCGGGGCACGGGGTGCCATATATCGGGCTATATCGGCCTATTCGCTTTTTTACGCTTGGTTAACTTGCGGGCCGCACTGGCCCATGGCGGCAGGTCTGACTGCCGCCCTTGTCCACAACCCACTCGGGAAAGAATGTTACTGGAGTCTCGCCGCGCCGGCCTGAGGCCATCCGCCCATCGAGGTGTAGCGAATCCAGTCCTCGCCCTGCCCCCTGGTCATTTCCAGGGTGCCGACCGCCGCCTTCAGGAGGTCGTCGAATTTCGCCCGGTCGGCGAGAATGACCGCGCCGGCCCGGATCGAAAGCGGATAGCGCGCACCGGCGGGGAAGAAGTCGAGACCGGTGACGCTCTCATGGATACGGTCGGCCACGCCCTTGGCATTCGTTTCATCCGCGCCCGGCAGGAAGACGCCGAACTGGTTGCCGGAGACGCGGCCCACGATATCGCCCTGACGCACGGTTCCGCGGATGGCGGCGGCGATGCGGGTGAGAGCCTCGTTGCCCCAGCTATAGCCGAAGCGGTCGTTGAGGATCGGCAGGTCGTCGACATGGATGAGGAGGACCGTGCCGCGGCTGGAGCCGTCCGGCGCGGCGCGGCGATCGGCATAGGTATCGACGAGCGCCGAGAAGGTCGGCTCGTTGAGGCAGGCCGTCAGTCCGTCGCGCTGGCCCAGATGCTGGACCTCCTTGCGCAGGGCCGCGATCCGCTTCGCCATGCGGCTGCATGTATAAAGAAGCGGCAGGGAGGTTGCGAGGGCGACCGACCCGGCAAGCACCGCGCTTCCCGTCACGGGCAAGGCAGGCGAGACCGCGGTTGCCACGAGCGCTCCGGCAAGCCCCAGCCCGAGCGCGGCCGCGCCGCCTCCCGCCAGCCAGCCGCCCGTCGTCCCGCGAAGGAAAAAGATATCCCGCAAATCCCGCATGCCCATCGTCCCCATATGTCCCGTATCGGTATGACAGGCGTTATAAAGCAAGCGTGTAAAATCGCCGTTTCCGACATCTGTCGGATTCTACCGATAGGCGATATAAATTGGTCATAACTACCAGGAGCCTTTTCATGCGGATACTTCGGCCCGTCGTTTCACGCAGCCGCATCGCGGCATTTTCCGCGCTGTCGGCCCTGCTCGTCGCGGCCCCTGCCCTTGCCGATCAGGCGGTGCGCCAGTTCGACGCCAGAACCGGCACCTGGACCGTGAAGCGCGTCGATACCCGCAAGCTTTCCGGACGGCTGAGCGCATCGCCGATCCCCGTCCAGACGGTCGCCTATGATGGTGAATTCAAGCGCGGCACGATCATCGTCGATACAGGCGCACGGCGGTTGCTCTATATCAACGGAGACGGCACCGCGCGCCAGTACGCGATCGGCGTCGGCCGCGAGGGCTTTGCCTGGAAGGGCAGGCAGAAGATCAGCCGCAAGGCGGAATGGCCAAGCTGGACGCCCCCGGCCGAAATGTTGAGCCGGGAAGCCCTGAAGGGAAGAATATTGCCGGCGACGATGGAGGGCGGCCTCGACAATCCGCTCGGCGCACGCGCGCTTTATCTCGGGGACACGCTTTATCGCATCCACGGAACCAATGAGCCCTGGACCCTGGGCAAGGCCGTTTCTTCCGGTTGCATCCGCATGGCGAACGACGACGTCGTCGAGCTTTTCGACAAGGTGAAGGTCGGAACTGTGGTCGTCGTGCGGTGATTCCAAGGGAAATGTGGCGGAATCGCCACATAGTTGCATATAATATTGCTTGTTAAGTATGTTTGCGCATCGTCCGATTGCTGAGCGCCCCCCGACGTGCCTAAAAATGGGTGAATGAGAGTGAATCTGCGCTGCCGATTGCGCATCGGCGCGGGTCAAAATGGGTTGGGGGCAATAATGCACAGGTCGTTTCTAGGCGCCATCTCGGCTGCTTTGCTGGTAGGGGCGGCCTTTGCGCCGGTTGGCGCGCATGCCCTGACCCTGAAAGAGGCAATGGCGGTCACGCTGGAGTCCAATCCCGAAATCGGGCAGGCGCTGGAAAACCGCGAAGCCATCGAGTTCGAGCTTCGCCAGGCGCGCGGCCTCTACCTGCCGAGCATCGACCTGGAAGCCGGCGCCGGCATTCAGGATCTCGACAATCCTTCCCGCCGCCTCGGCGGCCTCGATGACGACCCGCTCTATCCCGCCGATGTCGGCCTCACCATCACCCAAAAGCTGATCGACGGCGGTGGCCGCCGGGCGGAGCTGGAACGGCAGGCGGCACGCGTCGACAGCGCCTCCTTCCGCGTGCTCGAGCGCTCCGAGACGATCGCGCTCCAGGTCGTGCGTGAATATCTCGAAATCATGCTCCAGGGCGAAATCGTCCAGGAATCGCGCCGCAACGCGGCTGTCCATCAGGCCATGCTCGGCGATATCAGCTCGCTGATCTCCGGCGGCACGCTGACGGACGCCGACAGCCAGCAGGCGCAGGAACGCCTGCTTGCCGCCAAGGCGCGCCAGAAGGAAGCCGAGGAAGAGCTGGAATCGGCGAAGATCCGCTTCCAGCGTCTCGTCGGCAAGCCCTTCTCCAACCCCACCATGCCGGGCTCCATGGCTTCGGCCCTGCCAAAGTCGCTCGACGAGGCGATCGGCCTTGCCCGCACCAACAATGCGCGCATCAAGGTCGCCAATGCCGACATCGATGCGGCCGACGCCATGGTCAAGGGCGCCCGCTCCGACATGTTCCCGACCGTCTCGCTCGAAGGCCGCGCCCGCACGGGCATGGATATCGACGGCAGTGAAGGCCGCAGCACCAGCCTGCAGGCCCGCGTCGTGGCCAAGTGGAACCTTTATCGCGGCGGCATCGACATCGCCAACGAGCAGGAGCAGATCCGTCGCGCCAGCGAGCAGCGCCTCGTGCTGCACCAAAGCTACCGTGAAGTCGAGGAAGCCGTCCGCATTTCCTGGGATCGCCGCATTCGCCAGACCGAACTGGCCGCAACGCTGAAGCAGCAGGCCGGCGTCAACGGCAGCCTGGTGGAGTCCTACCGCGAGCAGCTTTCGGTCGGTCGGCGCTCGCTGCTCGACGTGCTCGGCGCGCAGAACTCGCGCTATACCGTGAACGTCCTGTCGCGCACGGCCGTCTACGCCGCCCGCTTCGCCGAATACCGCATTCTTGCCGCCAGCGGCATGCTGCTCAGCAGCATGAACCTCACGCCGGCCAAACAGTCCGACGCCTATGCGCGCACGGAGTTCAACGTTCCGGAAACCGCGCCCACCGAAACCTATCGTCGCATGCCCTCCAAGCAGGTGAACGATCTGCCGCTGGATCTGCTGGCAAACATGAAGTAACGAGCGGAAAGCAATACGCATGCTTTGTCGCGAAACGATTGGCTTGCGCGGGGGCGATCCATCGCTCTTCGCGACAAGCGTGACGCTGACGCCCCGCCGCGGGCGCTGGCTATGACGCTGGCCGCCGAAGCGGCCGGCATTGCACATTCCTCCCCTCAGCCGGCCCCGATCGGCGGAGAAACCTTCCGGACCGCTTTCCAACGGGTCGCCGTCTTTCTCGGCCGCCCGGGTTCCGATGTCGTCCTGTTTTCCGGCGTCCCCTTCGACGAGGCCACACCCTCCTTCGAGGATGTGCAGCGCCTGAGCGACCGTATCGGCCTCGAGGTCCGCGCCTTCGGCTGGCGCGACCTCGCCGCCAACAACTTCGACCTTCCCGCAATCATCCTCTTCCACGATGGATCCGCGGTCTCGCTGCTGGAAATTCATGGCGCGGGCAACACCTCCTATGTCGAGGCGATGCGCAGCCAGTTGCAGGGCCGCCTGCCGAGCAAGGAAAGCATCCGGGCCGTTCTGTCCTTCAGCGCCGTCAGCGCGGACACGATGAAATCCGCCATCGAAGGCATGGACGGCGCCATCGTCCGCCAGCACTGGCTGGTGGGTGCGCTGATGCCTTTCTGGCGCTCCTACGTACAGGTCGCGGTCGCTGCATTGTTCATCAACCTGCTGGCGCTCACCTCGCCGCTCTTCACGATGAACGTCTACGACCGCATCCTGCCGAACGACGCCAAGGCGACGCTCTGGGTGCTCGCGCTCGGCGTCTCGGGTGCGATCCTCTTCGATCTCGTGCTGAAAACAGCCCGGTCCGCATTGATCGACTATGCCGGCCGCCGCGCCGACCTCAGGCTTTCCTACCTGCTCTTCGAAAAGGTGCTGAACGCCAGCATGTCGGCCCGGCCCATGCAGACCGGCGAATATGCAAGCCGCATCACGCAATACGAATTCGTCCGCGAATTCTTCACGTCCAATACGATCAGCGTGCTGATCGACACCTTCTTCGTCTTCGTCTTCCTGATCGTCATCTATCTCGTCTCGGGCTGGATCGTCATCGTTCCCGCCGGCGCCTTCCTTCTGGCGCTCGCCATCGGCCTCATCGCGCAGCACCGCATCGGCCGGCGCGTCGCGGCGGCGACGAACGAATCCTCGATGAAGCAGTCGCTGCTGGTCGAGACGATCTCGACCATCGAGACCGTCAAGTCGCTGAAGGCCGAGCGCAACCTGCTGCGCAAATGGCACGAGCTTTCCAAGAAAGCGGCGCTGACGTCGGAAGAGATCAAGCAGCTCTCCTCCTCGGCGGCAAACTGGACGCAGTTCGTCTCGCAGCTCGTCTCTGTCGTCATCATTCTCGCCGGCGCCTATCAGTTCTCGCAGGGCAAGATGTCCTCGGGCGCCATCATCGCGGCGGTCATGCTGTCAGGTCGTGCGGTCGCCCCGATGGGGCAGATCGCCATGACGCTCGCACGGCTGCGCCAGGCCCTTCTGTCGCTGCGCATCCTCAATTCGATCATGGAAATGCCGGAGGACCTGCCGACAGGCACCGGCTTCGTCAACCGCGATATCGCCAGGGGCGGCTTTTCCTTCAACCAGGTGGAATTCGCCTATCCCGGTTCCGACCAGAAGGTGCTGAACGGCCTGACCTTCTCCGTCCGGCCCGGCGAGCGTGTCGGCGTGATCGGCCGCATCGGCTCGGGCAAGACGACGATCGGCCGCCTGCTCGGCGCGCTTTATCCGCCAACCGCCGGCAGCCTGATGATCGACGGCATCGATATCCGCCAGTATCACCCGGCCGTCGTGCGCACCGCCGTCGCCGTCGCCTCGCAGTCCGCCGACCTGTTTTCCGGCTCCGTGAAGGACAACCTCCTCATGGCCAATCCGGAGGCGACCGACGAGGAGATCATCGAAGTCGCGCGCCGCACCGGTGTCGACGAGTTCGTCTCCCGCCACCCCCGCGGCTACGACATGCCGGTCGGCGAACGCGGCGGCAATCTTTCCGGCGGCCAGCGGCAATCGGTGGCGATCGCCCGGCTGCTGCTTGCCCAGCCGAAGATCATTTTCCTCGACGAGCCGTCCGGCGCGATGGACCTTGCGTCCGAGCGCCGCCTGATCAACAACCTTTCCACCGCCTTCGGGCCGGATACCACCATCATCATCTCCACCCATCGCTACAGCATGCTCGAACTCGTCGATCGCCTGATCGTTCTGGAAGCCGGGCGCGTCATCGCCGACGGCCCCAAGGGCGCCGTCATCGAGGAACTTCAGAAGAAAGCGGGACGCCCCTCATGACGGATTCCCCTCCCTTCTGGGCGCGGATGAGCCTCGTTTCCGTCGGCCTGCTGATCGTGTTCTTCGTCATCTGGGCGGCGATCACCGAGGTGGACGAGATCGCCCGCGGGCAGGGCAAGGTCGTGCCGGTCTCCCGCACGCAGCTTATCCAGGCAAGCGAAGCGAGCGTGGTGCAGACAATCGCCGTCAAGCTCGGCCAGATCGTCAAGAAGGGCGACCTTATCGTCCAGCTCGACGACACCGCCACGACCTCCACGCTCGGCGAGCTTGAGGCCCGGGCGCGGGCATTGAGCGTTCAGATCGCCCGGCTCGAGGTCGAACAGGCCGGCGACATGCTTTCGCCGATGACCTGCCCACAGGATGTCGCCAAGTCGAGCCCGGAAATCTGCGCCAACGAATCCCAGCTTCTGAAAGCCCGGCGCGACGCCTTCCAGAACAAGCTCTCCGTGCTGCAGGAACGCCACCTGCAACGGCGCAAGGAACTGGACGAGGCCCTCGTCAATATCGACCGTCTCCAGGAGAACATCGCCGTCTCGCAGAAGGAGGCCGGCCTGCTGGAGCCGCTCGTCAAGCGCAAGCTCGCACCGCAGACGGATCTCTTGCGCGTGCAGAAGGAACTGACCGACTCCACCGGCCAGCTCAAGCTGCTGAAAGAGTCGCTCGAGCGCATTCGCGGCGCCATCAAGGAAGCTTCGCTTCAGGTGGACGAACTGATGCTGGCCTTCCAGCAGGAGGCGCTGGCGGAAAAGACCAAGGCTCTCGCCGACCTTTCCGTTGTCACCGAAACCGTGCGCGGCGCATCCGACCGGGTGCAGCGCACCGATCTGCGCTCGCCGGTGGACGGCGTCGTCAACCGGCTGGAGATCACCACCATCGGCGGCTATGTGCAGCCCGGCACTGTGGTCGCCGAAGTGGTGCCGACATCGGATACGTTGCTCGTGGAAGCGCGCATATCGCCCAACGACATCGCCTTCATCCGGGTCGGCCAGCCGGCGCTGGTAAAGATCACCGCCTTCGACTTCTCCATCTATGGGGGCCTGCAGGGCGAGGTTTCCAACGTTTCCGCCGACTCCATGTTCGACGAGAAATCCAACGAGACGTATTATCTGGCGCAGGTGAAGACGGACAAATCCGAGATCGTCCGCAACGGCAAGTCCCATGCCATCATCCCCGGCATGGTGGCCTCCGTGGACATCATGACCGGCCGCAAGACCATCCTTCAATATCTCCTGAAGCCGATCAACAAGGCGCGCACCGAGGCCATGCAGGAACGATAGCCATGGCGCAACCTTCCGACAAGGCGGTCGACCGCCCGCCCATGCGGGACGCCGAACTTGTCTTCCGCGTGGTGGAGGATGGCGGGGTTCGCCGCGGCATCCGTCTGGAGGCGATCTACTGGCAGGTGCTGCGCGAAATTGCCGATGCGCGACAGAAGAAGATCGGCGCCCTGGTCGGCGCCCTTCTTGCGGACGTTCCGGAACCGGTCAATACGACGGCATTCCTGCGGGTCTATTGCCTGCGCTGGTCGCTCGACATGCTGGCCAGCGAGCGCGCGATCACCGATCCGTCCGGCGTCGGCAATCTGGTGCGGGCATCGCCCGGCCCGGCTTTCGCCCTCGGGCTGGACAAGCGGCTCATCGCCTACAACCAGTCTTTCCTGAATTATATACAGGCTCGCTTCTCCTATGCGGAAGCGGAACCGGTCAACCGCGACCTTCGCCTTGCGCTCGACGTGCAGCTTTCGGCTCTTGTCGCAACCCTGAAGGCGAATGGCAATCGGCCGCTCGAAGCGGGATTCACGGTGGGTCTCGGGGGGCGTCGCTTGCGAGGCTTGCTCAACGCCTTGCTGGCGCCGGCCTCGGGGCAGAGCATCATGCTCTGTTACGTGCTGCCCTGACCGGGCCGCAACCTTTCGTCAGAATGTAGCCGGGATACCTTCGCCGGGTTGTACAGTATCGAGCGAGGCCGGACGCTTCTGCATGGCGAATTCCGAACCGCGCTTGTAACCATGAACAAAGGCCCGCTCGGTCCCGAGCGAATAAAGCGCCTGATATGCGGGTAGCTGACGGTCCGTCAGAACTGCGTCGCGCATGTTGTCGAGCACATAGTTCTTGCCCTCGACCGCGACCGTCAGGACGGCGTGGTAGAAGTTGCGTCGCGATTCCCGCAGCACGACCAGCGTCATGCTCTCGGGCTTGATACCTGCCTGCCGCAGGGCCGCAAGCTTGAGGATCGCATAATCCTCGCAGTCGCCCTTGCCCAGGGTGAGGATTTCGGCCGGCGTCGCCCAGTAGTCGAGCTGACCGTGTGCGTCGATATCCTTGGTATAGCGGACCAGCCGGTTGACCGAGACGTTGACCGCCTCGATCTTGCGAAGAAGCGGCTCGTCGGCCGAGGCGTCGACCGTTTCACGCAGCAATTTCAGACGGGTCCGGCATGTCGCCTGCTCGCCGCAGGCTTCCGGCGAAAGGCCGGCGGCTGCCGCCTCGATCTGCTTCCAGCGCATGAGAGCGCCGGGCTTGAAGGGGAAGGCCACCGAGCCGAAGAGGCCCGAGGTGACGGTGCTGGTCGTCGTCATGTCGAGGCCGAGATCGTTCGCGGCGACAGTGCCCGAACTCTGCCGGAACGCCTTGCCGGCGTCTGCCTCGCCGTTCGTAATGCCATTTGCAAAAAGGAGCCCGCCGAGGACGATGCCGCCCATCGCTGCGAGATAACGTCGTCCTGCCGGGAATGCCAGTCTTCTTGCCATCGGTTAGCCCTCCAAGGTTGAGAGCAAATCTATCCGATGGCCTTGTATATCCCACTAAGATACACAGTGAACGCGAGTTTTATTTCAAAATATAATTCAATTAAAATTCTAAACGAAAAAATAACACGAAATTAACTACGTATTTCCCGGGTAAATATGGAAATCCCCCTGACGTTACTGGATGTATAGTCTCATCATCACCAAACAGTCAACGTATCGGCAGGATTATTTCCACTGCGAACAGCAGTATCAAAACGGCACAGCGCGTCCCGGAAAGCGACGCCCACCTCGTGAGTGAATTGCCCGCATTACCGGCCCGCCGCCCCCAATCGAGGCGAAAGCGGCGTGCCGGCGATGGAAGGGATTCGGCAGAACCGACGAAGGGCGTCTCTAGAGCGCGTTGAACTGCGGGAAGGTCTTGCGGTCGATATGGTAGATCGCAAGATAGTCATTCGCCCGGAAGAAGCCGGGGGCCTGCGCGTAGGCATAGGCGTTCGTCCAGCGCACGGGGCCGATATCGCGGTGAACCGTGGCCACCACGCCCGCATTGCTGAATTCCAGCGAATGCGCGAGGCTATCCACCCGCTTGATCTCGAAGCCGCAATGGAGTGCGGTGTAGAACTGGTAGGTGATGTGATCGAAGATACTGTGCCCCAGCCGCTCGACGAACTGGAGACTCGGGCTCCAGCCGATCCAGTCGAGGAAACCGGGAACACTCTTCGCCTCGTAGACCGGAATATCCCACCACCAGGTATAAAGCCCCCAGTCGTGCGAAAGCACGCGGATCTTCTCATGCTCGGCGGCCGGCGCCAGCCCCAGCGAAGAGGCATGCATGATCTGGCGCTCGGCCATATGGCTCTCGTTGAGCGCGCCGCCATACCAGCGAGCTTCCGACACGATCTTCCCGGCCGCCTCGGTCCAGCCGGTCGGGCGCAGGATGAAGGTCTCCGCATCCACGCACAGGATATAGTCGTAGGAGGCATGCACCAGCGAGATCGCCAAGAATTTCTTGACCGTCGGCCACACATTGCGCTCGGCGACGACCCGCAGGGCGCTGCCACTGAAATGGTCGTCGAGCACGATCGAGTGGTAATCGAGGAAGAAGGACGCCTGATGCATCGCCGCAAAGGCGCGGCGGTCTGCATCCGTGGAGAAGACGAAGACGATATCGTAGTCGGAACCCATGCTCTGGTAGAGCAGGTTGATGCCATAGGTGAAGTAGGCATCGTGGATGGGAACGACGAGCGCCGTGCGGTTCTTCGGCCGCTCCAGGTCTTCGGCCTCCTTGAGATAGTGAGTGTGGCCCGGCCCGCCCAGACGGAACGCGCCCTCGACCTCGTAGCGGCCATCGACGATTCTCGTCTGGTTGAAACGGGTCGAGACCAGCCCATCCTGCGTCACGAACTCGATCGCGCCGCCCTTGACCCGCCATGCGCTTTCATTGGGATGGGCATAGCCGGCGATCCGGCCGCCGCTCGTCAATGTCAAAGCCGGAGAGAAGACGTCGCCGGTCGATGCGTTCCCGAACGTCCAGGTACGGCCTTTCGCCAGCTTCTCCAGCGAAAAGTCGTTGATTTCGACACTCATTCATCCGTTCCTTGTTCAAGCAGCCAACCCGCGGCACCGGGACCGCCGCGACCTGCCTCATGCTAGGCAGCCCCTCTTGTCTCAGGCTTGTGGAGACGAGGGAGCCGCCCGGAGTTCAAAGCGGCTGGGGCACGAGCTTCGGGAGAACGAACTTCTCGCCGAAGAGATGCAGCCACAGGCGCTCGAGAATATAGCCGTATACGGCGATGCCGGAGACGGAGAGGTCGCGAAGAGTCTCGATAGCTTCCGCAGGAACCGCGGCCACGTGCCTGTTGCGGACGGCGAAGATGGCGCCATAGGAGAAGACGCCCAGCGTGTGCCGTGCCGCCTCGTCCGCCAGCGCATCGAGCTTGGCGAGGCGCAGGAAATGGCTGGCGATATTGATGCCCTCGGGCAGGCCACCATGGATGGCGCGATAGACATTGCCCATGCCCCAGGCGCCCTGGTCGATGAAATCGATCGGCCCCCAGGTCAGCAGCGAGAAATGTTCGAGCCGGACGCGCGGACGCCCGAACAGGCCGCGCTCATACTCAGAAAGGAGAAGCGGCGGGGGCACCTTCTTTTCCGCAATCCATTGCCAGGACATCGGCTGCAGGTCGCCCCAGGTCTTCCAGGTATGCAGCAGGCTGATGAAATCCGGGCTATGCTCGAAGGGACCGGCCTGGGCATAGACGGTGAAGTCGTCGTCATCCCGCCGCTCGGTGAGCATGTGGTGCAGATAGGTCTCCGACTCCCGCCCTTCGTTCGGCCGGTCTATGATGGCCGAGGCGCGACGGATGACATCCGGGGACTCGATCCGGTCACCCTTGTTGTAGACGATGACCTCGAAATCCTCGGGAATGAGCTTGATCCACTCCAGCGGTTCGGAATAACGCGCAAGCACGACACGGTTCATAAAAGCCTCCAGCGACAGGGCACCTGAAAGGAGGCTCGTCGTAAGCTTGGGGCTCGGCCGCATCCATCAGTTCCGGCTCAGCCTATGGCACGAAAATCTTGCTCGTGGCTGGAAGCCCACGGCACCGCCCCGCACGCATCTTGACCGCACCGCCGGATCGCCTATTCCTCCACACGAACATGATCCTGCAGGAACCCGACATGGACGCGATCATCTACCACAACGCACGATGCGGCACGTCGCGCAACACGCTGGCCCTCATCCGCAATGCAGGCATCGAGCCGACGGTCGTCGACTACCTCGCCTCACCACCGACGAAGGAGGAGCTACGTGCACTGATCGCCGCCGCGGGCCTCACCGTGCGGACGGCCTTGCGCGAGAAGGATACGCCCTATGCCGCGCTCGGCCTCGACAACCCGGCCCTTTCGGACGAAACCCTGCTCGACCACATGGTCGCCGAGCCGATCCTCATCAATCGCCCCTTCGTGACCACACCGCTCGGCACACGCCTCTGCCGCCCCTCCGAAACGGTTCTGGAGATCCTGCCGGATACGCACGGAGGACCATTTGCCAAGGAAGATGGGGAGAAGGTAATCGGCGACGACGGCAAGCGTCTCCTCTAAAACACCGCCTCCAAGCCGTGACCGGCGAAGCTCAAAGGCCGAGGGCACGACGAAGCGTCGCTTCACTCTGCGCGGCGAAGCGCAGGGCGGCCAGACGGCCGCGTTCGGCATCGCGCGGCGGCAGCGGACCGGCGAGGCGCGTCGCGACCATGTCGGCACTGGCGGCGACATGCGGGAGATTTTCGGTCGTGCACAGACGATGCGCAAGCGAGCCCTGCCGCACGATGACGGGGATGCCGAGCTGTACCGCCCGCCCGAGAATGCCGGTCGCATGATCCCCGACCGGAGGATAGAGGCACCAGACGGCATCGCTCGCGGCATAGGTGCCGAGCAGCTCGGCATCGGAAAGAGCCTTGTCGACCAAGACGCCGCCCGCCTCCTCCAGAACAGCGGCGTGTTCCCCTGCCGCCGGCATGACCTTGCCGCAGGCGATGAACTGATAGCTCCAACGCAAGAGAGCCGACCTGGCATAGATGTCGACGAAGAGCTCAAAACCTTTCCAGGCATTCTGCGTGCCGATAGCCGTCAGTACCCGGCGCTCACCGGTTCGCCGTTCGTCACGCAGCACATCGACGGCCTTGCGCTCCTCCTCCGTCAAATCCCAGAGCTGGAAATCATGGATCCAGCCATCCGCGACAGACGAGAATGCCGGAAAGACGTCGAAAGGAAGAAGGGTGAGTGTCTGGATGGCGCGCCACCGCTTCAGGCGGCGCAGAACGGCTCGCCTCCAGACATAGCGCCAGCGATGTGACGCCGCGAGCGGGCGGGGCCGGAACAGCAGGCCCGCGGTGCGCCGCCCGAGCATCGCCCGCAACAGGCCGACAAGGACGTAAAGAAGGAACGCCTCCTCCACCATCAGGAACAATACCGGCGCGCGGGACAGAACAAGGTCGCGCCGCCGCAAGACGCGCCTCGCGCCGAAGAGGCGCTCAAGCACGCGCAGATAGGAGGGCCGCCGACCCGTTTCGAGCCGGGTGTAAACCAGCGGCGCACCCTGCCCGCTTCGGGCTTCCCGCCCCTCCATTCCCGCCGGCAAGTCCTCCCGGCCTGCCTCCGATACGGCTTCCTCCAGCCACAGGTCCCGGCGCGCAAGCGAACCCGCTACCGGCGGCAGCGTTGTGCCAACCAGCATGATGTCTTCCCACAATCGTTGCAAACATCGGCGGGGCACGATCTGCCCCGACAGGAGATAGGCGAGCCACCCCTATGGCCGCCGTTTCGCAATAGAATTGACTGGGGCGCGAACGCCCGGACCACAACCATGTCGTTAATATTTAGACTTTAACTTGCTGTTTACAAATTTCAAGCCGAAAATCACAACCTTTACGGATGATGCGCGTGCAGTCTTCGCGGCGCTTGCTGCGGGGGACCGAAGGGTTCATAAATAGAATCCGGCCGACCGCAGCAGAGAAGACAGCATGAACCTCAAGGAATTCGCCGCCCGCATCGGCCTGTCGCAAACGACAGTCAGCAGGGCAATGAGCGGATATCCGGAGGTCAAGAGCGAAACGCGAGCGCGCGTGCTGGAAGCTGCCGAACAGCTCGGCTACCGGCCGAATATCAGCGCCCAGCGGCTTGCCACCGGCCGGGCCGGTGCTATCGGCATCGTCTTTCAGGGCGGCGGACGTTTCGGCCCCCATTCCAGCGAATTCATGGGCGGCCTCTCGACGCGCCTGCAGAAGGACGGCATCGACATTCTCGTTTCGACCGTCGAGACCGAGGACGAGGAGGAGGCCGCCTATCGCCGCCTTGCCGCGAGCAAGCGCGTGGACGCGGTGATCGTTCACACACCGGCCTGCATAGATTCGCGCATCGCATTGCTGCGGACGCTGGACCTGCCCTTCATCGTGCATGGACGCAGCGAGGCGCAAAAGCCCTTCGCCTTTCTCGACATCGACAATTTCGGCGCCATCGAAACGGCAACGCAGCACCTGATCGACCTTGGCCATCGCCGCATCGCCCTCATCAATGGCGACACGGTGAGCACCTATGCCCGCGACCGCGAGAGGGCCTATCGCAAGACGCTTGCCGCCCACGGCCTTGCCGCTGAACCGAGCTTCATCGGCCACGGCGAGTTCACGGATGAAACCGGCTTCCGGCTGATGCAGGGCTTCCTCGCCCTTCCCCTACCGCCAACCGCCGTCATCGCCGGCTCGATGATGTCGGCGCTCGGGGCGATGCGGGCGATCCGCATCGCCGGGCTTGCGGTGGGCGCGGACGTCTCCCTGATCGCCCATGACGACGTCTTCCCCTATCTCAGCCCCGACAATCTCGTGCCGGCGCTCACCACGACGCAATCGCCGATCCGCGCGGCGGGCGAACGGATCGGCGACATGGTCCTGCGGCTGCTTCAGGAGGAAGCGCCGGAAAGCTTGCAAGAGGTCTGGCCCGTCGACTTCCTCATTCGAGGCTCGACAGGCCCCGCTCCCGCCTGAGTTCACACCGTCCGCTCGCAGCGCCCCTTCTCGGTCTCGATGGCCAGGTCGAGAACCTTCTGAAGCTCCGCCGCGTGGCGGAAGCCGGGTTCGATCTTCTGGCCGGCGGCAACGGCGGCCGCGAAGCGCTGGTAGTTGGTCGGCACCGTGCCGGCATCGACTTCCCGCCAGACGGCCGTCTCCACATCCTCCCCCAGACAGCCGCGCAGGCTCGACCCCTCGGTCGAGTGGATCACCTCCAGCGCGCCGCGGTCGCCATGCATGCGAAGGCGCAGCTCGTTGAGATGACCGGTCGCCCAGCGGCTGGAATGGATGACACCGAGCGCGCCATTGGCGAAATCGACGGTCATGGCGAAGCTGTCATTGGCATCGAGGTCGTATTCGCCGATGCGGTTGCCCGGCGCCTTGTCGAAGGCTTTCAGCCGCGCGAAGACATGCTCCACGTCGCTTCCCGCGCCATAGCTGGCAAAATCGAGGATATGGATGCCGACATCGCCGAGCACGCCGTTCGAACCATGCCTCGTCGACAACCGCCAGAGCCACTGGCTCTCCGTCGCCCAGTCCCCCCAGGCCTTGGACACGAGCCAGCTTTGCAGATAGGACGCCTCGACATGGCGCACCTGCCCGATCGCGCCGGCCAGCACCATCTCGCGCGCCTTCTGCAGCGGCGCGACGTTGCGGTAGGTGAGGTTCACCATCGTGACGAGGCCGGAGGCTTCCGCCGCACGCGCCATTTCGTCCGCCTTTGCGTAGTTTTCCGCCAGCGGCTTTTCGCACATCACGTGCTTGCCCGCCGCCAGCAGCGCCAGCGTGGTCGGATGATGCGCCCGGTCGGGCGTCACATTGGTCGCGGCATCGAATTCACCCCAGGCGATGGCGTCCTCCAGGGACGTGAAGACATTTTCGATGCCATGCTGCTGTGCAAAGGCCTTCGCCCGCGCGGGGTCCACATCGACGGCGCCGACGAGTTCGACGCCATCGATTGCGGCAAAGTGTTCGGCATGGGTATTGGCCATGCCGCCGGTTCCAAGAACGAGAAGTCGCATGGCAGGCCTCAACGGTAACCGGCTTCGCCGGCTTCATGCAGCTTGGGGCCGCGCTCGACGATCGGCTCCAGCGCCGCTTCCACCGGCACATTCGGCGCGTCATGGATCGCCGTATAGGTGCCCTGCGGGTTGAAGGCCCATTTCACGCCATTGACGAGTACCTTCTGCACAGTGGCGTCGTGATAGGTCGGGTAGGTCTCATGCCCCGGGCGGAAATAGAAGATGTTGCCCGCGCCGCGTCGCCAGGTGAGGCCCGAGCGGAACACCTCGCCGCCGGCGAACCAGGAGATGAACACCGTCTCCAGCGGCTCGGGCACGGAGAACTGCTCGCCGTACATTTCCTCGTTTTCCAGAACGAAGTTCTCACCGAGGCCTTCGGCGATGGGGTGACGCGGATTGACGACCCAGACGCGCTCGCGCTCACCGGCCTCACGCCATTTCAGCGCGCAGGGCGTACCCATCAGACGTTTGAAGATCTTGGAGAAATGGCCGGAATGGAGAACGAGAAGGCCCATGCCCTCCCACACACGCTTCGCCACGCGTTCGACCACCTCGTCGCTGACCGCGCCGTGGTCCTTGTGGCCCCACCAGATCAGCACGTCCGTTTCGGCAAGCCGCGCCTCCGTCAGACCGTGTTCCGGCTCCTGAAGGGTCGCCGTCGTCGCGCTGATGGCCGGGTCCCGGTTGAGCGCGTCGGCAATCGTGTTGTGCATGCCGTCCGGATAGATCGAGCGGACGACCGCGTTCGTCTGCTCGTGGATATTCTCACCCCATACGATGGTGCGTATTGCCATGTGCCATTCCTTCGAAGCCGAAAATTGAAACCGCTTTCAATTCATTGGAATCGATAGAGCCAGAACCACCGCTTTGCAAGCGGGGGCCCTGTCGATTTCGACGCTCCTTCAGTGGAATGTCGACTTGGAAAAGACGTTCAGCACGATGACGCCGGCGATGATGAGGCCAAGGCCGAGAATGGCGGCAGGATCGAGCTTCTGGCCGAAGACGACATAGCCGACGAATGAGATCAGCACGATGCCGAGACCGCTCCAGATGGCATAGGCGATGCCGACCGGAACGTAGCGCAGGCTCCAGGACAGAAAATAGAAGGCGATGGCATAGCAGACGACCATCGTCGCGGTGGGCACGAGGCGCGTGAAGTGCTGCGCGGCCTGCATGGCCGAAGTGCCAAGCACCTCGAAGACGATGGCGACGACAAGAACGGCATAGACGGCGGTAAGGCTCATGGGAAATCTCCGGCGCGGACCGCGCCAACGCGCGCCGCGTGGCGCAAGTTCAGGATCGGATCAAAGGCGTGACAGCACCAGCAGCCGCTCCAGCATGGCGACACGCGATGGCGCGTCCATGATCGGCGCACCGAGCAGGTCGGCCAGCCACAGCCCGTCCACCGCATAGCGCACGAGCATGGCGTCCAGCGCGGAATCCGTGCCGACATGTTCCGCAAGCTGCCGCTCCACCCATTGTCGCCAGCGCTCGCGCAGATGCGGCTCCGAAATGAGCGCGATCGTCAGCACCTTCCATTGGTCGCCATCCGCCATGCCCTCCGGCAGGAACCACACGGTGACATAGGCCCGGGTGAAGCGCCCCCTCGGCTCCGGGTCGTCCCGCATCTTTTCCGCCAGCGCCCGGTCGAACCTGCTCGTCAGATCGTCGAACAGACCGTCGAGCAGCGAAAGCTTGTTCGGGAAGTGATGCAGCAAGCCGCCCTTACTGACGCCGGCCGCCTGCGAGACAGCATCGAGCGTGACGCTCGAAGGCCCTTTCTCCAGCGACAGCTTCGCCGCGACCTCCAGCAATTGCTGTCGGACGGCCTCGGGATGCTTCTTGCGATGATGTGCCTTGCTCATGCAAAAACATACCGTCTGGACGGTTTCTTGTCAATCGATCGAAAGTCCGGCGCGCTTCGTCGCAGCAGGGCGGCCGACGTTGCACCCCGCGCGGAGCAGCGTTAAGACCGAAGGGAACGGGAGAAGCCATGACGGACAAGACGGAAGATCAGGAACGGCAGGGCGAGGCGATCACCCTCTACGAGGCCATCGGCGGCGATGCGGGCGTTCGCGCGCTGACGCACCGCTTCTACCGACTGATGGACACCCTGCCGGAAGCCGCCCGCTGCCGGGCCATCCATCCGCCGGACCTGACAGGTAGCGAGGAAAAATTCTACGAATACCTGACAGGCTGGCTGGGCGGGCCGCCGATCTATACGGAAAAGCGTGGCCACCCCATGCTGCGCCGCCGCCATTTCGTCGCACCGATCGGTCCTGCCGAGCGGGACGAATGGCTGTACTGCTTCGGCCGGGCGCTGGACGAGACCGTCCCGAGCGAAGGCCTGCGCAAGATCATCCTCGAGCCCGTGACCCGGCTCGCCCACCACATGCAGAATCAGGAATAGACCGATGTCCTTTTCATTTCGCTCGGCAAGCCTTCTCGTAGCCGGCCTGATGGGCCTTGCCGGCGTCGCCGCGGCCGCGGCGGCCTCCCATGGCAGCGATCCGCGCCTGATGGCCGGCGCCTCCGCCATGTGCCTTGCCCACGCGCCCGCGCTGGTCGCGCTTTATGCCGCGTGGCCGTCCACGCGCGCTGCCCCGCTTGCGGCCCTGCTTCTCATAATCGGCACCGCGCTCTTTGCCGGCGATCTCGTCTTCCGCCATTCGGCGGGGCACGGCCTCTTCCCCATGTCCGCCCCGACCGGCGGGATCATCATGATGGCGGGATGGCTGGCGGTGGCGCTCGGCGCATTCCTGCCGCGCGCGAACGCCTGAGATCAGCGCTTCGGAATACGGCCGAAGCGCAGCAGGTTGCCGTGCGGATCGTGGATGTAGAACTCTTCCATATTCCACGGCCGCACGCTCATCGGCGTCAGTCCCGGCACGGCACGCGCGCTGAATTCGCTGTGCAGATCGGCAATGGCGCCGCCGCGCAGATAGACGGAGGTACGCTCGCAAAGCGTCCGGTCGTCGGTCAGCCAGAAATGCAACTCCATGCCCGGGCGGCGGACGATGAGATAGTCGCCGGTCTCAAGGACCAGTTCGGCAAAGCCGAGCTGGCCGGCATAAAAATCCCGCGTCTCCGCAATGTCGAGAGACGGCAGGACGGGCAGAACCTCGATGCGGTCCGGATCGTCTAGCCTGCTCATGCGCCGACGACGGCGGTGAAGCCCTCGAATTTCGGTGGGCCGAGATAGATGCCCCTGTTATCGCCGGCATGCTTGTGGGCCTGCCGGAAATTCTCCGATTTCGTCCAGGCGGTGAAGTCGTCCTTGCTCGCCCAGACGGTGTGGGAGGCGAAGAGCGTATAACCCTCTTCCGCATTGGTGTCGCCGCGCAGAAGATGAAAGGTCCTGAAGCCCGGCATTTCGGCAAGGCTCGATTCCCGGCCCTTCCAGATATTCTCGAAGGCTTCCTCATGGCCGATGACGATGCGGAAGCGGTTCATGGCGACGAACATGCGATACCTCTCAGTAGGAATCCCCGCGCGCGCGGCGCGGCTCGGGAAACGCTACGACATTATCGTTGCGCGCTTCAAGGGCCGCAGCGCCCTCGAATGCCGCGGACCGGGCCGGCGGGCGGGCGCTGTGCAGCGGAAATTCCGTGACATTCGCGCTTTCCATGATTTCCGCCCGGCGGGTCAAAAGGGCATAGAGTTCCGGCACGAGGCCATCGCCGTTCTGAGAAGCCAGCTTGTGCAGGCCGATCATCATGAAGGCTTCGGGTCTTTCGTCATTCACTGGGTATTGTCTCCCTGGCTCATGCTCTGCAGGGCGCGCTCGAAGGAGGATTTGCTGCCGTTGCGCAGCGGCACGAAGGCCTTCTCCCACTTCTTGCAGCCCGTCTTCACGCGGATGCAGGCATCGTGGCTGATACAGTCGATGGGGCAGAAAACGCAGTCGACCGACGGCAGCACGTTGTCGATGCGCGAGACGGCCTCTCGCAGCCCCCCGTCGTGGTGGATGAGATTGGCGCCGTAGGAACTGGCGATCTGGCGAAGATGCGCCACCTGGCAATCGCGCCCGCCGACATAAAGGAAGCTGCGGCCTTCGAGGCCGGCCTTGTCGCCCTTCTGGGCGTCGCTGTCCTGCTGGCGGGCCTGCTGCTGTTGCCTGTGCTTCTCGCGCATCGCCTTCCTCTCCGCTTCGCCGGTCCGGCGCTTCACCTTGGTGACTTCCACGCTGCGCGGCGCCTGCGGCGCCTTCACCTCGATCTTCGACGCGGCGGGCGCCGCCGCTGCCGGTTCCTGCGGGCCGGCCATCTGCTTCTTGAGTGCAGCAAGCTGCCGCTCCAGATCCGCGATGCGCCGGTCGCGCTCGGCGATCATTGCCTTCAGGACCGATTCCATGCGGCCCGCAGTCATCGAATTCATACAACTCCCCTTTGGCACTCCGCGGAGGGCGGAGCCTCGGTTCGGGGGCAACCTACAAAACTTGATTTTCAGAGTAAAGTATAAACATGACTAAGATAGTCATATTTTCGTGCAAAAAAATCCCGCCGATCCGGGGATGGCGGGAACGAAACTCTCAGTTGAAGAGGATCGGCACGTTGAAGGCCCAGGACGAGCGTCCGGCATCCTCGGGAATCTTCGCGAAGGGCGCGGCGCGCTGCACCGTATCGACCGCCGCCTGATCGAGCGCGGCGCTGCCGGAAGACCGCGCAATGCGGATGCCGCTCGCCTGACCGCCGGCGCCGACGACGAAGCTGACGACCGCCGTGCCGCTTTCGCCGCCGCGCGCGCGCCGCTTGGCACGATTGATCTTGTTGCGCACCTTGCCGGGATAGTTGCTGACGGCGGCATTGCCCGCCATGGACGAATTGCCCTTCTTCTGGCCGCCGACCGATGCCGTCTTCACATCGGCGGAACCATCGACCTCGCCCCGCGTGGCGTTCGCCTTCGCCTCGCCCTTTTCCCCCGCCTTCCTGACGACCTTCTGCTTCGGCTTCTTGCGCTCGACCTTCTTGACCGGCTTCTCCTTCTTCATTTCGGGAGCGGGCTTGATCTCGGGCTCGGGCTCGATCAGCGGCTTGATTTCCGGAACGGGAACCGCGGCGATCTCCACTTCGGCGGAAGGAACGATGAGTTCCGGCACATGCTCGGAGACGACCGGATCGACAGGCGCGATCTCCGTCATTTCGGGCTGGATCTCGGTCGGCCGGATTTCGGCCACCTCCTGCGGCTCGACCATGTCGGGCTGGATCGCCTCGGGCGTGATCGCATCTTCCGGATTACCGGATTCCACCGCCTCGAAAGCGCCGTTGCCGAGCATCGCCACTTCCGCGACCACCCCGCCGGCGATCAGCGCCTCGTCTTCCTTGGACGCGGGCGCCATGGTGAGGATTGCCGCCGCACCGGCATGAGCGAGCAGGGAAAGAACACCCGCGCTGCCCCAGAGCCACTTGCTACCAGCCATGATATCACCCGTCATACCGTTTCATGCGCCGCAGCCTCATGCGCAGCGCTACTCAAACTCAGCCTTCGAGACCCGCCGACGCCTTGCTGCGCGTGACGATGCCGCTCATGCAGCCGCCCTTCTCGATCCCCTCGCCCTCGCAGACCGGCGCATCGTTGATCAGGAGGTTCTTCACGGACTCGCACTTGATGCCGGGCACATCGAACTGGCGCACCTTGGACTTGCCGGCAGGCAGCTCGCGGAAATCGAGCAACGCAAGGCGCTCGACCGTGCCCTTGTCGTTGAAGATCACGAATTCGAAGGAGGCCTTCGCGATGTTCTGCGTAAAGCCGTTCGCTGCGACGAAGGTGAAGAGGCAGCCCTTCTGGGAAGCGGCCAGCGCATTCAGCTCGATCGTCAAGCCCTTGGCCGCGCCGGCCTCCTCGGCTGCGGCGCCGGACACGGCGGCAGCGGACATCATCGCCGAGAGAAGGAGGGTACGTACGGTCATTGGCTCGCCTGTTCGCGTATCGGTTCTGAAATCTCGTCGGTCGCCATGCAAAGAATTAACATGACTTTGCAGCTCCGGTATTGCGTGCATAAAGAAATATGAGTTATGAAGTCAAGATAGTAAACAGCAAAAACCCCGTCAAACCCCTGTTCCGCCAAGAAAATTCGCTGACCGGAGCAGCATGAGGGAATGGCACAACGCATTTCGATGAAGGCCGCGCCCATGAGCAACACGACCCGACCGACCCCCGCCGAAATCCGCGCCTTCCGCGCCGAGAACCCGAAGATGCGCGAGCGCGACATCGCCGCCCAGCTCGGCATCTCCGAAGCCGCCCTCGTCGCGGCCGAGGTCGGCCTCACGGCCATCCGCATCGACGGCGACGCCAACCGCTTCCTGGAGCGCTCCGAAGCGCTCGGCGAGGTCATGGCCCTCACCCGCAACGAGAGCGTCGTGCACGAGAAGATCGGCGTCTTCGAAAAGATCAACACCGGCAAGCACGCCTCCATCGTGCTCGGCGAGAATATCGATCTGCGCATCTTCCCCAGCGCCTGGGCGCACGGCTTCGCCGTGACCAAGACGGATGGCGATCAGGTCCGCCGCAGCCTGCAGTTCTTCGACAAGGCCGGCGAAGCCGTGCACAAGGTGCACCTGCGCCCGGCCTCCAATCTCGAAGCCTATGAAGCCATCGTCGCAGACTTCCGCCTGGAAGACCAGTCGCAGGACTTCGTCGAGGTCATCACGGAAAAGACCGTTGAGACCGGCCCGGTCGATGTCGCCGCCCTGCGTGAAGGCTGGAGCGCCATGACGGACACCCACCAGTTCTTCGGCCTACTGCGCAAGCTCAAGGTCGCCCGCCAGGACGCCGTTCGCAGCGTCGGCGAAGACTTCGCCCATGAAGTGCGCGCCGATTCCGTCACCGAGCTGCTGCGGGCTTCCGCAGAACGCGAAGCCGAGATCATGTGCTTCGTCGGCAACCACGGCACGATCCAGATCCATACCGGCCCGGTGAAGAACATCCAGCCGATGGGCCCGTGGATCAACGTCATGGACCCGACCTTCCACATGCACCTGCGCACGGACCACATCGCCGAGTGCTGGGTGGTGCGTAAGCCGACCACCGACGGCCACGTCACCTCGCTCGAGGCCTATGACGCCAGCGGCGAGATGATCATCCAGTTCTTCGGCAAGCGGAAGGAAGGCATGGTCGAGCGCGCCGACTGGCGCGAGATTCTTGCCAACCTGCCGCGCCCGGACAGCGCCGCCGCCTGAGCCGAACAAGCAAAAGGGTCTTTGCGCCAAAGCGCGAAGACCCTGCAACGCCGAAGGACCACCCCATGAGCAAGAGCCTCGATTTCCGCCGTGCCCGTCCGTGGGAAGTGGCCCTCACCGTCCTTGCACTTTCAGCCCCCCTTCTCGCGCCGTTCGCGACGAGCGGCGACGGCGGCTTCATCCGCAAGGCGGTCGCGCAGGAAATGCAGCAGGTCGACACCTCGAAGCTCGTGACGATCGGCGGTGCGCTCACCGAAATCGTCTACGCGCTGGGTGAGGAAAAGCGGCTCGTCGCCCGCGACAGCACCAGCATGTATCCGGAAGCGGCCATGAAGCTGCCGGATGTCGGCTACATGCGCGCGCTCTCGCCGGAGGGCGTCATCGCCGTCAACCCGACCGCGATCCTCGCCGTCGAGGGCAGCGGCCCCGCCGATGCGCTGGCGGTGCTGAAAAGCGCCGGCATTCCCTTCGAAACCGTGCCCGAGGGCTACGACCGCGCGGCGATCCTCAGGAAGATCGACGTCGTCGGTAAATTCCTCGGCGTGCCGGAAAAGGCAAAGGCACTGGAAGCGAAGGTCAGTGCGGAACTCGACACGGCCATCGCAGACGCCGCCAAGCGGCCGGAAAGCGAGCGCAAACGCGTCCTCTTCATCCTCAGCTTCCAGAACGGCCGCATCATGGCCGCCGGCAGCCATACGGCCGCCGACGGCATCATCGGCCTTGCCGGCGCGATCAATGCCACGGACGGCACCTTCGACGGCTACAAGCCGCTGACCGACGAAGCCGTCATCAATGCCAGGCCCGACGTCGTCATGGTCATGACGCGCCCCGGCGCGGGCAGCTCGGACGAAGAGGTCCTTGGCCATCCGGCGATCTCGGTCACACCCGCCGGCCAGAACAAGGCCATCCTGCGCATGAACAGCCTGCATCTGCTCGGCTTCGGCCCGCGCACCGCTTCGGCCATCAGCGAACTCAACAAAGAACTCTACGGCAATGTCTCTCAATGATGCCGTGCGCAACCCGATTGCGCGCGGTTCCCTTCTGATGCGCGCCGGCCGCGCCCGGGCAAGCGGTGACCGGACGGCCATCGCGCGCCTGACGCTTGCCGTGCTCGTCGTGCTTTCCGTCATCGCCCTCGCCCTTTCCATCACGACCGGCGCCTCGGACGCCTCGGCCGTGGGTGTCGTGCACGCGCTGTTGACCGGCGCGGAAGACACGGCCCTCAGCCTGCGCGACCGCATCATCGTCTTCGACATCCGCATGCCCCGCGCCCTGCTCGGCTTCCTGATCGGCGCGGCGCTCGCCATGTCCGGCGCGGTCATGCAGGGCCTTTTCCGCAATCCGCTCGCCGATCCCGGCCTCGTCGGCATCTCTTCGGGCGCCGCATTCGGCGCGGTGCTGATGATCGTGCTCGGCAGCGCCCTGCCGGCCGGCCTGATGCTGACGCTCGGCCCCTATGCGCTGCCCATCGCCGCCTTCGTCGGCGGCCTGCTCACGACGCTGCTGCTCTACCGCATCGCCACGCGCGGCGGGCAGACCTCGGTCGCCACCATGCTGCTCGCCGGCATCGCCATTGCCGCGCTGGCGGGCGCCGTCACCGGCATTCTCATATACATGGCCGACGACAAGCAGCTCCGCGACATCACCTTCTGGGGCCTCGGCTCGCTGTCCGGCATGACCTGGACGAAACTCTTCGCCGCCGGCCCGATCATCCTTGCCGCCCTTTTCGTCGTGCCCTTCCTGTCGCGCGGCCTAAACGCCATCACGCTCGGCGAGGCCGCCGCCTTCCACATGGGCGTGAAGGTGCAGCGGCTGAAATACACCGCCATCGTCGCGGTCGCCGGCGCGGTCGGCGCCTCGGTCGCCGTCAGCGGCGGCATCGGCTTCGTCGGCATCGTCGTGCCGCACCTGCTGCGTATCGTCATCGGCCCGGATCACCGCTACCTGCTGCCGGCCTCCGCCCTGCTCGGCGGCGTGCTGCTGCTCGGCGCGGACATGCTGGCGCGCACCATCGTCGCGCCCGCAGAATTGCCGATCGGCATCATCACGGCGCTTGCCGGCGCACCCTTCTTCCTCTGGGTTCTGCTGCGCGACCGCACACGGAACGGCTGGTAGGCCCATGATCACCGCAAGGAACCTCACGGTCAGCCTTTCCGGCAAGACCATCGTGCATGGCGTCTCTCTGGCCGCCAGGGCTGGACAGGTGACCGCCATCGTCGGCCCCAACGGCTCGGGCAAGACGACGACGCTGAAGGCCATTGCCGGGGAACTCGCCAGCAAGGGCGACATCACCCTCAACGGCCACGATATCCGCACCCTCGAACCCTGGCAGCTCGCGGTCAAGCGCGCGGTGCTGCCGCAGGCCGCGACCATCGCCTTCCCCTTCACGGTGCGCGAGATCGTCCGTCTCGGCCTCACGGTCGGCCCGAACCGCCACGCCGACCGCATCGACGCGGTCACCGCGGAAGCCCTTGCCGCCGTCGACCTTTCAGGCTTTGCCGGCCGCTTCTACCAGGAGCTTTCCGGCGGCGAGCAGCAGCGCGTGCAGCTTGCCCGCGTGCTCTCGCAGATCTGGGAGCCGGTGCTTGATGGCGAGCCCTGTTTCCTGCTGCTCGACGAGCCGGTCTCGGCCCTCGATATCCGCCACCAGCTCACCATCATGCAACTTGCCCGCCGCTATTGCGAAGCCGGCGGCGGCGTCATTGCCGTCATGCACGACCTCAACCTCACCGCCATGTTCGCCGACCATATGGTGATGATGAAGGGCGGCCGTATCGAACGGTCCGGCGCGCCCGCCGAAGTCATGACCGACGATGCGATGGAAGCCGTCTTCGGCTGCCGCATGCGCATCAACGGCGTACCGGCCGGCGGCGTGCCCTTCGTCCTGCCTCATACCGCTTCGGCGTGATTTTCCAGCGCCTTACGGAACCTTTTGCATCACACCGCGTTTCCTGCCCCGGAAGACCGTTCCGCCAAAGGGCGGGAGCGGCTGTTCGGCCCGCGCCCATCGCGGGCGACCGCAAAAGGAGAAACGGCATGGCCAATGGACTGTTTTCATCCCGCAGCAAGACCCTCCGCAACGGGCTGAGCGAAGAGGCACAGGCGGTCGAAGACCAGATTGCCGAACTGCGTGAAGAGATCGCCGCCCTCGCCCGCGTGCTGGCGGACGACGCGTCGAGCCGCGCCGGAAGCATCCGCAAGAAGGCCCGCGCCGCAAAGGCCGAGGTGAGCGACGCCGCGCACGGCCTGAAGGACCGCGCGGAAAATGATATCCGCGACATGATCTCTGCGGGCGAGGACATTCTTGCCGAGCTTCAGGACCGCTATCAGGATTCCGGCCGAAAGGCCCGGCAGGCGGTGCAGGATCATCCCCTCACCACGCTCGGCATTGCCGCGGCCGCCGGCTTCGTTCTTGCTGCGCTTCTGCGGCGCTGATTTCCGTCCTTCAGAAACGGAGCCGCCGGACGGTGGCTCCTCATCGCATCGGAGCATAACGGCATGCTGTCACTGGGGGCAATTCTCGTCCAGAACCTCGTCACCCGCGTCACCGACCGGGTGGATGAGACGATGGACATCGCCAGGCGCAATGCCATTGCCGGCCTTGCCATCGGCCTGCTGCTGCTCACCGCCTATGGCCTCGCCCTGGTCGGGGGAGCCGTCGCGCTTTCCCAGCGCTACGGAGCCGTGCCGGCCCTCTTCGGCCTTGCCGGCGGCTTCCTGCTGCTGGCGCTGATCGTGCTGGCAGTCGTCGCCGCACGCAACAAGCGTGAGCGCGAACTGCGCCTTATCCGCCGCCGGCAGCTCGCCGCCCGCCGCGACCTCATGGCGGCTGCGGCCACCGTGGCCACCCGCAAGCCCTTCGCGGCAACGGCCGTCGCGCTTGCGCTCGGCTTCCTTCTCGCGCCGAAATCCCGCCGCGACGACGACTGATCGATCCACCACACTATCCATGGGAAAGCGCGCCGCTCAAAGCGGCATGCGCACCACCGCGGTCACGCCTTTCGGCAGATACTCGACATGCACATTGCTGCCGAGGATCTTGTCGAGGCTGCGTTCGATCAGCACGGAGCCGAAGCCGCGACGGCCCGCCGGATCGACAGGCGGACCGCCAACCTCGTGCCAGGTCATGTTGAGCACACGCTGGCCGTCCTCGTTCACCACGCGGGCGGTGATGACGACCTTGCCCGTTCGCACCGACAAGGCCCCGTATTTGCGGGCATTGGTGGCGAGTTCATGGAGAACGAGGCCGAGGCCGACCGCCTGGTCCGGCCCCAGCTCCACCTCGTCCTTGTGGATTTCGACCTGTTTCTCGTAATCCATCGCATAGGGCATGATCTGCTTCTGCAGCAGGATCTTCAGATGGATCACGCCCCATTCGTGATCGCTGAGCAGGCCGTGCGCTTCCGACAGCGATTGCAGGCGCCCGGCAAAGGCATCCATGAATTCGACGGGATCGCTGGTCTGGCGCAGGGTCTGGCGCGCCAGCGATTGCAGCATGGCAAGCGTGTTCTTGACGCGGTGGTTCAACTCCCGCAGCAGAAGCCGCGTCCGTTCGGAAGCGAGCTGCCCGTCGGTAACATCCACATTGATACCGAGGAACACGGACGGACGGCCCTCCGCATCCCATTCATGCACGCGCCCCCGGCCGAGCAGCCAGCGGCCGGATTTCGCCGCGCGGAACAGCCCGTCATACTCCTTGCCCGTGGCAAGCGCATTGCGCAGACGGCCGATGGTGACCTTGCGGTCGGCCGGATGCACGGAGGTGAAGAACTTGCGCGCGCTCATCGGCTTTGCCGGCTTGACGCCGAGCATGCGGTAGAAGGTCTCGTTGCCGGAAACTACGCCACTCGATATGTCCCAAAGCCAGCTCGCCACATTGGCGGCGTCGAGCGCCAGCGCATGGCGTTTTTCCTCGCGCGACAGAGCCTCGGCGGCAAGGGTGCGCCGCCGCGCCTCGTCCTTCAGCCGCAGGAGAGACGCCGCAAGCCCGGCGAGCCGCTTCAGCCGCAACAACAGGTCTTCACCGGTGCGCGCATGCGGTTTCGTGTCGAAGACGCAGACGGTCCCGATCGCTCGCCCGTCGAGGAGGATGGGCGCACCGGCGTAGAAGCGCAGGCGCGGCTCGCCCGTAACGCTCGGCAGTGCGGAGAAGCGCGGGTCCTTCTGCGCGTCGGCGACGACCATCGGCTCGTCCGGACAGGTCGCGATCATGCGCGCGCAGAAGGAATCCTCCGAAGGCGCCCGGATTTCCGGCGTGCCCTGGCGGGCAAGGAACCATTGGTCCCTGCGCCCGAGCGCCGTAACGAGGGAAATCGGAACGTCGAAAAGGGCAGCGGCAAGCGCGGCGATATCGTCGAAATCAGGATCGGGACCGAGAAAGACCGGAATGGCCGCATCGAGCGCCGCCAAACGGTCGGGCGCGCCGAGAGCCGCAACGACTGCGGACGGCAATGGTTGGATATTGTCCTTCATCGGTTCTCGGTACGCGATTCCGCCCCTGTTTTCACCCGCAAAACGCGCATCCGGCTGCAAATTCGCGTCTACGCCTTCTTTCCGCCGCCCGCCAGCAGGTCGGGCGGCGGATCGTTCCGTCAAGATGCAAAGGCACGCGAGGTGATGGGGGCGGACACCGAGTCCGGCCCGTAATCGCTCTCGCCGCTCACCTGCAGCAGATCCTGCAGGCGCTGGCGGGCGCGGTTCACGCGGCTCTTGATCGTGCCGAGCGCGCAGCCGCAGATTTCCGCCGCCTCCTCATAGGAAAAGCCGGAAGCGCCGACGAGGATGATCGCCTCGCGCTGCTCGTCCGGCAGTTGCTCCAGCGCCTTCTTGAAGTCCTGCATGTCGAGGGAGCCGTATTGCGACGGGTGCTGCGCCAGATTCTCCGTGAAGAGACCGTCGCTGTCCTGCACCTCGCGGCCGCGCTTGCGCAGCTTGCTGTAAAGCTCGTTGCGCAGGATCGTGAAGAGCCAGGCCTTCATGTTCGTGCCCATCTCGAACTGTTCCTGCTTGGCCCAGGCCTTCATGATCGTATCCTGGACAAGATCGTCGGCCTGATCGTGGCGGCCGGTCAGGGAGATCGCAAAAGCGCGCAGGCTCGGCAGCACGGCCAGCATCTCACGCTTGAAAGTGGTCTGTTCCCGGTCCATCACGTCCTCACTCGGCCCGTTGCACGCCGCTTTCGACGGCATCCAATTTTTCGAGAAGATCAAGGAACCTCTGGGGAAGCGCCTCGTCCTGTACGGAATGGTAGAATGCGCGCAACTTCATGGCAATTTGCGCATTCGGATCGTCCGGTCTTCTGGGAGGCTTGCTCGTGCTGTTTGGTGTGTTCACGCTATTCACTCTCGGCCACTCTCATTTCTATCCACGCCGCATATGACGAATTCGGCTCGAAAATGCCCGGAATCAAAAAAAGTTCCCGGCTGCGGAACCTAAATTTGG
Organism: Phyllobacteriaceae bacterium UBA1940; assembly: GCA_002336975.1. Taxonomy (GTDB): domain Bacteria; phylum Pseudomonadota; class Alphaproteobacteria; order Rhizobiales; family Rhizobiaceae; genus Mesorhizobium_A. The sequence goes on from DDFA01000075.1 coordinate 61,457, forward strand.
TTTCCGCGTTCAAACCGTCAACTGCGATTGCAGCAAATCGAAAACAGGGGACTAGACATGCCGATTTCCGACCGCATCGGACCGCATCTTCCGGCTCTGCGCCGCTACGCACGCGCCCTCACGGGCACCCAGTCGTCGGGCGATGCCTATGTGGCCGCCATGCTTGAAACCATCCTCATAGACCCCGCGCTGATGCGGACGGATGACGACGACAAGATGCGGCTCTTCGCGCTGCTCAGCCGCATCATTTCCTCGCTGCCGGTCTCGATGGGGCGCGGCGCGTCCTCCGTGGTTCCCGGCTCCGAGGCTCCGTTCGATCTCTCGGGCGTTCCGCCGCTCGGCCGGCAGGCCCTGCTGCTGGCGACGGTCGAGGGCTTCCCTGTCGAAAAGACGGCCGAAATCCTCGAAGCGGAAACATCGGTCATCCGCGGCCTGCTCGACGCAGCCTTCGCCGAGATCGCCGCCCAGGCCGAAACGGGCATCATGATCATCGAGGACGAGCCGCTCATCGCGCTCGACCTTGCTCATATGGTGAGCGGCATGGGCCATCGGGTGACCGGCATCGCCCGCACCCAGGCGGAGGCGGAAACCCTCTGGAGCAACAGCCGTCCCGGTCTCGTGCTCGCCGATGTGAAACTGGCCGATGGCTCCTCCGGCATCGACGCCGTGAACACGATCCTTTCGCGGACCGATATTCCGGTCATCTTCATCACGGCGTATCCGGAAAAGCTGCTGACGGGCGAACGCCCGGAGCCGGCCTTCCTCGTCTCGAAGCCCTTCAACCCCGAACAGGTGAAGGTGCTGATCAATCAGGCTCTTCTCTTCACGCCGCAGCCCCGCGCAGCGGCTTGATCTCGCTCCCGGACAGCCGCAGCGGCGGCGCGCGGCGGCGGTGGGACGGCACTNNCCAGCGGCGGTGGGACGGCACGCCCACCGCCGCCTTTGTTTTTTCTAACAGGGCACAAAAGAAAACAGCCAGCGCCTGGGAGGCACTGGCTGCTTGAGTATCCACGGACCGGAGGGGGACACGGTATCGTGGTCGATCACCGGTCGAGGGCCTCGCATTTGGGGGACATGCGCAGACCGGTGACGCCCTAGAAACACGCGGCGAGCGATTTGGTTCCATCCGGTTGCAAACTTTTTTCGGATTTTTTCAGCCGATCCCCTCAAGCTCCGCCCGATGGCGGGAAAGCGCAAGGAAACGGCGGTAATCCCGGTCGTAGCCGGCCTTGCGCGTAGCATCGGGCAGGAGTTCCGTGCCGGCCGACTGCATGCCCGCGCCGGCAGCCGGCAGATCGGGATAGATGCCCCCGGCAACCGCCCCGACCATCGCCGTTCCCAGCAGCACCGCATCGCCGCTGTCCGGCACCACGATGCGGCAGCCGGTGACGTCGCGGTAGAGTTCCAGAAGCAGCGTATTGCGCACATGGCCGCCGGCGACATGGAGCGCATCGGCAGGATAACCCGCCTCGCCCAGCGCCTCGAGGATCTGGCGGATACCGAGCGCGATGGCCACCGCAGTCCGCCAGTAGAGCCGGCAGAGGCCGTCGAAGGAGGCATCGAGCGACAGGCCGCTGATCACCCCGAGCGCGTGCGGATCGGCCACCGGCGAGCGGTTGCCGTGGAAATCGGGCAGGACATGCAGCCGGGAGGCGAAGGCTTCCCCCTCCTGTGCCCGCATTTCACCGATGCGCGCGGCGATGCGGGCATGGGTCGCCGCATCCGGCTCGCCGCCCGCGCCATGCGCCCGCACGATATGGTCGAGCAGCGCACCCGTGGCGGACTGCCCGCCCTCGATCAGCCAATGGCCCGGCAGCACCGCCTCGTAATACGGCCCCCACATGCCGAAGCCGAACTTCTTCTCGCGCGAAAGCGCGACGATGCAGCTCGACGTGCCGCCGATCAGCGCAAGCCGGCGCTCCAGCCTCTCCGGTTCGCCGGCGAAGGGGCCGAGCACGCCGAGCGCGCCGGCATAGGCATCGATGAGGCCCGCCGCGACCACGCAGTCCGTGTCGAGGACGAGGCTTGTGGCCGCCCCCGGCGTCAGCCGCCCGACGCCCGTGCCGACGGCAAGCGTCTGCGCAGGCAGGGCGCCGCGTTCGCGCACGTCATCGAGGCCGATCGCCTGCAGGAAGCTCTCGCTCCAGCCGCTTTGCTCATGGGAGAGATAGTTCCACTTGGCCGCCATGGTGCAGCGTGAGCGCGCATTGCTGCCGGTCGCGCGCCAGGTGATGAAATCGGCAAGATCGAAGAAAGAACCGGCCTTCGCCCATTGCGCCGGCTGATGGCGCTTCAGCCACAGGAGCTTCGGCATCTGCATTTCCGGCGACATGACGCGGCCGGAATGGGCAAGCACCGGATGCTGCGTGGCGGTGCAGATATCCGCCTCCTCCAGCGCGCGGTGATCGAGCCAGACGATGGTGTCCCAGCGCGCATCCTCGCCGCCGGAAACCGCAAGCGGCCGCCCGGCCCCGTCCCGCACGACGAGCGAGCAGGTTGCATCGACGCCGAGGGCGGCGACTTGGGCGGCATCCGCACCCGCCGCCGCGCAGGCAGCCTTCACCGCCACGCACACGGCGCGCCAGATGTCTTCCGAATCGTGCTCGGCATGATTGACGCTGGGGCGGTGCATGGCGATGGGATGTTCGGAACGCCCGAACAGCGCGCCGCGCCGGTCGAAGACGCCGGCCCGGGCACTGCCCGTGCCGATGTCCACCGCAACGATCAGATCGCGCATCAATGCTCTTTCCCGCCGTCCTCGTTCTCGCGGACAAACTGTAACAATTCCCGCATGTCGTCAAACAGGGCGTCGGGTTCGAGGCTGAGGAGCGCCGCGCGGTGCTGCGGCGAGCGGGCATGGGAACCGCCGGTGAAGGCGACGACCCGCATGCCGGCGGATTTCGCGGCGGCGATGCCGGCCGGACTGTCTTCCACGACCACACAGCGGCCCGGCTCCACCCCCATGGCCGCACTGGCATGGAGAAAGAGGTCGGGTGCGGGCTTGCCGTGCCGGACCATGCTGGCGCTGAAAATATTCGGCTCGAAACGGTCGAGTAGGCCGGTGACGGAAAGCGACAGGCGGATACGTTCCGGCTGGCTCGACGAGGCCACGCAATGGGCGATGCCCAGCCCGTCGACGGTCTCGGCTATGCCCGCAATGGGTTGCAGTTCGCTGCGGAAGCGCTCGTAGAGCGCCTTGCGCATGCCATCGAGAAAGGCGGCGTCGACGGCGAGGCCATAGTCGTCATGCAGGATTTCCGACATGCTTTTCAGGCTACGCCCGAGGAAACGCTCGTGCGCCTCCTCCTCGCTCATCGTCACGCCGGCCGCCGCAAGGGCCTCGACCAGCACCGTGATCGAGATCGGCTCGCTATCAACGAGCACGCCGTCGCAATCGAAGATGACCAGTTGTGTCGCTGTGGCGGCCATGGCGTTCCGTTCCGTGTTCAGGCCCCCGTTGGTACTGTCTGCCCGGCGCGATGGAAAGGCCCTTCCTCACGCCGCCAGCCGGTTCTCCAGATAGCGCTTCAGCGTCGCCCGCGTGCCCTCCCGCTGGAGGCATTCCAGCGCATGGGCGAACCGCCTGCGGAAGAGGTCCGATCCCGCGACCGTGCCGAAAATATCCCTCAACTCGAGGAAGGCGCCCGGATCGCCCTTCGCCGCCGTCGCGGCGGCGCGGATACGGTCGATATTGGGATCGTTGAAGGCGATATCCTTGCCGCTATCCGTCTTGCCGGCGAGATAATGGCACCAGAGCGCCGAGACCAGCGACAGGCCGACGACATCCTCGCCGCACGAAAGCCGGTCGGCGGTCGAGGGCAGGATGAATTTCGGCTGGCGGTTGGAGCCGTCCTGCGCGAGACGCGGGATCGTGTCGGCGATCTTGGGGTTCAGGAAGCGCCGTTCGATCAGGACGAAATAATCGTTGAGGTCCGTATCCGGCACCGGCGGGATGACGGGGATGATCTCCTCCCGCTCCAGCTTGGCGAGGAAGGCGCGGATATCCGCATCCTCCATGGCCTCATGCACGAAATGGATATCGAGCAGCGCCGCCGGATAGGCAATGGCCGCATGGCCGCCGTTGAGAATGCGGATCTTCATGTGCTCGTAGGGCGCGACATCCGGCACGAACTGCACGCCGGCCTTCTCCAGAGCGGGGCGTCCTTGCGGAAAGTTATCTTCCAGCACCCATTGCTTGAACTCTTCGCAGAAGACCGGCCAGGCGTCGTCGATGCCGTAGTCGTCCGCCGCGATGGCGATCTCGCGCGGCCCCGTCGCCGGCGTGATGCGGTCGACCATGCCGTTCGGGAAGGCGACATTGGCCTCGATCCAGTCGGCAAGCGCAGGATCGGAAAGGCGGGCGAGGCCGGACACCGCCGCGCGCGTCACCTTTCCATTGTGCGGAATGTTATCGCAGGACATGACGGTATAGGGCGCGATGCCCTTGTCCCGGCGCGCCCTGAGGCCGGCGAGGATAAGGCCGAAGACAGTTTTCGGATCGCCGGGATTGGCCGCATCGGCGGCAATGGCCGGATGGGCGGGATCGAAGACGCCGGACGCCGGATCGATGAAATAGCCGCCCTCGGTGATCGTCAGCGAAACGATGCGGATCGCCGGATCGGCAAGCCGGGCGACGGTTGCCGCCGCATTGCCGGGGGCAAGATAACCGATCATCGCGCCGGTCACCCGTGCGCCGGAACGGTTGTTGTCCTGCTCGACCACGGTGGTCAAAAAGTCCTGTCCCGCCAGCTTGTCGCGCATCGCCGCATCGGAGGGCAGAACGCCCGCGCCAACAATCGCCCAGTCATGGTCGAGGCCGAGATTGAAGAGATCGTCCAGATAGACCGCCTGATGCGCCCGGTGGAAATTGCCGACGCCGAAATGCACGATGCCGGCCGCAAGGCCGCCGCGCTCGTAAGCGGGCACGCTTGCCGTTGCGGCAATGTCCTTGAGGGTGGCGAGCGACAGTTTCGTGGTCATGGGTCCAGTCCTTCCGGTCTATCCGGTCTTGTCTCGTGCCGGGTCCGCGCGGGGCGCGCGGGCTCAGCTCATCCAGTTGCCGCCGTCGACATTGTAGGTCTGGGCGACGACGTAGTTGCTCTCCTCAGAGGCCAGGAAGATCGCCATGCCGGTGAGGTCGTCCGCCGTTCCCATGCGGCCGAAGGGTACTTCCGCGCCGACGAGGCGCTTCTTCTCGCCGAGCGGGCGGTTCTCGTATTTGGCAAAGAGCGCGTCGACGCCGTCCCAGTGCTCGCCGTCTACCACGCCGGGGGCGATGGCGTTGACGTTGATGCCGTGCCGGATGAGGTTCAGCCCGGCCGACTGGGTGAGGCTGATGACCGCCGCCTTGGTGGCGCAATAGACGGCGACGAGCGCCTCGCCGCGCCGGCCGGCCTGGCTGGCCATGTTGACGATCTTGCCGCCGCGCGCCTGCGCGATCATCTGCCTGGCCGCCGCCTGCATCGTGAAGAGCGTGCCGGCGACATTGATCGAGAACAGCCTGTCGTAGCTCTCCCGCGTAATCTCGACGATGGGCGCAAGGTCGAACAGCGCGGCATTGTTGACGAGGATATCCAGCCCGCCGGCCTGCTTCACACAGGCACCGATAGCCGCGTCTATGGAGTCCTGCCGCGTCACGTCCATCTGCACCGCATAGGCCGCGGGGCCGATCTCGGAGGCGGTCGCGGCGGCCCGCTCGATATTGATATCGGCGATGGCGACGCGCGCGCCTTCCCGCACATAGGCTTCCGCGAATGCGCGGCCAATTCCCCGCGCCGACCCGGTGATCAGCGCGCTCTTGCCTTCCAGTCTTTTCATCGGATTGCCATTCCCTTGTCGTCGAAGCGGTGGATGCGGGTTTCGTCGGGGGTGAGGTAGACGGTATCGCCGTGGGTGACGGGGAAGTCGCCATCGGCGCGCACCGTCAGCATGCCCACACCCTCGACATTGACGTGGAGGAACGTGTCGGAGCCGAGATGTTCGGCGACGCCGACGAGGCCCTTCCAGGTGCCGCTCTCCTTGGAAAGCCGGATATGCTCCGGGCGGATGCCGACGGTCGGCGCATTCCACGGCCCCGCCGCCGCACCCTTGACGAAGTTCATGCGCGGCGAGCCGATGAAGCCGGCGACGAAGAGATTGTCCGGCTTGTTGTAGAGATCGAGCGGCGAGCCGACCTGCTCGATATTGCCGGCATTCAGCACGACGATCTTGTCGGCCATGGTCATGGCTTCCACCTGATCGTGGGTGACATAGATCATCGTGGTCTTGAGCTGGTGGTGCAGCTCGCTGATCTCCAGCCGCATCGTGCCGCGCAGCGCCGCGTCGAGGTTGGACAGCGGCTCGTCGAATAAAAAGGCCGACGGTTCGCGCACGATGGCGCGGCCGATGGCCACGCGCTGGCGCTGACCGCCGGAAAGTTGACCCGGCCGCCGCTCCAGGTAGTTGGTGAGGTTGAGCACGCGTGCGGCTTCCGTCACCTTCTTGTCGATCGCCGCCTGATCCATCTTCGCCATCTTCAGGGGAAAGGCGATGTTCTTGGCGACGCTCATATGCGGATAGAGCGCATAGGACTGGAACACCATGGCGAGCCCGCGCTTGGCGGGGGCGGCGGCGGTCACGTCCTTGCCGTCGATCTCGATGGTGCCGCTCGTCGTGTCCTCAAGGCCGGCGATGAGGCGCAGCAGCGTGGACTTGCCGCAGCCGGAGGGGCCGACGAAGACCACGAACTCGCCGTCCTCGATGGTGAGGTCGATGCCCGGAATGACCTGCGTCGCGCCAAAGGACTTGTTGACTTTCTTCAGGATGATCTTGCCCATGAGTTCCCTCCCCTTACTTCACGGCGCCGAAGGTCAGGCCGCGGACAAGCTGCTTTTGTGAGAACCATCCCATGATGAGGATGGGGGCGATGGCGAGCGTGGATGCCGCTGAGAGTTTCGCCCAGAAGAGACCCTGCGGGCTGGAGAACGAGGCGATGAAGGCGGTCAGCGGCGCGGCGTTGGTCGTCGTCAGGCGGATCGTCCAGAAGGCCTCGTTCCAGGCGAGGATGATGTTGAGGAGCATGGTCGAGGCGATGCCCGGCACCGCCATGGGCGTCAGCACGTAGACAATCTCGCCCCAGAGCGAGGCCCCGTCCATGCGCGCGGCTTCCAGGATCTCGCCCGGGATTTCGCGGAAATAGGTGTAGAGCATCCAGATGACGATCGGCAGGTTGATCATGGTCAGCATGACGGTGAGGCCGATGCGGCTGTCGAGCAGGCCGAAGTCGCGGAAGAGAAGATAGATCGGCACGAGGACGGCCACGGCCGGCATCATCTTCGTCGAGAGCATCCACATCAGGATGTCCTTGGTGCGCCGTGTCGGAGCGAAGGCCATGGACCAGGCGGCGGGCACGGCGATCAGCAGCGCCAGCAGCGTCGAGCCGATGGAGATGATCACCGAGTTCAGGAAGAACTTGAAGTAGTTGCTCTGCGCCTGCACGGCCGCATAGCTTTCCACCGTGCCCGAGGGGATGAGGTTGAAGCCCTGGATGGCCTCGGTCTCGGACTTGAACGAGGTGATGATCGTGTAGAGGATCGGGAAGAAGATCACGAGCGCGATGATCCAGGCGGCAATCGTGAAGGCGACGGTTCTTCTGGTCGAAACGGCGCGGGCCATGGGTCTCTCCTTCCTACTTGTCCAGGTTCTTGCCGACGGCGCGCATCAGGAAGAAGGCGACGATATTGGCGAGGATGACGGCGATGATGCCGCCGGCGGAAGCGCCGCCGACGTCGTAGCCGAGAAGCGCGGTGCGGTAGATCAGGAACGGCAGGTTGGTGGAGGCATAGCCCGGCCCGCCATTGGTGGTGACGAGGATTTCCGCATAGACGCCGAGCAGGAAGATCGTCTGGATCAGGATGACGACGGTGATCGAGCGGGAAAGATGCGGCAGCGTCAGGTAGATGAAGCGCGAGACGAAGCCGGCCCCGTCCATCTCCGCCGCTTCCTTCTGCTCGCCGTCGAGCGATTGCAGCGCGGTGAGCAGGATGAGCGTGGCGAAGGGCAGCCATTGCCAGGCGACGATGATGATGATCGACAGCAGCGGGAACTGCGCGAACCAGTCGACGGGCTGGAGACCGAGGGCGCGATTAATGTCCGCCAGCACCCCGTAGCCCGGATGCATGATCATGTTCTTCCACACCAGCGCGGCGACCGGCGGCATGACGAAGAAGGGCGAGATGATCATGATGCGCACGATCCCCTGCCCCCACATGGGCTGGTCGAGCAGAAGCGCAATGCCGATACCGCCGACGACGGTGATGAGCAGCACCCCGCCGACGATCAGCAGCGTGTTCCAGATCGACTGGAAGAAGGCCGGGTCGGTATAGAAATATTTGTAGTTGAACAGCCCCGCCCAGCTCACATTGCCGGGATTCAGGAGGTTGTAGTTCTGGAACGAGAACCACAGCGTCATCGCCAGCGGCACGATCATCCAGATCAGAAGCAGGCCCACAGAGGGCGCCAACATCACCCGCGCCAGACCGCGCGTATTCTCCGTCGCCATGATTTCCTCCCGAGAGCCGGTGCGGCCGGCCGATGCTGTCATTCGCAGATGGGTCGCAATGGCCCTCACCTGCCTGCCGGCATCCTCTCCCCGTAAACGGGGCGAGGAGCGATGGGCGCGCCGTTCTGCGCCTTCTCCCCGCCTGCGGGGAGAAGGTCCCGGCAGGGGGATGAGGGGCAAGCACCCAATGCGATAACCCCGCGTCCTCGGCTGCCCGGACCGCAATCCGGGCAGCCTGTCCTTGGGGAGGAGGCTTACTTGATGTAGCCGGCGCGGGTCATTTCGCGCACGGCCGTGGTCTGTGCCTGTGCGAGCGCGTCATCCACGGAGGACTGGCCGGCAAGCACCGCCGAGAAGAGCTGGCCGACCGTCGTACCGAGACCCTGGAATTCCGGGATCGCGACGAACTGGCCGCCCGTATAGGGCACCGGCTTGACGGAGGGCTTGGTGATGTCCGCCGCATCCATGGCCGCAAGGGTCGGAGCTGCAAAGGGCGCTGCCTTCTGGTATTCGGCGTTCTTGTAGAGCGAGGTGCGCGTGCCCGGAGGAACGTTCGCCCAGCCTTCCTTGCTGGCGACGAGTTCGGTGTAGCCCTTGCTGGTCGCCCAGGCGATGAACTTCTGCGCGGCCTCCGCCTTGGTCGAGCTTGCCGGAACGGCAAGGTTCCACGACCACAGCCAATGGCCATGGTTGCCATTGCCCGTATCCGGGAAGATCGCGTAGCCGACCTTGTCGGCGACCGTCGAGTCCTTCGGATTGGAGACGAAGGAGGCCGCGACCGTCGCGTCGATCCACATGCCGCACTTGCCCTGCTGGAAGAGCGTCAGGTTCTCGTTGAAGCCGTTGGACGAAGCGCCCTGCGGGCCGGCATCCTTCATCATGTCGACGTAGAACTGAAGGGAAGCCTTCCATTCCGGCTGGTCGAACTGCGGCTGCCACTTCTCGTCGAACCAGCGTCCGCCGAAGGAATTGTTGAGCGCGGTGAGGAACGCCATGTTCTCGCCCCAGCCGGCCTTGCCGCGAAGGCAGATGCCGTTGATGTCGGCATTGCGGTCCGTGATCTTGCGGGCCGCTTCGCCGATGAATTCCCAGGTCGGGGAATCGGGCATCGTCAGGCCCGCCTTTTCGAACAGGTCCTTGCGGTACATGATCATGGCGGATTCGCCGTAGAACGGCGCGGCATAGAGCTTGCCGTCGACCGAAAGGCCGCCGCGGATCGCCGGCAGCAGGTCGTCGACGTCATAGTCGGCGCCGAGACCGTCGAGCGAGACCAGCCAGCCCTGCTTCGCCCAGATCGGAACCTCGTAGTTGCCGATCGTCACGATGTCGTACTGGCCGCCCTTCGTCGCGATGTCGGTCGTGACGCGCTCGCGCAGCACGTTTTCCTCGAGCGTCACCCACTCGAGCTGAATGTCCGGGTTCTTTGCGGTGAAGTCTTCCGTCAGCCCCTGCATGCGGATCATGTCGCCATTGTTGACGGTCGCGATCGTCAGCGTTTCGGCATTGGCGAAACCGGCGAGGAGAGCAGCCGAGCTGACGCCCAGCAGAAGGGTTCTCAAATTCATCATCTTCCTCCCAGAAGAGTTGTGGGCATTTGCTTCGCTCGTGAGCAATTACCCATAAATTGACACGGAAAGTCAACGACCATTCGTTGCTGCACCGCACAAAGCGGGCAGCCACACCTTGAATCTCATGGGAAATTTCTATCCGGCGCAGAGCGATCCACAGCCGGCGGAGGGCCGTTTTCAGGCCGAAAGCAGGTAGCGCGCCGTCTCTTCGTCGGTGATGACGCCGTTGATCATGCGCCCGCGCAGGGCCGCAAGCAGGGCCGCATATTTGCGTTTGCCCTTGGCAAGGCCGATGACGGTGGTCGTCTCGCGCGGCGGCAGCGGCACGGAGGCGACACGCTCGTTGATGCTGCCTTCCAGCAGCCGGCCGTCACGGTCGAACATCCAGCCGCAGATCTCGCCGGCGGCCCCCTCTTCCATCAGCCGCGCCATCTCTTGCGGGTCGAGGAAGCCGTCGAGGCAGAGCGGCGCGTCGGCGCCAAGCTCGCCGATGCCGACGAAGACGACATCCGCCTCGCGGCCGAGCTGAAGCGTCGACTGCACGAGGCTCTGCCGGTGCAGGAGATCGCGCTCCTCCGCAGAGGAGACGAGAACCGGCAGCGGCATCGGATAGTGCCGCGCCTTCACCGCATCGGCCATGGAGAAGATGACGTTGTAATAGGCGGCCGAGCCGTCCGGGCCGATATTGCCGGTCAGCGACATGATGCGGTGCTGCGGACATTCCATGGCCGGCAACTGGTCGATGGCCGCCTTGAGCGTGCGCCCGGTGCCGACCGCCAGCACGATCGGTTCGCTCTTCTTCAGCCAGCGCTCGATTTCCGCCGCGCCCGCCTCGGCGATGCCGATGGTCGTCGAGCTGGACCCCGGATCGCCCGGCACGATATCGACATGCACGAGGCCGAACTTCCGCTTGAGCGCCTCGCCCAGCTCCAGGCATTCGGCAATCGGATGGTCGAGGCGCACCTTGATCAGCCGCTCGGCGACGGCGAGCGAGACGAGGCGCTGCGCCGACTGGCGGGAAATGCCCATGGCGGCGGCGATCTCGTCCTGCGTGCGGCCCGCGACATAGTAGAGCCAGCCGGCCCTTGCCGCATCGTCCAGCCGCCCGGCTGTTTCCGTCCGCTTCGCCATCGTCTTCCCCGGTTGTTCCCCACGATTTGCTGCATCTTTTCATGCCACCTGTCAAACGTCATCTGATGGCGCATAAAGGACAGGCAAGGCCGCGCCGCACTATCGACACGGCGAAAAGATAACCGAAATTCTCATGTTTATTTTCGCTGCAAGCCCTGAAAAACCGGCATTTCTTTTGAAATTTTACCGTTTGATAAAAAAATAAACCTGAGTTACCGTTCTCCTATTCAAAAAGCCCACGCGAATGGGAGATAACGATGGGAACGACGCAATCTGGGATTCATCGGGGGCGTCTTGCGCCTGCCGAATACGAGACGAACTTCTCCGACCTCCACCCGCGCCTCGACGACCATGAGGCGCTGGTCGCAGCCGACCGCTGCTACTTCTGTCACGACGCGCCGTGCATGACGGCCTGTCCCACCTCCATCGACATTCCGATGTTCATCCGCCAGATCTCGACGGGCAATCCCATCGGCTCGGCCAAGACGATCTTCGACCAGAACATCCTCGGCGGCATGTGCGCCCGCGTCTGTCCCACAGAGACGCTCTGCGAACAGGCCTGCGTGCGCAACACCGCGGAACACCGCCCGGTCGAGATCGGCCGCCTGCAGCGCTACGCGACCGACGTCGCGATCACGGAGAACCAGCATTTCTACGAGCGCGCGGCGCGCACCGGCAAGGCCGTGGCGGTCGTCGGCGCTGGTCCCGCGGGCCTCGCCTGCGCCCATCGCCTCGCCATGAACGGCCATGACGTCGTGGTCTTCGAGGCGCGCGAAAAGGCCGGCGGCCTCAACGAATACGGCATCGCCACCTACAAGGCCGTCGACGATTTCGCCCAGCGCGAGGTCGACTACGTGCTCGCCATCGGCGGCATTGAGGTGAAGAACGGCCTGAAGCTCGGCCGCGACTTCACGCTGGCCGACCTCACCGCCAATTTCGACGCCGTCTTCCTCGGCATGGGCCTTTCCGGCGTCAACGCGCTCGGCGCGGAAGGAGAAAACCTTCCCGGCGTGGTGGATGCCGTCGATTTCATCGCGGAACTGCGGCAGGCCGAGGACAAGGCCACCATCCCGGTCGGCCGGCGCGTCGTCGTCATCGGCGGCGGCATGACGGCCATCGACGCCGCCGTGCAGGCAAAGCTTCTCGGCGCGGAAGAGGTCACGATCTGCTACCGCCGCGGCAAGGAGCACATGAACGCCTCGCCCTTCGAGCAGGACCTTGCCGCCTCCAAGGGCGTGATGATCCGCCACTGGCTACAGCCGAAGCGCGTCATCGCCCGAGACGGCCAGGTCGCCGGCATCGAGGTGGAATATACCGAGATGCGCGACGGCAAGCTCACCGGCACCGGCGAGACCGGGGCGCTCGTCGCCGACCAGATCTTCAAGGCCATCGGCCAGACCTTCGAAGCTGCCGGCCTCGGTGCGCTCGCCATGGCCTCGGGCCGCATCGCCATCGATGCGGAAGGCCGCACCTCCGTTCCCAATGTTTGGGCGGGCGGGGACTGCGTGAAGGCCGGCGAGGACCTGACGGTCACCTCGGTCGCGCAGGGGCGCGACGCCGCCGATTCGATCAACCGCATGCTGGCTGCCGGCGCGCAGCCTTCCGTTGCCGTCGCTTGAGGGAGATGAGACATGGCTGATCTTCGCAACAATTTCGTCGGCATCAAGTCGCCCAACCCGTTCTGGCTGGCCTCCGCGCCGCCGACCGACAAGGCCTACAATGTCGAGCGCGCCTTCAAGGCAGGCTGGGGCGGCGTGGTCTGGAAGACGCTCGGCGAGGAAGGCCCGCCGGTCGTCAACGTCAACGGCCCGCGCTACGGCGCGATCTGGGGCGCCGACCGCCGGCTGCTCGGCCTCAACAATATCGAGCTGATCACCGACCGCGACCTCTACACGAACCTGCGCGAGATGAAGCAGGTCAAGATGAACTGGCCGGACCGGGCGCTGATCGCCTCGATCATGGTGCCCTGCGAGGAGGAGAGCTGGAAGGCCATCCTGCCGCTCGTCGAGGAGACAGGGGCGGACGGCATCGAGCTGAACTTCGGCTGTCCGCACGGCATGTCCGAGCGCGGCATGGGCGCGGCGGTCGGGCAGGTACCGGAATATATCGAGATGGTCGTGCGCTGGTGCAAGCAGTATACGCGCATGCCGGTCATCACCAAGCTGACGCCGAACATCACCGACATCCGCAAGCCCGCCCGTGCGGCGAAAGCCGGCGGCACCGACGCCGTATCGCTGATCAACACGATCAACTCCATCGTGTCGGTCGACCTCGACAGCTTCGCCCCGAACCCGACGGTCGGCGGCAAGGGCACCCATGGCGGCTATTGCGGCCCGGCGGTCAAGCCCATCGCGCTCAACATGGTGGCCGAGATCGCCCGCGACCCGGAGACCTACGGCCTGCCGATCTCCGGCATCGGCGGCGTGACGACCTGGCGCGACGCCGCCGAGTTCCTGGCGCTCGGCGCCGGCAACGTGCAGGTCTGCACGGCGGCCATGACCTACGGCTTCAAGATCGTGCAGGAGATGATCTCCGGCCTTTCCGACTGGATGGACGCCAAGGGCCACCGCAATCTCGACGACATCTGCGGCCGCGCCGTGCCGAACGTCACGGACTGGCAGTATCTCAACCTCAACTACATTGCCAAGGCCCATATCGACCAGGATGCCTGCATCAAGTGCGGCCGCTGCCACATCGCCTGCGAGGACACCTCGCATCAGGCGATCACACAGTTCGTCGATGGCGTCCGGCATTTCGAGGTGATGGAAGACGAGTGCGTCGGCTGCAATCTCTGCGTCAATGTCTGCCCCGTCGAGAACTGCATCACCATGGTGGGCCTGGAACCCGGCACGCTCGACCAGCGCACCGGCAAGCCGGTCGATCCGAACTACGCCAACTGGACGACCCACCCGAACAACCCGATGGCCCGTCAGGCCGCCGAGTAAACAGCCTTTGCCGGGGCCTCAGGCCCCGGCAAACTGGTCGTAGGCGCGCATCGCGTCGGCCGCATACATCAGCGCCGGCCCGCCGCCCATATAGACGCACATCGCCATCACCTCCGCGACTTCCTGCCGGGTCGCGCCAAGCTCGATCAGCGCCTTGGCGTGGAAGCCGATGCAGCCATCGCAGCGTTGCGTCACGCCGATGGCAAGCGCGATCAGCTCTTTCGTCTTCTTGTCCAGTACGCCCTCGGCGCCCGCGCCCTTCGCAAGGGCGGAAAAGCCCTGCATCGCCTCCGGCGTCAGTTTGCGCAGCTCGCCCATATAGGCCGAGATATCCTTTGTGATCGCCTTGTAGTCCTTCGTCATGGCTCGCTCCTTGCGGCTTTACATTTCATATTTTCTTGATATCATAAAAATATAAATCGTAAAGAGGTGCCCGTGACGATTACCGAAGAGATGCCGGCGAAGGCCGAGACGGTGGCGAACTTCCTGAAGGGGTTGGCCAATCCGCACCGCCTGCTGATCCTCTGTGCGCTGGCGGGCGGCGAGCGCAGCGTGAGCGACCTCATCGAGGAGACGGGCATCGCCCAGACCTCGATGTCGCAGCACCTCGCCAAGCTGAAGGAAGAAGGGATCGTGCGCTACCGGCGCGATCACCGCACCCTCTTCTACGCCATCGACCACCCGGCCGTGATGGAGATCATGACCGTGCTCTACGCCCGTTTCTGCGCAAAGGACTGACCATGACCGCAACCGTATCCCCCAGGAACGCCGCCCTTTGGCTCGCCTCCGGCGAAGCCGTGCTGATCGACGTGCGCGAGCCGGATGAATTCCGCGCCGAGCACATCGCCTGCGCGGCCTCGATTCCGCTCTCTTCGCTTGGGAATGCTCTTTCCGGCACCCAGATACCCGCCGCCCGCAAAATGATCTTCCAGTGCCTGAAGGGCGGGCGCGGCGAAGTGGCCTGCCGGACGGCCGAGGCCGCCGGCGCGGGGCACGCGATCTACAATCTCGAAGGCGGCATCGCTGCCTGGAAGGATGCGGGCCTGCCTGTCGTCGGCAGCGGCGCGCCGGCCGCCATCCCGCTGTTCCGGCAGGTGCAGATCGCCGTCGGCATCATGATCGCAACGCTGATCGCCCTCGGCTTTTCCGGCCTGACAGCCGCATTCGCCCTCGCCGGCCTGATCGGCGTCATGCTGGTCTTTGCGGGAACCACCGGCTGGTGCGGCATGGCGATGCTGCTCGCCCGCATGCCCTGGAACCGGCGCCCCGCATGACGGCCCTCAGCCGAAGATGTTGAGGCCCTGCCCGGCGCTATAGGCCAGGAAGGCGAGCGCCGCGAAATACACGATCGTCAGCACCACCATCACGTAGCCGGCGATCACCACGAGGCCGTCGCGCTGCGAAATGCCGGCGGCGAGCAGCAGGATGGCGACGCCCGGCAGCGTGTTGGAAAAGGGAATGAGGCCGAGTGGGGCCATCAGCAGCAACCCTGCGCCCATCAGCACGAGGCCGTTCACGCGGTTCATCACCGCGCCGGAGGTCACCGACCCCATGCGCGGCTTGAAGAACCGGTCGATCTTGCGCAGGAACGTCACGCCGCGCTCCAGCACCGGACGCAGCTTGCCGCTCTCCAGCCGCCGGTCGGCGACCTTCGCCGGCAGCCAGGGCAGCCGGTTGAGCGTGATCGCCGCGCTGATCAACACGATGCCCGCACCGAAGACGGTGGAAACGCCGGGGATCGACACCGGGAACAGGAAGGGCAGCGACAGGAAGGCGCAGAGCAGCAGGAGGCCGCTTTCGCCCATCATTCCCAGAAGATCGCGCAGGGTGACGTGCTCGCCCTTGATCGAATAGAGGATGTCCTCGAGCAGTTCGCTCGTCTTGCGGTCCGTATCCTTGAAGCCGATGGCCGTCGTCATGAAATGTCCTTTCGAATGCCGCCGGCCTGTGGGTGGCGATTGCGGCTTTCCTGTGGGAAGGCCGCATCACGAAACGGCTTCGCACTTTCGCGTAAATTGCTCTATGACCACAGCACGTCGCAGACAATAGGGTGATTTTCTTGACGAAACGTATGCCGGCCCGGGCGGGCCTCGCCGTTCATGCGACGGGCCGTGAAAAGCTGAAGGGCCATCTCGCCATGCTGCTCTTCGCGGTGCTGATCGCCGGTTCCTTCTCCTTCGGCGGTCTGGCCGCGCGCTTCATGAAGGCCGAACCGCTGATGCTCTGGCGCTATATCATGACCATTGCCGTCATGGCCGCCCTCGCCTTCGGCTTCTTCCGCGTGCCGGCAAGGTTCCCGAAGGAGGCCTGGCGCTTCCTGCTGCTCGGCGCCCTCATCGCGATCTACATGCTCACCATGTTCATGGCGCTGGAATTCACCAGTCCCGTCGCCACCGGCGCGGTCTTCACCCTCATGCCGCTTCTCAGCGCCGCCTTCGCGCTGCCGGTTCTCGGCCAGAAGACCCGGCCCGGCGTGCTCGCCGGCCTGATCATCGCCGCCGCCGGCGCGGTCTGGGTCATCTTCCGCGGCAATATCGACGCCATCCTGTCCTTCGATGTCGGCACCGGCGAGATGATCTTCTTCATCGGCGTCGTCGCCCATGCGCTCTATGTGCCGCTCATCCGCCGCTTCGACCGCGGCGAGCCCGCCGTCGCCTTCGGCTTCTGGGTCACGGTCGGCGCGACGCTCTGGCTCGTGCCGCCCGGCATCCGCGACCTGCTGCAGGTCGATTTCTCCGCCCTGCCCCTCGCCGTCTATGCCGCCGTCACCTATCTCGCGGTCGTCACCACCGCCGGCACCTTCCTGTTGCTGCAATATGCCTCGATGCGCCTGCCGGCCTCGAAGGTGCTCGGCTACGGCTACCTGACGCCGAGCTTCATCATCCTGCTCGAAGGTCTTCTCGGCCACGGCTGGGTCAGCCTGCCGGTGCTGGCGGGCGCCCTCGTCACCGCCTGCGGCCTCGCGCTGATGGCGCTCCTGCCGGACTGACCGTCAGGCCGGCTCCTCGCTGATATCGAGGCCGGTCACGAAAAGCTGTTCGAGGAAACGCGCCGCATCCTCGAAACGCCCCTCGCCGGACTGGTCTTGTCCCAAGACCGCGCGCACCTGCACGTCGAAGTCGGCATAGTGCTGCGTGGTCGACCAGATCGAGAAGATCAGGTGATAGGGATCGCATTTGGCGATCTTGCCCGCCTTGGCCCAGGCCCGGATGACCGCCGCCTTTTCGTCGACCAGCGATTTCAGCGGCCCCTTCAGCTCGTCCTCGATATTCGGCGCGCCCTGCAGGATTTCATTGGCGAAGAGCCGGCTTTCCCGGGGGAAATCCCGCGCCATTTCCAGCTTGCGGCGGATGTAGCTGCG
Organism: Phyllobacteriaceae bacterium UBA1940; assembly: GCA_002336975.1. Lineage (GTDB taxonomy): Bacteria > Pseudomonadota > Alphaproteobacteria > Rhizobiales > Rhizobiaceae > Mesorhizobium_A. Next base: position 79,001 of record DDFA01000075.1, read on the forward strand.
GATTTCCGCCACCGGATTGCCCGCCGCATCGAACTCGCGCAGCGGATCGAGCCAGGTGTCGAGCACGCGGGTGATGAGCGCCCGGTGCATCGCCTCCTTGGTACGGAAATAATAGAGCAGGTTCGGCTTGGACATGCCCGCCACCTCGGCGATCTGGTCCACCGTCGCGCCGCGAAACCCGTGCAGCGAAAACACCTCCAGCGCCGCTTCGAGGATCTGCTCCTCCTTCGCTTCCTGGATGCGTGTGCGCCGCTGTGTCTTCGCCGCCCTCGGTAATGCCATCGTGCCCCCTCGGCCATTCCGCTTCCCGAAAACTGCCGTCAAATTCACCAGTTTAACCAGCCGCCATTTTCTTGGGCGCTCGCCCATGGTTTTTGGTTTTTCGGCTTGAGTGCCGCTACGGAAGCTGTAATGTTTACCAACCGGTCAAATTATCAGACAGTTATCAAGTAAAGGCAACTGCTGATCGGACGGCGCAAAACAACAATCGCGCTGCCAGCCGGTGGGAACAAATCGGGGCTGCAAAAGCCCAAAGACGTGGGAGCATACGACATGGCCGCACCCGGCGAGAACATGCGTGTCAACGCGGACCGCCTGTGGGATTCCCTCATGGACATGGCGAAGATCGGCCCCGGCATCGCCGGCGGCAACAATCGCCAGACCCTCACCGATTCCGATGCCGAAGGCCGCCGCCTCTTCCAGACATGGTGCGACGCGGCCGGCCTCACGATGGGCGTCGACACCATGGGCAACATGTTCATGACGCGCGCGGGCACGGACCCCGACGCCCTGCCCGTTTATGTCGGCTCGCATCTCGATACCCAGCCGACCGGCGGCAAGTATGACGGCGTGCTCGGCGTGCTTGCAGGCCTTGAGGTCGTGCGCTCGCTCGACGATCTCGGCATCCGCACGAAGCACCCCATCGTCGTCACCAACTGGACGAACGAGGAAGGCGCGCGCTTCGCCCCCGCCATGCTCGCCTCCGGCGTCTTTGCCGGCGTGCATACGCAGGATTACGCCTATGGCCGCAAGGACCCGGAAGGCAAGACCTTCGGCGACGAGCTGAAGCGCATCGGCTGGATCGGCGACGAAGAGGTCGGCGCACGAAAAATGCACGCCTATTTCGAATATCACATCGAGCAGGGTCCGATCCTCGAAGCCGAGAAGAAGGATATCGGCGTCGTCACCCACGGTCAGGGCCTCTGGTGGCTGGAATTCACGCTGACCGGCCGCGAGGCGCATACCGGCTCGACGCCCATGAACATGCGCGTCAATGCCGGCCTTGCAATGTCGCGCATCCTCGAAATGGTGCAGACGGTCGCCATGGAGAACCAACCGGGGGCCGTGGGCGGTGTCGGGCAGGTGTTCTTCTCGCCCAATTCGCGCAACGTGCTGCCCGGCAAGGTCGTCTTCACCGTCGACATCCGCTCGCCGGACCAGAAGAAGCTCGACGGCATGCGCGCCCGCATCGAGGCGGAGGCGCCGAAGATCTGCGAAGCGCTCGGCGTGGGCTGTTCCGTCGAGGCGGTCGGCCATTTCGATCCCGTCACCTTCGACCCGACCCTTGTCGCGACCGTCCGCAAGGCCGCCGAAGATCTCGGCTACAGCCACATGAACATCATCTCCGGTGCCGGCCACGACGCCTGCTGGGCCGCCAAGGTCGCCCCGGCTACCATGATCATGTGCCCCTGCGTCGGCGGCCTCTCGCACAACGAGGCGGAAGACATTTCGAAGGAATGGGCCGCCGCCGGCGCGGACGTGCTGCTTCATGCGGTGATCGAGACGGCGGGAATCGCCGAGTAATGCTGCTCGCGGGCAGCCCTCGCGAAGCCGACAAGCCAACACGATTTCGAAAATTCAGGGCCTGAGCATACACGGCCTGATGTGATCGGGAGAACCAGCATGGCAGGCAAATCCGTTACCTTTACCTTCACCGGTCCAAAAGCCGAGGAGGCTGCAGAAGCGTTGTGGGTTCAGTATCTGGACGGGGGACTCGATCAGGAGATCGAGGCACGTCTGGCTCAAAACGGAATTGAAGATACCGATTACACATGGGTCGATGACACGCGCATAGTTGTCATTTCGACCAAGCAGTAGGAGGCAGCACGATGAGCACTGTCATCAAGGGCGGAACCATTGTCACCGCCGACCTGACCTACAAGGCGGACGTCAAGATCGAGGGCGGGAAGATCGTCGAGATCGGCCCGAACCTTTCCGGCGACGAGGTGCTGGATGCGGCGGGCTGTTATGTCATGCCGGGCGGCATCGACCCCCATGTCCATCTCGAAATGCCCTTCATGGGCACCTATTCGGCCGACGATTTCGAAAGCGGCACGCGCGCCGGCCTTGCCGGCGGCACGACCATGGTGGTCGACTTCTGTCTGCCCGATCCCGGCCAGTCGCTGCTCGATGCGCTGAAGCGCTGGGACAACAAGTCGACCCGCGCCAATTGCGACTATTCCTTCCACATGTCGGTGACGTGGTGGGGCGAGCAGGTTTTCAACGAGATGAAGACCGTCGTGGAAGAGCACGGCATCAACACCTTCAAGCATTTCATGGCCTACAAGGGCGCGCTGATGGTGAACGACGACGAGATGTTCGCCTCGTTCCAGCGCTGTGCGGCGCTCGGCGCGCTGCCGCTCGTCCATGCGGAGAACGGCGATGTGGTCGCCGCCATGCAGCAGAAACTGATGGACGAGGGCAATAATGGGCCGGAAGGCCATGCCTATTCCCGTCCGCCCTCTGTCGAAGGCGAGGCGACGAACCGCGCCATCATCATCGCCGACATGGCGGGCGCGCCGCTCTATGTCGTGCACACCTCCTGCGAACAGGCCCACGAAGCCATCCGTCGCGCCCGCCAGAACGGCATGCGCGTCTATGGCGAGCCGCTGATCCAGCACCTGACGCTCGACGAAAGCGAATATTTCAATAAGGACTGGGACCACGCCGCCCGCCGCGTTATGAGCCCGCCCTTCCGCAACAGGCAGCATCAGGATTCGCTCTGGGCTGGCCTCGCGGCAGGCTCGCTGCAGGTGGTGGCGACCGACCATTGCGCCTTCACCGGCGACCAGAAACGCTTCGGCGTCGGCGATTTCCGCAAGATCCCAAACGGCACCGGGGGCCTGGAAGACCGCATGCCGATGCTCTGGACCTACGGCGTCAATACCGGCCGCCTCACCATGAACGAGTTCGTGGCCGTCACCTCCACCAACATCGCGAAAATCCTCAACGTCTATCCGCGCAAGGGCGCGATCCTCGTCGGCGCGGATGCGGATATCGTGGTGTGGGACCCTAGGCGCTCCAAGACCATCTCGGCGAAGAACCAGCAATCCTCCATCGAATACAATGTCTTCGAAGGCAAGGAGGTGACCGGCCTGCCGCGCTATACGCTGACGCGCGGCGTCGTCGCCATCGAGGAAGGCACGGTCAAGACCCGCGAGGGTCACGGCCAGTTCGTCAAGCGCGAGCCTTTCGCCGCCGTCAACAAGGCGCTGTCGACCTGGAAGGAAATCACCGCGCCGCGCAAGGTGGAGCGCAGCGGTATTCCGGCGAGTGGCGTCTGATGCCCGACGGCCGCTCACTCTCCGCCCTTCTTCTCGGCCTTGCTCTCGCCGGCCCGGCGGGCGCGGCAGCCGATATCGTCGATGGCAGCTACGGCGACAAGGAAGGTTGCCACTATGCCGAAACCGGCGAATCCTCCGGCGCCGATATCTTCTTCCTGCTCGACAAGGAGGGCGTCACCACCGCCGTCTCCTATTGCGAATTCCAGGGCGAGGGAACGAAGACCGGCGAGGCCACGACCGTCAAGGCCGGCTGCCACGAGGAAGGCTCGGAAGAGGTCACGCCCTACGAACTGACGCTGACCCCGGGCAAGGATGGCTACACGATCAGCTTCCCCGACGGCACGCGCTGGGGACCGCTGGCGAGGTGCGGGAAGTGACGGTCAGGCATCCGGCATATCGTCGCCTGCGTGGCAACCACCGCCTCGAAATGCGGCAGAAGCACCACGCGCTCCTGCTCGTGGGACACTGTCCGGACGCGGTGCCCCGCACGCCCTCCCGAAAGAATTCCGCACACAGGACGATACGCCAGACAATGCCGATTGCAATGCCGGGAATGGACATGCAGTCTTGCGAAAACCGCGCTGTGCGAGGCGCTGAAAGATGAGCAGCATGGCCCCATCCGATACCGTCGTTGCAGCAAAAGACCTCGGCCTCACCTTCCAGACCGCCGACGGCCCGGTCACGGCGCTCACCGGCGTCGATCTCTCCGTCGAGAAGGGCGACTTCGTTTCCTTCATCGGCCCTTCCGGCTGCGGCAAGACGACATTCCTGCGCGTCATCGCCGATCTCGAAAAGCCGACCTCCGGCACGATCACCGTCAACGGCATGACGCCGGAAGAAGCCCGCCGGCACCGCGCCTATGGCTATGTCTTCCAGGCCGCCGCGCTCTATCCCTGGCGCACCATCGAGAAGAATATCGCCCTGCCGCTGGAAATCATGGGCTATTCGAAGGCCGACCAGAAGGCGCGCATCGAGCGCACGCTCGATCTCGTCAACCTCTCGGGCTTCGGCAAGAAATATCCTTGGCAGCTTTCCGGCGGCATGCAGCAGCGCGCCTCCATCGCCCGCGCGCTCGCCTTCGACGCCGATCTTCTCCTGATGGACGAACCCTTCGGCGCGCTCGACGAGATCGTCCGCGACCACCTCAACGAACAGCTCCTGAAGCTGTGGGCGCGCACGAACAAGACCATCTGCTTCGTCACCCACTCGATCCCCGAGGCGGTCTATCTTTCGACGAAGATCGTCGTCATGAGCCCCCGCCCCGGCCGCGTCACCGACATCATCGAATCCCCGCTGCCGAAGGAACGCCCCCTCGGCATTCGCGAGACGCCGGAATTCCTCGAAATCGCGCACCGCGTCCGCGAAGGCCTGCGCGCCGGCCACAGCTATGAGGAGCACGCCTGATGCCCTCCTCCTCTCCATCCTCCCCCGCGAGGAACTGAACCATGGAACAGGCAAGTTTCCTTCGTGACCGCCTGCTCCCGATAGGCTCTGTGCTTATCGCCCTTCTCGTCCTCTGGTATGTCTTCGTCGTCATTCTGAACGCGCCCTTCGAGCGCGATACGGCCGCGCGCGCCGGCACGAGCATCGGCTTCATGGAGCTTCTGCCGAAGACAATGGCGCAGGAACGCCCGGTTCTGCCCGCACCGCATCAGGTCTTCGCCGAACTGTGGGACACCACCGTCAACAAGGCGGTCACCTCCAAGCGCAGCCTCGTCTATCATGCCTGGATCACCCTTTCGGCAACGCTGCTCGGCTTTGCCATGGGCGCGGCGCTCGGCATCCTGCTCGCCATCGCCATCGTGCATAACCGCGCCATGGACCGCTCGCTGATGCCCTGGGTCATCGCCAGCCAGACGATCCCCATCCTCGCCATCGCGCCGATGATCATCGTCGTGCTGAACGCCATCGGCATTTCCGGCCTGATGCCGAAGGCGCTGATCTCGACCTATCTCTCCTTCTTCCCCATCGTCGTGGGCATGGTGAAGGGGCTGCGCAGCCCGGAACAGATCCAGCTCGACCTGATGCACACCTACAATGCCTCCGCCGCCCAGACCTTCTGGAAGCTGCGCTGGCCCGCCTCCATGCCCTATCTCTTCACCTCGCTGAAGGTGGCGGTCGCCATCTCGCTCGTCGGCGCCATCGTCGGGGAACTGCCGACCGGCGCAGTCGCCGGCCTCGGCGCACGCCTGCTCGCCGGCTCCTATTACGGCCAGACGGTGCAGATCTGGGCCGCGCTCTTCATGGCGGCCGGGGTGGCGGCACTGCTCGTCATCGTCGTCGGCGTCGCCCACAGCCTCGTCCTCAGGCGCATGGGGGCACGGGCATGAACGCCTCGATCCTGATAGCCGTCGTCGTCTTCTGGCTCGCCGCCTGGGCATTCAACGAATGGCTGGCGCGCCGGAAATTCCTGAACCCCGCCGCGGACCGCGCCGCGCGCCTTGCCGTGCCGCTCATCTTCGGCATCACCATCCTCGTCCTGTGGGAAGGCATCGTGCGGGGCTTCGCCATCCCCTCCGTCCTCCTGCCGCCGCCGAGCATGATCTGGACGCGGCTGATCAATTCCCTCCCGACGCTCTGGGCCGATTTCCGCCAGACCTTCCTCAAATCCGTGCTCGTCGGCTATGCGCTCGGCTGCGGCCTCGGCTTCCTCGTCGCCATCCTCATCGACCGTTCGCCTTTCCTGCAGAAAGGCCTGCTGCCGCTCGGCAATTTCGTCTCGGCCCTGCCGGTCATCGGCGTCGCGCCCATCATGGTGATGTGGTTCGGCTTCGACTGGCAGTCCAAGGTCGCCGTCGTCGTCATCATGACCTTCTTCCCCATGCTGGTGAACACCGTTGCCGGCCTTGCCGCAACGAGCCACATGGAGCGCGACCTGATGCGCACCTACGCCGCCGACTGGTTCCAGACGCTGGTGAAACTGCGCCTGCCGGCCGCCTGGCCCTTCATCTTCAATGCCCTCAAGATCAATTCCACGCTGGCGCTGATCGGCGCCATCGTGGCCGAGTTTTTCGGAACGCCCATCGTCGGCATGGGCTTCCGCATCTCCACGGAAGTGGGCCGCATGAATGTCGACATGGTCTGGGCCGAAATCGCGGTCGCCGCGGTGGCTGGCTCCCTGTTCTACGGGATCGTCGCGCTCATCGAGCGGGCCGTCACGTTCTGGCATCCGTCTGTCCGCGGTGGACAGGCGTAACAAGAAGAAAGAGGGAACTGACATGAAAACGAAGATCGCATCGCTGCTGCTGGCAAGCGCCTTCTCGCTTGCCGCTTTCCAGGCCGGAGCCGCCGACAAGTTGACGCTGCAGCTCAAATGGGTCACCCAGGCCCAGTTCGGCGGCTATTACGTCGCCAAGGACAAGGGCTTCTACGAGGAAGAAGGCCTCGACGTCGAGATCAAGCCCGGCGGCCCGGACAGCGCCCCCGCGCAGGTGATCGCCGGCGGCGGCGCGGACGTCATCGTCGACTGGATGCCCTCCGCCCTTGCCAGCCGCGAGAAGGGCGTGCCGCTCGTCAACATCGCCCAGCCCTTCAAGTCCTCCGGCATGATGCTGACCTGTCTGAAGGAATCAGGCGTCAAGGGACCGGAAGACTTCAAGGGCAAGACGCTCGGCGTCTGGTTCTTCGGCAACGAATATCCGTTCCTCTCCTGGATGAGCCACCTGAAGATCCCGACCGACGGCGGACCGGACGGCGTGACGGTGCTCAAGCAGGGCTTCAACGTCGACCCGCTGATCCAGAAGCAGGCCGTCTGCATCTCGACCATGACCTACAACGAATACGGCCAGATTCTCGATGCCGGCATCAAGCCGGAGGACCTCATAACCTTCAAGTACGAGGACCAGGGCGTGGCGACGCTGGAAGACGGCCTCTACGTGCTGGAAGACAAGCTCAAGGACCCGGCCTTCAAGGACAAGATGGTCCGGTTCGTGCGCGCCTCCATGAAGGGC
>DDFA01000075.1:86586-94949 GCA_002336975.1 Phyllobacteriaceae bacterium UBA1940
CGCTCGACGAGGCCGACTACAAGCGCACGGTCGCTTCGCTGCTCGCCGGCGGCTCCGACCCCGTCATCTCCAAGGAGCCGCAGGGCGCCTGGACGCACGAGGTCACGGACGAAGCGCTCAAGTAATCCTCGTTTCGAGAACAGGGAACGTGCGGGGGGCATGCCCCCCGCACGTTTCGTTTTGCGCACCGGAAAACCGCATGGCGCCGCGCCGCATTGCCATGGAAATGCCAGACGCCTAAAATAATGAGGCACCATTCCGTTGCCTCTTGTAAGGATGGCGGACGCCAATTACATAGACCGCACAGTTGGACCGGAACAGGCTGGGGAGCCGTTCCGCATCCACGATACTGGCAGGCAATAGGGTCCGGCAGAACGACAAGAAGATCGCCCGGATCAAGATCATAAAGTTCATGCTTTTTGGGAAAGTTCGGCCTATGGCTTCTGGACGCAGGACAATTCTCTCTTTTTCCGTCGCCGCCTTGATGACGGCCACGCCCGTCCTCGCCCTCGCCGATGAGGCCCCGGGCGAAGCAACCGGGCAGCAGACGCAGAATCTCCCGGCAATCGTGGTAACGAGCGCCGAACCGCACACCATCGTCGACCGCGTCATCGCCACCGGCACGATCCAGGCGGTCGAAGAGGTTTACGTCACGCCGCTCGTCGAGGGCCTTTCCATTCGCACGCTGGCAGCCGATGTCGGCGACAGGGTGGAGAAGGACGGCACGCTCGCCACGCTGAACGACGACGCCCTCCTCCTGCAGAAAAGCCAGACCGAAGCCTCGCTCGCCAAGGCCGAGGCCGCGCTGGCGCAGATCAAGGCGCAGCTTGCAGAAGCCAGGGCCAATGCCGACGAGGCCGTCCGCGCCCGCGACCGCGCGCAGAAGCTCGCCAAATCCGGCTCGCAGTCGCAGGCCGCCGCAGACCAGGCCGCTGCGGCCGCGGATGCGGCGCTCGCCCGCGTCACATCCGCCGAGCAGGCAATCGCGGTCTCCGAGGCCGACATCAAGGTGGCCCAGTCGCAGATCGACGATATCGACCTGAAGCTTGCCCGCACCGCGGTCAAATCGCCGGTTGCCGGCGTCGTTTCCGCCCGCACCGCCAAGATCGGCGCGATTGCGACCGGCGCGGCCTCCCCGCTCTTCACCGTCATCCGCGACGGCGAGATCGAGCTGAAGGCCGATGTGTCCGAGGATGCCGTGCTGAAGCTCGCGCCGGAACAGAAGGTCACCGTCACGCTGGCCGGAGGCGCTGCGAAGCTTGCCGGCACGGTCCGCCTCGTCGAACCGACGCTCGATCCGCAGAGCCGCCTCGGCCATGTCTACATCCGCTTCACGGAGCCGGACAAGGCGCGCGCCGGCATGTTCGCCAGCGCCGAGATCGTCATCGCGGAGAAGAAGGGCATAGCCCTGCCGCTTTCCGCCATTACCACGGCGGACGGCAGGACGGTGGCGCGAAAGGTCGAGAACGGCATCGTTACGCTGGTTCCGGTCGAGACCGGCATCCAGGACGGCCAGCTCGTCGAGATCGTCAGCGGCCTTGCCGCGGGCGACGAAGTGGTCGCCAAGGCCGGCGCCTATGTCCGCGACGGCGACCGGATCAACCCGGTGCACGGCGAGCAGGCCTCCGCCACGAAATGACACGAGCGCCCCGCCGCGGCGGGGCCGCTTCCGCAGCCTGCGGGAGCGATGCCGGGCGAGATGTCCGGTGGCATGCGGGTGATCCGGAAAGGGCCGGCACCCGAGCAACATCCGGTCTCTCAACAAGGACTTCGGGGACATGAATTTTTCAGCTTGGTCCATTCGCAATCCGATTGCGCCGCTGCTCGCCTTCTTCCTGCTGATCTATGTCGGCATCCAGTCGTTCTACGCGCTGCCGATCACGCGCTTTCCGAATATCGACGTTCCCATCGTCGCCATTTCCGTGACGCAGAGCGGCGCGGCCCCGGCCGAGCTTGAAGTCCAGGTCACCAAGGAGATCGAGGACGCGGTCGCCGGCATCGAGGGCGTCGACGACATCATGTCGACCGTCACCGACGGCAGTTCCGTCACCTCGGTGCTCTTCAAGATCGAAAAGCCGACGAACCAGGCGCTGCAGGACGTCAAGGACGCCATCGACCGCATCCGCGGCGACCTGCCCGCCTCCGTCGAGGAACCGGTCGTCACGAAGATCGACGTGGAAGGCCAGGCGATCCAGACCTTCGCCGTCTCCTCGCCCAACATGACGCTGGAAGAGCTGTCCTGGTTCGTCGACGACAAGGTCAAGCGTGCCCTGCAGGGCCAGCCGGGCATCGGCAAGATCGACCGCTTCGGCGGCGCCGACCGCGAAGTGCGCGTCGACCTCAACCCGGACAAGCTCGAATCCTTCGGCATTTCCGCCGCCGACGTGAACCGCCAGATCCGCAGCATGAACGCCGATGTCGGCTCCGGCCGCGGCCAGATCGCCGGTGCCGAGCAGGCGATCCGCACGCTGGGCGACGCCCGCTCGGTCGAAAAACTCACCAACACGATGATCGCCCTGCCGAATGGCCGCTTCGTGCGCCTTTCCGAGCTCGGCAAGATCACCGATACCTTTGAGGAGCCGCGCTCCTTCTCCCGCTTCAACGGCAATCCTGTCGTCACCTTCGCGGTCTTCCGCTCCAAGGGCGCGAGCGAGGTGACGGTGGCCGAATCCGTCGCCAAGTCGCTCGACAAGGTGCGCACGCAATATCCCGACGTCTCCATCGAACTGGTCGACGACGCCGTCTACTTCACCTACGGCAACTACGAGGCGGCGCTGCACACGCTGATCGAGGGCGCGCTGCTCGCCGTCATCGTCGTGCTGTTGTTCCTGCGCAACTGGCGGGCGACGCTGATCTCCGCCGTGGCGCTGCCGCTATCTGCCATCCCAACCTTCTTCGTCATGGACCTGCTGGGCTTCTCGCTGAACCTCGTCTCGTTCCTGGCGCTGACGCTCGCCACCGGCATCCTCGTCGACGACGCCATCGTGGAGATCGAGAACATCGCGCGGCACATCCGCATGGGCAAGACGCCATACCGGGCCGCCATCGACGCCGCCGACGAAATCGGCCTCGCCGTCATCGCGACGACCTTCACCATCATCGCGGTCTTCGTGCCGGTCTCCTTCATGCCGGGCATTCCGGGCCAGTACTTCATCCAGTTCGGCCTGACGGTCGCCGTCGCGGTGTTCTTCTCGCTCGTCGTGGCCCGCCTCATCACCCCGGTCATGGCCGCCTATCTCATGCGCTCCGGCGATGCGGACGGCCATGGCGAGGAGGAGGAAGGCCCCTTCATGCGCGGCTATACCTGGCTCGTCCGCAAGACGACGGGCAAGTGGTACACCCGCTATGCGACGCTTGCCGCCGCCATCGCCTTCCTCGTCGCCTCCGTCGCGCTGCTCTCCACCGTGCCCGGCAGCTTCCTGCCGCCGGAAGACGCCTCGCGCGTCGTGCTCTCCGTCGAGCTGCCGCCGGATGCGATGCTGGACGATACGGACCGCACGACCACGCAGATCTACGATCGCGTCAAGAATATCGACGGCGTGCAGAGCGTCTTCGTGCTCGGCGGCTCCTCGCCCAAGGGCGACCTGGAGCTGCGCCGCGCCTCGGTAACGGTCATCCTCGACAAGCTCGAACATTCGCTCGCCCACAAGCTGGTGAACGACGTGCTCGGCCGTATCCCGGTGATCGGCCAGTACCTTCCGAAGCTGGAGGCCAAGGGCCGCCTGCGCCCGCAATGGGATATCGAGAAGGAAATCTTCGCGACCCTGCGCGATATCCCGGACGTGCGCATCATCAAGCTCAACGACCGCGGCGAGCGCGACCTTGCCTTCAACCTGCTTTCCAACAACGAGGCGGACCTCAACAGCACCGTCGCCGTTCTGGAAGCCAAGCTCCGCGCCGATCCGGTCCTGTCCAATGTCAGTTCGGAAGGCTCGCTGCCGCGGCCTGAACTGCAGATTCGCCCACGTGACGACCAGATGGCCCGCTTCGGCATCACCACGGCCCAGATTTCGGAAGTCGTGCGCGTCGCCACCATCGGCGACATCGACTCCCAGCTCAGCAAAGTCTCGCTCGACGACCGCCTGATCCCTATCCGGGTACAGGTGGACCGGGGCTTCCGCACCGATCTTGCCGCCATCCGCAACCTGAAGATCCAGACGGCCGGCGGCCAGTTCGTGCCGCTCTCCTCCGTGGCGGATATCGACTATTCGGAAGGCCCCAGCTCGGTGAAGCGGCACAACCGCAACCGCGTCGTCTCCATCGGCTCCGACCTCCGGCAGGGCGTCGCGCTCGATACGGCCACCGCCCGCTTCAAGGAGATCGCCGCCAGCATCGACATGCCGCTGACCGTGCAGTTCGCGGAAAGCGGCGACGCGGAGGTGCAGGCCGAGATGCAGCAGTCCTTCGGCAACGCCATGCTGCTCGGCCTGCTTCTGGTGCTGATGGTGCTGATCCTGCTCTTCAAGGACGTGATCCAGCCCTTCACCATCCTGCTCTCGCTGCCGCTCGCCATCGGCGGCGTGGCGGCGGGCCTGATCCTGACGCAGAACGCGCTCTCCATGCCCGTCCTCATCGGCATCCTCATGCTGATGGGCATCGTGACGAAGAACGCCATCCTGCTCGTCGACTTCGCCATCGAGATGATGCACCACGGCATGAACCGGGTGGAAGCCATGATCGAGGCCGGCCGCAAGCGCGCGCGCCCCATCGTCATGACCTCCATCGCCATGTCCGCCGGCATGCTGCCCTCGGCGCTCGGCGTCGGCGAAGGCGGCTCGTTCCGCTCGCCCATGGCCATCGCGGTGATCGGCGGCATCATCGTCTCGACCGTGCTGTCGCTGGTCGTCGTTCCGTCCTTCTTCCTGATCATGGACGACGTGTCGCGCCTTCTCGGCTGGCTCTTCGGTCGCTTCGTCGGCAAGAAGGACGACGAGCTGCTGGCGATGGAGCCGGAGGCCCTCACCCGCCTTGCCGACCAGACCGCCCGCGACGTCAGCGATCTGGAAAAGCGCATCGAGACGCTCGAGAAGAAGAACGGCGAACGCAAGCCCTTCAGCGTGGTGCATCACTCGCCGCTCGCCGCCGAGTAATTCCAGCGCGAAATCTCCGAACGGCCGGCCCTGTGAAAACAAGGCCGGCCGTTTTTGCGTTCATTGATCGAAATCAAGTAACGCTTCCACGACCTCGACTATCGTTCTGACATCGAAGTTCGAATGACGCCTGCGGGAGCATGGAGTGAGATCGATGAACAGGCTGATGAAACCCGGTGCCCGGGAGCGTGAAACCCTTCTCAATTCGGGCCTCCTGTCCGCGCTCGGCGTGGAGAGTGTCGCCGCGATGATGGAGATCGCCGCCATCGGCAACCTGCCGGCCCGTCAGATGCTGTTCCGCGAGGGTGAGCCGGCAGACATGCTGCATTGTGTTCTCTCGGGCTATGTGCGCGTCTACAAGCTCGACCCGGACGGCCGGGAGGCCGACGTCGAACTCTACGGCCCCGGAGACCTGATCGGCGCCAGCGTCGTGCTCGACGGCAGCCGGTACCGCGCCACCGCGCAGGCAGCCGAGCCCTCGCTGATCGCCCGTTTCGACCTGAAGCGCGTGCGCGACATCGCCAATCGCCGCCCGGACCTTGCCATGGCCATCGCCGTTTCGCTTTCCGGCCAGCTTTCCAGGGCCTTTGCAAGCCTTGCCGACGACCGCCTGCACACCGCGCCGCAGCGCGTGGCGCATTATCTGCTCGCGCATTGCCCGGTGGACGGCAAGGCCGCAAGTTTCCGCCTGCCCTACCAGAAGAGCCTTCTTGCCGGCAAACTCGGCCTTGCGCCCGAGGCCCTGTCCCGCGCCTTCTCCATGTTGCGCAACCATGGCGTCAGCGTGCGCGGCCGCCTCGTTCATATCGGCGATCCGGAAGCGCTGCGGCGGATTTGACCGGGATCAGCGGTCGAGGCGCTCGAGGCGGCCCGCGGCGATGCGGGCTTCGACCCAGCGCCGCTCCGCTGTAAACGGATGCCACTGCCAGCCCTCGTGGCCAAAACCGGCAAGCCAGATACGGTCCCCTTCCCGCGCCACGCTTTCCAGCACATGCGAGATGGTGACGAGGCCGGAACTCGGCACGACATAGGGCGGTGGATCGAAAGCGGCAAGCGCGGCGTCCAGTCCCCGATGGGTTTCGGCCGGGATGACATTCAGGCGCCGGCCGGTGGTGCGGGCAAACGTCTCGAAGCCGCATGTATAGTCATCGCAGAAATCGTCGAGGTCGGGATGGCTGCGGGACAAGGGCGCACGCAACGCGGCGAAGGTCTCCGACGCACGCACGCACCAGATTTCCTGCGCCTGCCGGACGGCCGCACTCCCCTTCCAGCCCCCGCCGGCCAGCATCTCCAGCGCGGGACGCCCGGTATTGCAGACGGCAACGATATCCGTTCTGGCACCGCCCCGGCCCGACGACCGGCAGAGATTGAAGCGAATGACGAGATCGGCGCTGTCGATCATCCCGGCCAGCCCGTCGCGAATGGGACCGTTTCCAACGATGGCGATGCGGCGTGTCACCGGCAGGTCCTCAATATTCCGTCTCGAGGAATTCCGTCAGTTCCGCAGTGCGCTTGCGCGTCATCTCCGCAAGGCAGCCGGAAACCAGCATCGATTCCGCCTGTCCGCCACGCGCCTGGAAGCCCGCCAGCACGCAGTGGCCGTCGCGGTAGGTGATCCAGGCGCGCTGAGCGTTCTTCAGGGCCTCTACGGCGCCGACGTACTCCGGTGAATCCTTGTACTCGCCGTCCAGCGCCTGCGCCCTGACCACCGCCTTTTTGTAGGTGGCGTTCAGAGCCGCATCCGCCACTTCGTATTCACTGTAGGCGCAATCGTTGAGATCGGGCTGCGACATGGGCTTGCTGCAGTCGATCTTGTCGGCCGCGTCCTGCGCCGGAGCGGGAGCCGCACAAGCGAGGAGGATAGCAAACGCGGACAGAAAGCGATGAACCGACCCCATGGCTCTCTCACGCAACCCTGGCAGGCTTGCAGCCTTCGGCCTTCAGAACGCGCTTCGTCGATGGAGGATACTTTTGCAGCAGTGCCGCGGGCCGCACCGGCCGGCGGGTAAAATCGCCGCCGCAGTTCGGGCAGACGCCACCCAGCACGGTAGAGACGCATTCGGCGCAGAACGTGCATTCGAAGGTGCAGATCATTGCCTCGGCACTGTCGGGCGGCAGGTCGCGGTCGCAGCATTCGCAGTTCGGTCTCAACTCGAGCATGGTTCACCGATGATGATGAGGCGTCGCGGACCAGCCGCCACGCCGGGATGTGAAACCAGGATTTTTGCACGACCGTGCCGCCGTGCAAGCGTGAAATCGGGCATGCCTCCGTTTTCCCGGGCAAAGGCGAGACAAAACGAAAAAGCCCGGCGCGAAGCCGGGCTTGGAAGTCAAGACGGCCGGGCGGCGTGCATGCGCCGCCCGTTCCGTGAACCGATTACTGGTTCTCGACGTAGGTGTACTTGCCGTCGTCACCCTTCTTCCAGGTGTACATGACGTAGTCCGGACGGGTGATGTCGCCCTTCTCGTCGAAGCCGAGGTCGCCGATGGCGGTCTTGAACGGACCCTTCGACTTGATGGCTTCGGCAACAGCCTGCGGGTCGTTGCCGCCGGCAGCCTTGGCGGCCTCAGCGATGACCTGGAGAGCGGCGTAGGAGTAGAGCGTGTAGGCTTCCGGCTCGAAGCCGGCAGCGCGGAACTTCTCGACGAGTTCCTTCGCAGCTTCGTTCTTGCGCGGGTCCGGCGCGAAGGTCATCAGCGTGCCGTTGACGGCGTCGCCGGCGATCGAGGCCAGTTCGTTCGAAACGATGCCGTCGCCCGACATGAAGGTCGCCTTCAGGCCCTGGTCGGCAGCCTGGCGTTCCATCAGGCCGAACTCGGTGTGCAGACCACCCCAGTAGACGACGGAAACGCCGGCTTCCTTCATCTTGGCGATGAGAGCGGAGAAGTCCTTGTCACCGATGTTGACGCCTTCGTAGATGGATTCGGTGATGCCGGCTTCGTTCATCGCCTTCTTGGTTTCGTCGGCAAGGCCCTGACCATACGGGGTCTTGTCGTGCAGGACGGCAACCTTGGCGTCCTTGAAGTTGGCGGCGATGTAGGAGCCTGCTACGGCGCCCTGCTGGTCGTCACGGCCGCAGGTACGGAAGGTGTTCCACAGGCCGCGTTCCGTGTAGGTCGGGTTGGTGGAAGCCGGGGAAACCTGCAGGATGCCGTTTTCGGCGTAGATTTCCGACGTCGGAATGGAAACGCCCGAGTTGAAGTGACCGACAACGAACTTCACGCCGTCAGCGACGAACTTGTTGGCGACCGAAACGCCCTGCTTCGGGTCGG
>DDFA01000013.1 GCA_002336975.1 Phyllobacteriaceae bacterium UBA1940
CCGGCGCGCCGGCGCAGCCCGGCGCAACCGCTCCGCAGGGCGCGGTTCCCGGACAGATCACGGCGCAGACCGAAGCCGACCGCGACGCCGCGCTGGCGGCGACCCCCCGCGTCAAGATCGACACGCCGCGACTGTCGGGTTCGATCAACCTCGCCGGCGCCCGGCTCGACGACATCAAGCTCAAGGACTACCGCCTGACGGTCGAACCGGATTCGCCGGAGATCGAACTGCTCAACCCGTCGGCGGTGCCGAGCGGCCAGTTCGCCGAAGTCGGATTTGTCGCCGGCGCCGACGCCGGAACCATGCCGGGCCCCGACACGGTCTGGTCGGTCGAAGGCGCGCCGACGCTGACGCCGGCGACGCCGGTCACGCTGACCTATGTCAATGACAAGGGCCTGACCTTCAAGCGCACGGTTTCGGTCGACGCCGACTACATGTTCAAGTTCACCGACTCGGTCACCAATGCCGGCGCCGCGCCGGTGTCGTTGCAAAATTACGGCCGCGTCACCCGCTACAGCAAGCCGTCGACCGCCTCGGTCTACGTCCTGCACGAGGGCCTGATCGGCGTNNGCTGGCTCGGCATCACCGACAAATACTGGGCCGTGGCGCTGGTTCCTTCGGGCCAGCAGCAGTTCCAGCCGCGCTTCGCCTGGTTCGAGGGGCAGCGTCCGTCCTACCAGTCGGACTTCCTGGCCGACCCGGTGCAGGTCGCCGCTGGCCAGACCGCGACCTCCGAGACGCTGGTGTTCGCCGGCGCCAAGGAGGTGCACAAGATCCAGGCCTATGAGCAGGACCTCGGCATCCGCCAGTTCGACCTGATGATCGACTGGGGCTGGTTCTATTTCATCACCAAGCCGATGTTCTTCCTGATCGACTGGCTCTATCGCGCGCTCGGCAATTTCGGCCTGGCGATCCTCGCCACCACCGTTATCGTCAAGCTGATCTTCTTCCCGCTCGCCAACAAGAGCTACACCTCGATGGCGAAGATGAAGGTGCTGCAGCCGAAAATGCTGGAAATCCGCGACAAATATGCGGACGACAAGATGAAGCAGCAGCAGGCGATGATGGAGCTCTACAAGACCGAGAAGATCAACCCGGTCGCCGGCTGCTGGCCGGTGCTGGTGCAGATCCCGGTGTTCTTCGCGCTCTACAAGGTGCTCTACGTCACCATCGAGATGCGTCACGCGCCATTCTACGGCTGGATCCACGATCTGGCGGCGCCCGATCCGACCTCGCTGTTCAATCTGTTCGGCCTGCTGCCCTATACCGTGCCGCACTTCCTGATGATCGGCGTCTGGCCGCTGATCATGGGTATCACCATGTTCCTGCAGATGCGCATGAACCCGACGCCGCCCGACCCGACCCAGGCGATGATCTTCAACTGGATGCCGCTGATCTTCACCTTCATGCTGGCGACGTTCCCGGCGGGTCTGGTGATCTACTGGGCGTGGAACAATTTCCTGTCGATCGTCCAGCAGGGCGTGATCATGAAGCGTCAGGGCGCCAAGATCGAACTGTGGGACAATCTGGCTGGGTTGTTCAAGCGAAAGCCGAAACCGGCCGAATAGGCGACAGACCCGCAATTCCGAAAGCCCGCTTCGGCGGGCTTTTTTGCTATGTCCGGGGCCTTATGCTCGCCGCATGTGCGGCGCGCGCCGGGAAGGAGGCGCATCATGACCGGATTTGAGAACGGACCACGACCCGAGCTGAAACACCCGATTGCGATGCATCCCCGGGTTGGGTTCCTGAAGCCGCTTGTCGATCAGCCGAATATCGAGATCGGCGACTATACCTATTACGACTCGCCCGAGGGGCCGGAAAAGTTCGTCGACCACTGCGTGCTGCACCACTACCCGTTCATCGGGGACAGGCTGGTGATCGGCAGATTCTGCGCCATCGCAGAGGGCGCGCAGTTCATCATGAACGGCGCCAATCACGCCATGTCGGGGTTCTCGACCTATCCGTTCAACATCTTCGGCGATGGCTGGGAGAAGGGCTTCGACCCGTCGACCTGGCGGCGCGAGATCCGTGGCGACACCATTGTGAAGAACGATGTCTGGATCGGCATGAAGTCGGTCATCCTGCCGGGCGTCAGCATCGGCAACGGCGCGATCGTCGCGGCCAAGGCGGTGGTCAGCCATGACGTGCCCGACTACGCCATCGTCGCCGGCAATCCGGCCAGGGTGGTCAAGATGCGCTTCGACGACAGGACGGTCGAGAGGTTGCTCGCGCTTGCCTGGTGGGACTGGCCGGCGGACAAGATCACCCGGAATCTCGATGCGATCAGGGGATCCGACATCGACGCGCTCGAGGCCGCGTCGTAGGTGTTCAGTCCGAGACTTTCCATTCCTCGCGCGACTCGCTGCGCGGATAGACGCCCAGGATGCGCACCTCGCGCGAGAAGAACCGCAGTTCTTCCAGCGCGTTGCTGACCCCGGCGTCGTCGGGATGGCCTTCGATGTCGGCGTAGAACAGCGTCGCGGTGAATGCGCCGAGCTGATAGCTCTCCAGCTTGGTCATGTTGACGCCATTGGTGGCGAAGCCGCCCATCGCCTTGTAGAGCGCTGCGGGAACGTTGCGCACCCGGAAGATGAAGGTGGTCATCATCCTGGCATCGGGCGTCGGCCGCTCGACCCACTGCTTGTTCCTGGTCAGGACCACGAAGCGGGTGACGTTGGTGTCGGTGTCCTCGACGTTCCGTTCCAGGATGTCGAGTCCGTAGAGGCTGGCGGCGAGTTTTGGCGCCAGCGCCGCCATGGTGCGGTCGCCGCGCTCCGAAACCAGTTTCGCTGCGCCTGCGGTGTCGCCGGCGACGACGCCCTTCCAATTGTTCTTGCGGATGTATTTGCGGCATTGGCCGAGCGCATGGATATGGCTGTGCACGGTCTTGATTTCCGAACGGTCGACGCCCGGCAGCACCATCAGCTGGAAGTGGATCGGCAGGAAATATTCGCCGACGATGTGCAGCTTCGATTCCGGCAAAAGGTGATGGATGTCGGCGACGCGGCCGGCGATGGTGTTTTCGATCGGGATCATCGCCAGGTCGGCCTTGCCGGTCTCAACCGCGTTGAACGCGTCCTCGAAGGTCGGGCACGGCAGCGGCTCCATGTCGGGAAACATGTTGCGGCAGGCGGTGTCGGAATTGGCGCCAGGTTCGCCCTGGAACGAAATGCGGTTGGTCTTGGACGGAGACATCAAGGCGATTCCTGTAGTGAAGAGAGTCGGTCGTTGTTCGTCGGTCGTCGGTCGTGATTTTTTCGACCGCCAACCCACGACCCACGACCGACGAATAACGACCGACTCACAACATCTCTCGGGCGCGTTCAAGGTCTTCGGGCGTGTCGACGCCGAGCGGCACGGTGTCGACCAGCGCCGCGTCGATGCGCATGCCGGCTTCAAGCGCCCGCAGCTGTTCGAGTTTTTCGCGCTTTTCCAGCGGCGAGGGCGGCAGCTGCACGAAACGCTCCAGCGCGGCGCGGCGATAGGCGTAGAGTCCGACATGGTGGTAGAGCGGGCCTTCTCCCCAAGGTGCGGTGGCGCGGGTGAAGTAGAGCGCCCTGAGCCGTCCGGCCGATGTCGGCGTGCCGACGATCTTGACGACGTTGGGATTGGTCTTTTCCTCGTCGCGCCTGATTTCGACGCCGAGCGTGGCGATGTCGACGGCCGGATCGTCGAGCGGCGCCAGCGAGGCGCGGATCGCGGCCGGATCGATGGTCGGGATGTCGCCTTGCACATTGACGATGGTCGCGACGCGGCGGTCGGGATCGATCTGGCCCAGCGCCTCGAAAATCCGGTCCGAACCGGTCTGGTGGTCGGCCCGCGTCATGGCGAATTCATGCCCCGCGCCCGCCACCGCCGCGGCGATCTCGCGCGAATCGGTCGCGACCACGACGCGGCCGACGCCGCTCTCGGCGGCGCGGCGCGCCACATGCACGATCATCGGCGCGCCTTTGATGTCGGCGAGCGGTTTTCCCGGCAGCCGGGTCGCGGCCATCCGGGCCGGAATGAGGATCAGAACGGACATCGATTTCTGGCTACGGCGGAAGTGGCAAAAAGTCTCAGTTGAGAGCGCCCTTATAGGAGTTGCGCTACCCAAGCAAAAGACCTAGTTTCCCGGCGTTTTCATCGGCTCTGCCGGAACCAAGAATGGACGAATGCGCGGGACGCCCGCAATCGTCTGAAACGACGCCAGGGAGCTGGGGCGAATGAACTCCTTCGAATACAACAAGATCATCGGCGGCATTCTCGGGACGGTGTTTGTGCTGTTTACGGTGAACATCGTCGCCGACAGCCTGTTTGCCGCCCACAAGCCTGAAAAGCCTGGCTACATCATCCAGGAAGCTGAAGCCGGCGCGCCGAGCGGCGAAGCTGCTGCCGCGGGTCCCGATCCGGTCTCGCCGCTGCTGGCGTCGGCTGACGTTGAGGCCGGCAAGAAACTGTTCGCGCGCTGCGCCGCCTGCCACACCGACGACAGCGGCGGCGCCAACAAGATCGGCCCGAACCTCTGGGGCGTCATCGATCGCCCTGTCGCCTCCCATGCCGGGTTCTCCTATTCGGCCGCGATGAAGGAACATGCCGGCTCGCGTCCCAAGTGGGATTATGAGCACCTGTCCGAGTTCATCTTGTCGCCCAAGACCACGGTGAAGGGCACGGCGATGAACTTCCCGGGCCTCAAGGCGGTACAGGATCGCGCCAATCTGATCGCCTATCTGCGCACGACCGCCGACCAGCCTGCGCCGCTGCCCGATCCGGCCGCCGCCGCTGCGCCTGCCGCTCCT